>NZ_VPBR01000007.1:0-104939 GCF_013418645.1 Acinetobacter sp. YH12132
TAGAAAGTCAACATGCAATGTTGATTTTATTTCTAAACTTACCACCTAAACCAGAACTCAACCATTTTAGCTAAATCCTTGTTTATCAACAAGTTTTTATCAACATCACCGCCGATGGATGTGCATTTTACAGGATTTCAGAGGGGTTGCAATACCTTTTTTAAAACTTCTGAAACGTGTGTTTATTTTATAATCCAAAAAATTTATAAATAATTGTTTTATTTATAAAAAATATTTTAAGAAAAATATTCGTTATTTTATTTGGAAATATCAATTTATATTAAGCTATTGAAATAAATAAATTTTATAAAATTTTAAAAATAAAAAGCAGGACTTTCGCCCTGCTTTTTGTCTGCATTTCGAGCTAATTAGAATTTAAAGCTCATTCGTGCCCAATAATTACGGCCCACATTATTGAATTGCTCGTTGGCGGCTAAACCAATACCTGCATTCCCCATTTTATTGAGATGCTCGGTATACGTCTTATCCAGAACGTTGTCAATTCCCACAGAAAGATCAACCCCATCGGAAAGATGGTATGTGCCGTTTAAAGATAAGGTGCCGAAACCTGCGCTTTCTTTCAAGTCATAGCCCACAATATTGCCCTGGTTCTGGCTAATCCGGTTTTGACCATCTACGATTCGCCAATAGGCACCCAAGGTATAACGATCCTGGATATAACGTAAGTTTACACGGCCTTCAAGCGGTGCAATCTGTGGTAACGGCGTATTGTCAGTGGTGTTTTCACCCCAGGCATACATTGCGCTAACATCTGCCTGAATCGCATCGCTAAATTGATATGCCAGCCCCGCTTCTGCACCCGCAATCGTGGCATCGACATTCTGGGTATGTGCTTCCAGCATACCCATACGGCCTGTTGGCAGATAATCGGTCAGTACAAAATCCTGAATCAACCCTGCATATGCAGACACCCAGGAGCTAAATGCACCATGCTCATGCTGATAACCAAAATCTAGCTGTAGTGTTTTTTCAGTATCAATGTTTTTAAAGGTATTGGTATTGCCATTTCCTGAAACGGGACTAAACAGTTCCCAATAATCTGGCATCCGTTCTACATAACCTAAACCAATATAGGTTTTAGCATCATGATGAGGATGCTGGTTTTCCAAACGAATAAAACCGCTTGGTAAGGTTTCTTTACGTTGTTGAGCCGTTTGTACTGCGTCTACTTCGACCTGATCAACACGCACACCTGAAACCAACTTATTATGATCGTTGAGTTGATAGCTCAACTCACCAAAACCACCATAAGACTGAAACTCCATATCTGTTTTAACAGGCGAGTTCATACCTGGCATGGTTGCAGAATACATCCCTTTGCCATGTTTATTATTCTGGCTATCCACACCGGTAATAAACTGCAACTTTTCCCATTCATGAGTGACGGCCATTCGGGCATTTAAAGTACGGCGAGTCACATTCATGGCAGATTTAGCTTCTACCAGCTCTTTAGTCATGTGGTGTTCTGCCATTCCCACTTTACGCAGACTATAATTGTCCATCACATGATCATTAAAGTTATAGTTAATCTGCGCTTCAATTTTCTTGATCACATCAGTGATGTTCTGTTTTTCAATGCGTAAACCCAGACTTTCACGGGCAAATTTAGAACCATCCATCATCCGGCCAGCATACACCGCTTCACCATCGGCTTTCCCTCCGGTCAATTCAACCCAGGTGTCTGCATCCGGGGTCCAGCCCAGTGCTACATCAGCATTCCAACGTTCCCAGTCCGATGGCACGGTATTGCCCTCACCATCCTGATAGCTATTCGATACCGAACGGTTGCTATTTAGGCGAATATATTTCTGCTCGTCGCCTGCTGCAACCTCAATATTATGGTCCAGACGGCCAAATGAACCGGCCAGCACACTCAGTTGACCACGATAGTGCTGATCTTCATCAAACTGTTCCGGACGGCGCTCAAAAATCACGGTGGCAGCTGAACCGGTATTGGCATATTGCACGGTTTGTGGGCCTTTAATTACCGAAATCTGGTCATAACTTTCTGGTGAAATATAGGAGGTCGGTGAATCCATACGACTCGGACAGGCACCCAGGTTTTCTGTGCCATCGGTCAGAATTTTAATCCGCGAACCAAACATGCCCCGGAAAGTTACATCGCCATTGGTGCCGGCGCCACTGTTGACCGCGCTAAAACCGACAATACTTTGCAGATAATCTGCACCATCGGTGGCTGGAATCGGTTGAATTGGCTGTTTCGGATCGGCACGGACAATCAGGCCGTTGGCATCATTGCCCTGATGCGCAGTCATCACAATAGGTGCCAGACTTTGGACGGGTGTTGGGGTTTCTGCAAACACAACTGGTGAATAACAAGCAACACAAATCGCAGCCGCAAGAGGCTGTAAAAAGAATTTTGGCTGAGCCATTTTTCATTTCTCACTGGAATACATATAAAACACGGCTTAAGTCATTCAAGACCCAAGCAAAACAAACGCGGTTTTATGCAAACAGTGGCGGTGCCCTACCCTGAGGAATAAGAAATAGTCGTTGCAGTGCAAACCAGACATGCTGGAAAGCTTTTTCAAAAGCGATAAAACGCACTTGAATACGATCAAGCACTTCTTTCACACTGAGTTCTGGCGGTAAAACGAGATTGCCGTACACGGTACAGTACTGGCATTGATGATTGGCATCATGATGATTATGCCCGTCATCTGAAATGACTGGTTGATGCTGACTGTACAGATGTTCGGAATGGGCATGTCCATGCGCTGAATGATCAACCGGCAATAAAAGCGCACGCGTAATGGTTTCACAGACCGGTGCCACCTGATAGGCTTTCGGCAGCAAAGGCTGTAAAAAAACAGCAATCTGTAAAAATACTGCCATCAGTGAGAGCAGTAAACCACTACGAATCAACAAACATATATTCCTGCTTTTGACTGGCCCAAGTATAACAAAGCCCAATCGAAATTGGGCTGTTTTGTCCTGATCTTTTGGTCGCAGGGCTGTTTAGCGTTTAACCGCCACTTTCTGACGCTGACGCACCACTTTTTCGACTTTTTCACGGGCACGCTGGCGCTTTAATGGCGACAGATAATCGACAAAAAGCTTACCATTTAAGTGATCCATTTCATGTTGGATACAGACAGCGAGAAGTCCGTCCGCTTCTAACTCAAATGCTTGACCTTCAAGGTTAATTGCCTCAATTTTTACACGTGACGGACGCTCAACTTTGTCGTATATTTGAGGCACTGACAAGCAGCCTTCTTCATAAGGCTGGGTTTCTTCAGTCAATGGGGTAATTTTGGGGTTAATGAATACCATCGGTTGGTCTTTGTTTTCAGACAGATCCATAACAATCAGCTGAATATGACGGTCAACCTGCGTTGCAGCCAGCCCGATGCCGGGCGCTTCATACATGGTTTCAAACATATCTGCGGCGAGCTGACGAATTTCATCAGTAACTTCTTCGACGGGTTGTGCAATGGTACGAAGACGGGGATCGGGGAAACTTAAAATAGGTAATAAGGCCATATTACGTCCTCAGCTTTGCCATTGGTCAAATAACCGAATGAAGGAATGCTTCATCGAAAAAATGTATGTAAGATCGTTATTATAACGCAACTACATACATAATTTTAGGAATTATGATAATGAAAAAGGTTTTGAAGGGCACATCTTCTTTTCGTGCCTTGGGGTTAAAACAGCAGGCGCTGGCACTTGCTGTCTGTTTCAGTTTTGGGGTGGGCGCAGTCAGTACTGTACAGGCCGCACCGGCACGCAATATCAACCCACCGACCTTACAGGCCAATGCACCAAATGTGTATGTGGTGAAAAAAGGCGATACGCTGTGGGATATTTCCAAGAAGTTTCTGCAAAACCCGCTGCGCTGGCGTGAAATCTGGGCCAGCAACAAGCACGTGAAAAATCCGCACTGGATTTTCCCGGGAGATCGCCTGCTGATGTGTACCTATGATGGCCGCCCGATCATTGGTAAAGATGAAGGTGATGGCTGTGAAGGTATTATCCGTCGTTATACCGGTAACACCACCAGCCTGCAGCCGCAAATCCGGGTCGAGTCACTCAACAATACCATTCCGGTGATTCCACTGGAGTACATCCAGCACTGGCTGGAACGTACCAGCATTATTACCCCTGAATCTTTGCAACAGACGCCTTATATTTTAGGCACGGCGGATCAGCGTGTCCTGGCGGCCAAAGGCCAGAATGTCTATGCCCGCGGTCAGGGTCTGCAAGTTGGCCAGCGTTATGCTGTGTATCGTGAAGGCGAACCGTATATCTTCACCGATGCCAACGGTAAAAAATACAATGCCGGTCTGGAGCTGACTCAGGTTGCATCCGGTATTGCAGTACGCGGTGAAAATGATATTACCACCCTGGAACTGACCGATACCTACAATGCCGAAGTGCGTCGTGGCGATCGTGTGCTGCCAGAATATGACCCGATGTTACCAACCCTATTCTACCCGACCAATGCCGAACACATTGCAGCAGATGGCCAGGTGGTACGCGTGATGGGTTCAATTGGGACCGCGGCTAAACACAGTGTGGTCACCATTGACCGTGGTCAGGCGCACGGCGTGCAATCCGGTCATGTATTTGCTGTAACTCAAAAAGGCGAAGTGGTCACCGATCCGAAAACCCGTGAACGGGTGCAGCTGCCAGGCGAGCGTATTGGCTATGCCATGGTCTTTAAAACCTTTGACCAGCTCAGCTATGCCTATATTCTGGACAGCGAACTACCAATTAAAGTCGGGGCCGGTATTCAGCCACCGATTATGGAAGATTAAGACTGAGGGATGAGCCATGCTGAATACGATATCACCCGGTCATCTCGCAACGATTCGCCTGTGGTATCTGGTTCAGCATTCACTCCCCAGCTTTTATAAATTAATCCGGCACTTCGGTTCGGCGGCTGCGGCCACCGAAGCCGGCAACCTGCAGCGCTGGGCAGAACTGGGACTGCATCAGAACCATCTGCAACGCGCACGGGATTTTCATCAAGCACAGGCACAAGCCGACTTCCAGCACTTGCTGCAGCGCATCCAGCAACATACCGATTTTATTCTTATTCCCGAAGATGTCGGTTACCCCACCCAACTGCTGCCCTATACCGACAAGCCACCAATTTTATTTGGCCAAGGACAGGCACAACCTTTACTTCAGCCGCAAGTGGCAATTGTCGGCAGTCGCAAAGCCAGTCCGCATGGCCGGCAGGTGGCTTATGACTTTGCCTATTATTTAAGTGAAAAAGGCTTTTTTATTAACAGTGGCCTGGCGCAAGGCATTGATGAAGCAGCCCATCAGGGTGGCTTGAAACATCAACGTACCATTGCCGTGATGGGTACTGGTCTCGACCTCACCTACCCGGCCACACACCAGGGTCTGCGTGACCAGATTCTGCAACGGCATGGCACTATTATCAGTGAGTTCCTGCCACAGACCAAACCGCTACAGCAGCATTTTCCACGGCGTAACCGCATTGTCAGTGGACTTAGCCTGGGAGTGATTGTAGCCGAAGCCACGCTGGACAGCGGCTCGCTGATTACCGCCAAACTGGCGGCCGAGCAAGGTAAAACCGTGTTTGCCATTCCCGGTCATATTTACAGTGAATTTCATCAGGGCTGCCATCAACTGATTCGGGAAGGCGCGATTCTGGTTGATCATCCGGAACAGGTCATTGAAGATCTGGCCTTGCCAACCCAATGGCTGAGCCAGCAGCAGGCGACCTTATCCGCTACAGCATCTGCAGCTGCCCACCCGACCTTACCCGAACATCTGTTGGCCCTATACAGCCAGCTGGACTGGGTCGGTAAAAATATGGACCAGCTGGCCAGCGAACTGCAACAGGAAACCGCCCATTTAACCGCGCAGTTAATGGAACTGGAGCTGCTCGGAATGGCAATGCAGCAATCGGGGCTATATCTGCGTTGTCGTCCATCACAATAAGGTTCACAATAGTACACCCCGCATAACCTCGAAAGGTGTACCACATGATTACAACCTCTGTTGCCGAAGCAGCCACTTGTCTACAGCAAGGACAGGTGCTGGCCTATCCTACAGAGGCAGTTTGGGGTCTCGGCTGTGACCCGTATAACCAAGATGCATTCATGCAGATTCTGCAACTAAAACAGCGTCCGATTGAAAAAGGCGTGATTTTATTGGCCGGTCATATTTCCCAGGTAGAACATTTGCTGCACAACCTGGCCGAACCACAGCGTCAACAGGTGATCGACTCCTGGCTCAATCCACCCGCAGAGCGTGCTACCACCTGGTTGTTGCCGGCAGGTGAGCATATTCCCAGCTGGATTAAAGGCCAGCATCCTAAAGTCGCGGTACGTGTAACCACGCATCCGCTCTGTGTCGCGCTATGTCATGCCTTTAGCGGCTTTATTGTATCGACCAGTGCCAATCCGGCCGGACAGGAACCGGCGCGCTCCCTGCAAGAGGCCAGCCAGTATTTTGGCAATCAGCTGAATTATTTAAATGGCGATTTGGGACTCAGCCAGTTACCTAGCCGTATTCTGGATGCTGAAACCGGTGCCGTGATTCGTGACTGAAGATCGGGCCAGAAATGAAAGAAATTTCAGGCAAAAAAAAGCTCAACCATATAGGGATGGTTGAGCATAAAAAAGGATGTGTATCAATCACATCCAGAGGGTATCGAAATCTCTGGGCAAATCAGCAACAGTCGCTGATCTGCGATGGAGCGTATTATGGGTGAATAGTTTAAAAAAAACAAATATATTTTAGCTCTTAAAAAGCAGCTTAAACCTATGATTAATCAACCATTATTTGAAAAAGTTCAAATTATCTTGCTCTTTTTAAAGTGCTTTTTAAAGAAGCTAAAAGCTACTCTCCTCGACTAAAGTCTATTTGCCTTTATTCACGAGATCATTCAAGCAAAAAATTAAGTTTGTTTGTTCGTTTTTTAGGCAATTATTTAGCTTTCAGCAGCACTGGCGCCACAGTTTTTTTCTGGGCCAGCACAATTCCGAACAGAATAATCGCCCCACCAATACTGTGATAAATGGTCCAGGCCTCTTTTAACCAGACAAAGGCAATTAAAGCGGTAAACACCGGCATCAGGTTCATAAAGATACTGGTGCGGTTCGGTCCCAGACGCTGAATCGCCATCATCCACACCAAAGGGGCAATTAATGAAGGAAAAATACTGGCGTAGATCACGCTGCCGGCATTGGCCATATTGATAGCATCAAGACCCAACCAGGCCACAAACGGCAGGTGATACAGCAGTGCAAACAGAATCTGCACATACAGGCTCAGCATTAACGGAATCTGCAGCTGCCATTTTTTCAGAAAAACCCCGTAAAAGGCATAGAAAAACACGGCAATAATCATCAGCAGATCGCCCCACTGACCACCGGCATGCAGCAAGCCCCAAGGATTGCCCTGCCCCATCACATAGATCAGCCCGGCAAAGGACAACAGGCTGCCAATAATGGCGTAGCGATTCGGAATATCGCACAGAATCAGCATCGACACAAAAATGGTAAAAATCGGAATAAAGGCATTAATAATGCCCATATTGGTGGCGGTGGTGTAATGCGCAGCGGTATAGGCCAGTCCCTGATACAGCACCAGTCCAAAGGCACTCAGCACTGCCAGCTGTTTCAGATGCGGTACAATCAGGGCGCGTTCACGGATCACCCGCGGCAAAATAAACGGGGTCAGAATCAGAAAGGCAAAAAACCAGCGATAAAAACTGATGCTCACCGGCGAGATAAAGTCGGTCACATAGCGGGTCACGACAATATTCAGTGACCAGATCAGTACCGCGCTGACCGGTAAAAGAATGGCCCAAGACAGCATTTTTTCTTGCTGTGTCATATTCTGTTCCTTGTTGAGTCGATCGGCCTGAAGCAGACGCTGCTTCCTGCGCTGAATGAATGCCTTTTCACTTTATTTTTAAACTTTCCTTGTGCCCTCATTCTAGTCCAATTTAACTGCTTTGGGGCAGTTCGCGATGGTGAAATCTTGTGCTGCGTTCAAATTGCTCCATCACTCCACTTTGCTGGGATTCCGCACCTGCTTAAAATATGCCGCATTGACACAGCGCTATACAAAAATCTGCCAAAAGCCGCAGCAATAGGTCTTGCGGGATTGGGCAAAGCCCGTTACAACAGAGAACGACAATAAATCACTTTAGGATAAACACATGGCATCTGTATATGACATTCCGGTCGTGACCATTCAGGGTGAAGAAACCACACTGAACCAGTATCAAGGCAAGGTGCTGCTGATTGTAAACGTGGCTTCTAAATGCGGTCTGACGCCGCAATATGAAGGTCTGCAAAAGCTTTATCAGCAGAAAAAAGAACAAGGTCTGGAAATTCTCGGTTTCCCGGCCAATGACTTTCTGGCGCAGGAACCCGGCAGCAATGAAGAAATCCAGCAGTTCTGTTCGCTGAATTATCAGGTAGATTTCCCGTTATTCGCCAAAATTTCAGTGGTGGGTGAAGATAAACATCCGCTATATGCTCGCCTGACTCAAGCCATTCCTGAGCGAATCGGTGAAGGCCCGTGGTGGAAAGATCTGGTGGATTATGGTCTGACCCCAAATGAACCACCTGAAGTGCTATGGAACTTCGAGAAATTCCTGATCAATAAAGAAGGCGAAGTGGTGGCACGTTTTGCCCCAGATATTCAGGCCGATGACCCACGTATTGTCGATGCGATTAATGCCGAACTGGCGCGTTAATTGTTTACAGTAACAAAGAGGGTCGCGGCCCTCTTTTTTTATAGATCTAGACATCCATAAGCCACGCTCATCACACCGCCTGTTTGCCCTGGAAAATTGTTATTGCTTTGCAACAATCTGTTTTTTATTTAATTAAAGCCCCTATATTAAACTGCAAGATAAAAATTGTGATTGATCTTGCCATGAAACGCGCCTTTTCCCATTTTCTCCTGCCCTTTGGCCTGCTGACTTCAGCTCTACTTCTGGTCGGTTGTGACCAGCCCAGCGCTCCGGTTTCGGAAGCCGATCCGGACACTGAAATCACCTCCCAGCAGCAAAGCCCTGCGCCACAAGCCGATTTAAAAAGCGGCAATATGTTTTATATTGTGCGCGATGTGGCCGATATGCAGCTGAAAGCCGGTGAGTATGTCGAGCAGTTACGCCAGACCCAGACCGAGCTGCAACAGGCCGTCAACAGTCAGGATCATCAACAGCTACAAAGCGCAGCCAGCAAATTGCAACAGCAATTACAGGGCTTTAATAGCGCCTTAAACAGTTTGAATTTAAAAAGTCAGGAAATTGACAATATTCGCCAGAACATTCTGCAAGCCAATGAACAGGTTCTGGCTTCGCCATTTTTAAATGGTCAGATTGACCTCAGCAAAGTCGACTTTGCCAAAATTCAGCAGCAGATGGGCACAGTACAATCTGAGATGGTGAAACTGGCCAGCATCCTGTTACAGTCAGAGAATGCTGAAAATACTGAAAGCGCAAACACTGACACTGAAAATCAGGCAGCAACTGAATCCTGATCCTCGGGCTCACTGCCCATCTGGGTGGTGAGCTTGTCTGATTCAGACAGTTTCTGGTCTGATTCTGATAGTTAAAATTTAAAAAAAATAATGAGTTCATTTAAAAAATAAGAGGTCTGCCATGCAGCATCCACTGATTTATTCTGTTGTACCGGTGACATTCCGTTTAGATCTGAAAGATCCATTTATCTTCTGTGCCCATCATCTGGATCATTTTCCGGCTGGCAATGCCCAACTGGGTCCGCAAACGCCACCACAAAATAAAGAATACAATATGTATTATGGCAATGTGGTGCCCGGTTTCCCTGAGCACCCACATACCGGTTTTGAAACCATTACCTTAGTGGAACAAGGTGTGGTCGATCATTTTGATTCACTCGGCAATGCCGGTCGCTATGCCGCTGGAGATGTGCAATGGCTGACCACCGGCAATGGCGTCGAACACTGCGAGATGTTTCCACTCGTGCATGAAGACCAAGCCAACCCAATGGAACTGTTCCAGATCTGGTTTAATTCATCGCCTGAGCAGAAGCAACAGCCAGCTGATTATAAAATGTTATGGCGCGAGCAGATTCCGCATGTAATTGAAGCCAATGCGGCAGGCCAGAAAGCTGATATCCGGGTAATTTCCGGCCAGTTTAAAGAAACCGATGCCCTGCCACGCCCACCCCATTCATGGGCAGCGCCGGCTGAAAACAAGGTGAATATTTACCTGATTACCTTAGCGCCCGAAGCTGAAGTGACCATTCCAGCCACCAGCGCCAGTTCGACCCGCTTCTGTTATTTCTATCAGGGTAAGAGTTTAGAGCTTGAAGGTCAGCAGATGGACGTGAAACATCTGGCCGAATTGAAATCGGATGCCGAGATTCATTTAAAAGGTGGACTACTCGAATCCCGGATTCTATGGCTTGAAGGTGAACCAATTGGTGCACCGGTAGCCATGCGCGGGCCTTTTGTACTAAATAGTGAAGATGAACTGAACGCTGCCTTTAAACGTTACCGCGACACCCATTTCGGTGAATGGCCATGGCCGAGTCCAGCACCGGTGTTTGAACGTAAACAGCCGCGTTTTGCGACTTATCAGGGTGGTGAGCATAAGGAATATCCTGAACAGCTCTAAATTCTATTTTTATGAGAACAGCTTGGCATGTTTCAGGCTATTTTTATGAAAAATTAAACAATGAAATTATCAGGGTTTGGAAAAATGGATATAGAGCTGGGTTAAGTAAAGATGAATGAAGTCTTTAGATCAAAAGCAAGTGTTTGCGATTTACACCTTGCAGCAACCGCAAACACAGATGTGGAAATTATTATTTAGGAAGTTGAATAGAAGGCTTAGAACATTTGCCGCCTACTGCCAAACTGTATTTTTCAATCGCCTGCTGACCTTCAGTCTCATCAACCAATTTTACGTTTGCACCACCAACAAATACACCTGGTTTAATGTATTGTTGAACATAATAGTTTTTCCCACTTTGTGTAGTTACGTTCAGGTGATTAGGAGAAAACTCTGATTCTGTAGACACAATATGTGTTTTACCACCTTCTACCTCTGTATAAAAATAAACACCACGTGCAGTTTCACCCAAGCACTCACCATTAACCCAAATATCTTTCTTGAGTCCTGCACCTACAACGCTATTCGAGCGGTACACATAGATTCCTGCTTGACCTGCTTGTGGCGCTTGAATCTTTTTTTGTTGCTGCACTGCTTGTGGATCTGCTTTCGGAACCGAAGCACAACCAACAAAACCTAATGATAATAATAGCGGTAAAATAATTTTATTTGACACCCCAAATTCCCCTTATTTATTTTTTAAGAGCATGAGATATAACAAATATATAAGTTATTTACTAATATATTCCATTAAATAGTATTCATAAAAAAACCACCCTTTCGGGTGGTTTCTTCAATCTTAAACCAGCAATTACATTGCGCGGTTTTTGATTTTGCGGATCGTTTCCAACTGTGCAGCAGTTTCTGCCAAAGCAGCCAAAGCAGCAGCAGCGTCCAAATCGCTCTTTTGATTCGCCAGCAATTGTTCAGCGTGTTTACGCGCTTCAATAATTGCCGCTTCATCCAAGTTTTCTGCACGGACTGCAGTATCTGCAAGAACCGTAACAACGTGCGGTTGAACTTCTAGAACACCACCAGATACATAGATTAATTCTTCTGTACCATTTTCCAAAATAACGCGGATCGCGCCAGGTTGGAGCAAAGTTACCAGCGGAGCGTGGCCAGGCATAATACCCAACTCACCGCCAGCACCTTTTGCAATTAGCATAGTTACAGTGCCAGAGTACAAAGACTCCTGAACACTTACAACGTCACATTGCATAGTCGCCATGAGAACCTCCTAAATTAGGTAGCTAATTAAAGTTTCTCGGCTTTAGCAATCACTTCGTCAATACCACCAACCATATAGAACGCTTGTTCTGGGATGTGATCGTATTCACCAGCTAGAAGACCTTTAAAGCCACGAATCGTTTCTTTAAGCGGTACAAGTTTACCAGGCGCGCCAGTAAATACTTCAGCTACGTGGAACGGTTGAGAGAAGAAACGTTGGATCTTACGTGCACGGTATACAGTAAGTTTGTCTTCTTCTGACAATTCGTCCATACCAAGAATTGCGATAATGTCTTTCAGTTCTTTATAGCGTTGTAGAACGTTTTGAACTGCACGAGCAATTTCGTAATGCTCAGTACCAACTACCAGTGGATCTAACTGACGTGAAGTTGAGTCAAGTGGATCGATCGCAGGGTAAATACCTTGAGAAGCGATGTCACGGCTCAATACAACAGTTGCATCCAAGTGAGCGAACGTTGTAGCAGGCGATGGATCTGTTAAGTCATCGGCAGGTACGTATACCGCTTGGATAGACGTAATCGAACCAGACTTAGTTGATGTAATACGTTCTTGAAGAACACCCATCTCTTCTGCAAGTGTAGGCTGATAACCTACTGCAGATGGCATACGGCCTAGAAGTGCTGATACTTCAGTACCTGCTAGTGTATAACGGTAGATGTTGTCAACGAACAATAATACGTCACGGCCTTTACCGTTTTCGTCTTTTTGATCACGGAAGTACTCAGCCATCGTCAGACCAGTCAACGCTACGCGTAAACGGTTACCAGGTGGCTCGTTCATCTGACCGTAGACCATTGCTACTTTGTCTAGAACGTTAGAGTCTTTCATCTCGTGATAGAAGTCGTTACCTTCACGAGTACGCTCACCAACACCAGCGAATACAGATAAACCTGAGTGCGCTTTAGCGATGTTGTTGATCAACTCCATCATGTTTACAGTTTTACCAACACCGGCACCACCGAACAGACCAACTTTACCACCTTTCGCGAACGGGCAAAGTAAGTCAATGACTTTAATACCAGTTTCTAGAAGGTCAGTAGAAGCCGCTTGTTCTGCATAAGAAGGCGCTTGACGGTGAATTGGTAAACGCTCTTCAGTTGCAACTGGACCAGCTTCGTCGATAGGGCGACCAAGAACGTCCATGATACGACCAAGTGTCGCTGTACCTACTGGTACAGAGATCGGCGCGTTAGTGTTAGTTACGTTCAAACCACGTTTAAGACCTTCAGTAGATCCCATCGCAATTGTACGTACAACGCCGTCACCAAGTTGTTGCTGAACTTCTAAAGTAGTTTCAGTGCCATCAACGTGAAGAGCGTCATAGATCTTAGGAACGCTGTTGCGTTCAAACTCGACGTCGATAACCGCGCCGATGATCTGAATGATACGACCGCTACTCATTGCTGTCTCCTCAATTCAAAATAATGTTAAACGGCAGCGGCACCACCAACGATCTCAGAAATTTCCTGAGTAATCGCGGCTTGACGCAGCTTGTTATAAATAAGTTGTAGGTTCTTGATAAGCTCACCTGCGTTATCTGTCGCAGCTTTCATTGCGACCATACGTGCAGATTGCTCACAAGCGATGTTTTCAATCACACCTTGATACACCACAGACTCAATATAACGAACCAATAAACCATTCAGCAGTTCTTCTGCTTCTGGTTCATAGATATAGTCCCAACCGTATTGACGGTTCAGGGTCTTGTCTTCTTCAGCAGCTGCTAAAGGAACAAGTTGTTCGATTTTTTGATTTTGAGTCATGGCATTGACAAAGCCGTTGGACACCAGATAAATACGATCTAACTCGCCTTTATCATAAGCGTCTAACATCACCTGTACAGAACCAGATAACTGTTCAAGACTTGGTGTATCACCTACGTTTGTAGTTGCACCTAGTACTTTACCGCCGTAGTTTTTAAAAAACGAAACCGCTTTTTGACCAATTAAAGCAAATTGAACTTCAATTGACTGCTCTTGTTGCTGTTGTACGTGTTTGACCACTTTTTTGAACAGGTTAATGTTCAAACCGCCTGCCAAACCACGATCTGAAGAAACAATGATATAGCCAACGCGCTTCACAGGACGCTCAACCATATAACGGTGTTTATATTCAGGATTCGCTTGTACCAAATGAGCAATTACACGGTGCATATTTTCGGCATACGGACGGCCTTGAGCCATGCGCTCTTGCGCACGACGCATCTTAGAAGCAGCTACCATTTGCATCGCTCGAGTAATCTTCTGCGTGCTCTTGATACTAGCTACTTTGGCGCGAATTTCTTTTAAGTTTGCCATACGCTTAACCTAGTATTCGAAGGCCCTTTCGAGCCCTCGAAGGTTGATCCGTGAACCAAACCAACACTAATTAGCAAAGTGCTAAATTAGTAAGTTTGAGTCGCTTTAAAGCTTTCAATACCTGCTTTGATTGCAGCTTCGATGTCTTTGTTGTAATCACCAGTTTCATCGATTTGTTGCATTAACGCAGCGTGCTCTGAACGGAAGTAAGAAATTAACGCAGCATCAAAGTCTACGATTTTCTTCACTTCAACGTCAGCCATGTAGCCTTCGTTAGATGCATAAACTGAAACAGCCTGGTCAGCAATTGAGTAAGGCGCATATTGTTTCTGCTTCATTAACTCAGTTACGCGTTGACCATGTTCAAGTTGCTTACGAGTTGCTTCGTCAAGGTCAGAAGCGAACTGAGCAAACGCTGCCAATTCACGGTATTGCGCCAAAGCGGTACGGATACCACCAGACAATTTTTTGATGATCTTCGTTTGAGCCGAACCACCAACACGCGATACAGAAATACCGGCGTTCACCGCAGGACGAATACCCGCGTTGAATAATGATGTTTCAAGGAAGATCTGACCATCAGTAATCGAAATTACGTTAGTCGGTACGAATGCAGATACGTCACCTGCTTGAGTTTCAATAATCGGCAATGCAGTTAATGAACCAGTTTGGCCTTTAACTTCACCGTTAGTGAATTTCTCAACATAGTCAGCAGATACGCGAGAAGCACGTTCAAGTAGACGAGAATGTAGATAGAATACGTCACCTGGGTAAGCTTCACGACCTGGTGGACGACGAAGAAGCAATGAAATTTGACGGTAAGCAACAGCTTGCTTAGACAAATCATCATAAATAATTAACGCGTCTTCACCACGATCACGGAAGTATTCGCCCATTGTACAGCCAGCATAAGGCGCCAGATACAGCATTGCTGCTGGATCAGCTGCAGCTGCTGCTACAACAGTGGTATACGCCATAGCGCCAGTTTCTTCCAGCTTGCGTACTACGTTCGCGATAGTCGATTGTTTTTGACCAATTGCTACGTATACACACTTAATGCCAGAGTTTTTCTGAGCGATGATCGCATCGATCGCCATAGCTGTTTTACCAGTCTGACGGTCACCAATGATCAACTCACGCTGACCACGGCCAACTGGGATCATTGTATCTACTGATTTATAACCAGTTTGTACAGGTTGATCCACTGATTGACGCCAAATTACGCCTGGTGCTACTTTTTCTACAGCATCAGTTAATTTCGCATCAATTGGGCCTTTACCATCAATTGGGTTACCCAAAGCATCTACGACACGGCCTAAAAGTTCTGGACCAACCGGAACTTCTAATACACGACCTGTACAACGAGCTTTTTGACCTTCTTGAAGGCCTAAGTAGTTACCTAAAACAACGACGCCCACTGAATCCTGTTCTAGGTTCAGTGCCATACCGTATAAGCCGCCGTCGAATTCGATCATTTCACCGTACATTGCATCAGCAAGACCGTGAATGCGCACAATACCGTCGGATACCATAACAATGGTACCTTCGTTTTTAGCGGTCGCGCTGGTGTCCAGATCGCCGATACGCTGTTTAATGAGCGCACTGATCTCGGATGGATTCAGTTGTTGCATTGCGCTATACCTCAATCTTTTTAAAGTTCAGTCTTCTTATATGCAATTACGCAAGAAGACGAGTCCGCATTTTTTCAAGCTTGTTAAGCGCAGAATCATCTATCACTTGGTCGCCTGCACGAATAACAACACCCGCGATTAACGCCGGGTTGACTTCTACTACAATAGAAACCGTGCTGTTGAAACGCTTTTCCAGCGCCGCTTTCAACACTTGTTCTTGGTCAGCAGACAATGGGAAAGCCGATTCAATTACGACGTCCACATTGTTGTTATTCTGTGATTTGAGCTGTTCATATTCTGCTTGAATTTCAGGCATTAAAGACAAACGATCATTTTCAGCAAGCAAAGTCAAAAAATTTGACAATGCTGCAGTCTGGTCTTCACCTAAAACTTTTGCAAAAACACTCACCTGCTCTGCAGGAGTAAGCTCAGGGCGATTTAAGTAAGCTGAAAATGCTTCGTCTTGTACCGCAGCACTGAGCAATGCTAGTGCTTGTGACCAACTGTCAGTTGCACTTTGCTCAGAGGCATAAGCATATGCTGCTTTCGCATATGGGCGTGCCAACGTCAAGAGTTCAGCCATATTTCGCCTCGCTTAAAGTTTAGCAGCCAGCTGGTTCAGCATGGCATTGTGAGCTTCTGCGTCAACTTGCTGGCTAAGAATTTTCTCAGCACCGGCAACTGCCAAAGCAGCGACTTGTTGACGTAATTCTTCGCGAGCAGCATTGATTTCAGTATCAACAGCTTCTTTCGCCTGTTGACGGATACGCTCACCTTCAGCAGATGCTTGAGTACGCGCTTCTTCGACCAATTGTGCTGCACGACGGTTCGCTTGTTCGATCAATTGAGCCGCTTGTGCTTTCGCTGCGTCTAGCTCTGCCTTAACTTGTGCTTGCGCATCAGCAAGGTCAGCTTTTGCTTTTTCAGCAGCATTTAAGCCATCAGCGATGCGACGCTGACGCTCACTAATCGCATTGATTAGTGGTGGCCATACAAACTTCATGCAGAATGCGACGAAAATCGCAAATGCAATCGCTTGGCCAATCAATGTGAGGTTGATATTCATTGCTATTCCTCAAATAGTGGATTTTTGGGAATTAAGCTGATTAACCTACAAATGGATTAGCGAAGATGAAGAACAAGCCAATACCAACACCGATCATAGGCACAGCATCAAGAAGACCCGCGATTAAGAACATACGAGTTTGAAGTTGTGGAGCCAATTCTGGTTGACGAGCAACAGCTTCAAGGAAGCGACCGCCCAAAAGACCAAAACCAATCGCAGTACCTAAAGCACCGAAAGCGATCAAGATAGCAGATGCAATTGCAACTAGACCTAAAGTGAGTTCCATGAAAAATTCCTCAGAGGTTAGGTTTTATACCAAATTAAGTTAAAAAATTGTGTGCCCAACCGCCCGATGACAGTTAGGCCATACCATTAATGCTTTTCGCTTGCCATGCTCATGTACACGATTGTCAACATCATGAAAATGAATGCTTGTAGCGTAATAATCAAAATGTGGAAAATCGCCCAAGGCACAGACAATGCCCACTGGATCCAGAACGGTAATAACGCGATAAGAATGAAGATTAACTCACCCGCATACATGTTACCGAACAGTCGTAGAGCCAATGAAACTGGTCGCGCCAAGAAAGTAGTCAATTCCAACAATAAGTTGAATGGAATTAAAAGCACTTTAGCAACTGGATTACTTGGGTTAAATGGGTTAAGTGCCAACTCACCAACGAAGCCGCCAACACCTTTCTCACGAATACTATAGAAAATAATTAAGAAGAATACAGAAATAGACATACCTAAGGTAATGTTTGGATCTGTAGTCGGAACAATTTTAAAGTAAACCTGATGAGGGTCCACACCCAGCATAGATGCAATCGCCTGTTGAGCTACATAAGGAATAAAGTCAACAGGGATTAAATCCATCAAGTTCATGAGGAAAATCCACACGAAAATGGTTAATGCTAAGGGTGCAATTAATCGAGACTTCCCATGGAAGGTATCACGTACACTTGAATCTACAAACTCGATAATCACTTCAATTACTGACTGGAATTTACCAGGCACGCCTGAATTTGCAGCTTTCGCGACAATCCAGAACAATAAACAGAAGATCAGACCAAGTCCGATAGACCAACCCATTGAATCCAAGTGAATAGCAGTGAACCCCATCTGTTGAGCTTCTTCAGCAGACTCAGCCAACTTCCATGAACCGTCTGGCATTTTGCCGTACGTCATGTTGGTCAAGTGATGCTTGATATACTCGGTCGAAGTAAGGGCATGTTCTTCAGCAGCCATAAATCACACCTGGTCAATGTCAAAAACAAAAGAGGGAACGAATATCGCGTGCTGCTTGATATCTCGCTCATCTCCTAAAAACTTTTCAATTTTTGCTGCGCCTATACTCGTTTTTGTAGACGTGACACCCAAAACGGAGCGACCCACGACATGGCCTGAACGAGAATAAAACCACAAAACAATGCAACCGGAGACAACGGCTCGACATTGCTTAAAATTAAAATGAATCCTACGATCACAATCGCAAACTTACCGAGCATGCCCCTATACATGTTCGACAGAACTTGTTTAGATGCTCTCGCGCCTGCTGCGCGGAACGACTGCCAGGAAAAATAACAACTTGCAACCCAACATACCAATGCACCAAGTGCGGCACTCAAGGCGGCTGTAGCATCTTTGAATATCCAGGCAATCAATGCAGCAACAGGTATCATGAATGCTTGCAAGAAGACCAAAGCTTTCGCTAATCGTCGGTCAATCAAGCGACTAGTTCGGCTCATTTACTTTCCACTCACAGCATAAATGCTTGACAAGTTTAACTGATGATCGTTTTTTATCGCAGGCATTATAGAGTTACACCCCTGAACATGCAATCTTTTCCCGATCTTAGTCGTATTTTTTTGCACAACTGTAACCGTATTGTCATAATTCAAATTTGCCGCCAAAACGCGCTATTTTTGCGCATTTATTACACATTTTTGCGTTTGGGTAGCCAATTTCTGCCAGGCCTGCACAAAGTCCCCTGCCCCACTCATACTTTCGTCGACCATTTGAAACACAATCGGATTCAGGCGCTGATACTGGCTCTTGCTGGCATGACCTTCGGCCAGTAAACACATTTTCGTGTTTGGACGATGATCATTCATATATTTAATTTGCGCCACCGTCGGAGCGACATGCGGATCATGGGTCAGTGCGCCGGCAAACTTCAGGTTCAGCGGACGTTCCAGATATTGATAGGCATCATGATAAGACCAGTAGGCTTTGGCCGAGGCTTTGCTTTTAAACTTGTCTGCGGTCAGGAGCAGCTCTTGGGCAAAGGCACGGGCATTGGCCCAGTACTGTTCACGCTGCTCAGGTACCTGCTGGGAACGCAAGGCCGCAATAAAAAAGCCAATACGAATGGCATTGTTCGGATCAAGCCAGACATGCGAGTCGACCGTATCTTTTAATGCTGCACCACGAGGGCTACGCTGTGGTAGCGTTTGCAAAATGCCAGAATCTAGCAATGAAATAGCTTTGCTCTGATTGCTGAACAGTTTTTCTAGAGGCGCTTCATGCGCTTTGCCCAGCCAGATCACCAGACCTGCATCCTGAATGGTCTTGCGATGTGCAGGAGTCAAACTGACATCATGTCCGGTCTGGTCGGCCAATAATAAGGTCGGGGTTTCTATGCCTTGTGTAATTTCCTTGGCAATCAGATAAATCGGCTGTGTCGAAATAACAAGACTTTGAGACCAACTCAAGGTACTGAACAAAGCCAGAGCACAGAAGGCGAAAAAACGGGACATGAGCGCAAAATCATAAAACAGGATAGATGTTATATTATAACAAAATAACAAAAATACCTATGTATAATCGAATCTGACTATACTTCATGTTAAAATTTAATGTCCGATTTTCCTCCTACATTTCCTTGGGGTAGCTATGAGCTTATGTTCTCATGAACATCATGATGCATTACATGGCGTGCACGACCATCAAAATATTGAGCAGCGTCTTGCTGAAGCCGAAAGTCTCTGTGCCGCCACAGGTGCTCGCCTGACCCCACTTCGTCGTGAAGTGCTGGAACTGATTTTAAATGCCTCGGGCCCGATGGGGGCATACGACCTGCTGGCCAAAATTAAAAGTGAGTCAGATCGTCCGGCGGCACCACCAACCGTGTACCGCACCCTCGACTTTTTATTAGAAAAAGGGCTGATTCACCGTTTAACTTCTATTAATGCCTATATTCCCTGCTGCCATCCGCGCGAAGGCCATCAGGCGGCGTTTTTAATTTGCACCGAATGCAAAGTGGTCAAAGAAGCTTCTGCGCAGGGTTTACTGCAGCAACTGGCAGAGCTGTCGGCTTCGGACCACTTCACCGCCCATCACAGTATTATCGAGATTTCTGGTTTATGTCAGCACTGCGCCAGCAAACGCTAAGTCCTGCGCCGCTGATTCGCCTTGAACAGATTCAAGTCCGGATTGATGAGCGTGATATTTTAAAACAGGTCGATTTCTCTTTGCATGAGAAAGAAATTGTCACGCTCATTGGTCCGAATGGTGCCGGCAAATCGACGCTGATTAAAGTCATGCTCGGTATTGTCAAACCCACGGCTGGCAAAGTACTGGCCGATAAAAAACTAAAATTCTCCTATGTGCCGCAGAAATTCAATCCTTCACACAGCTTGCCGTTAAGGGTCAAGGATCTGCTGGCTTTAGAAAAATGTAGCAGCACGTTAAAAGCAGAAATTATCCGCGATACCGGTATTGCCAAGCTGGAAAATTCCAAAGTGCAGCAATTGTCAGGTGGTGAACGGCAGCGGGTATTACTGGCCCGCGCCTTATTGCGCCAACCCGATGTGCTGGTGCTGGATGAACCAATGCAGGGGCTGGATATCCAGTCGGAAGCCGAGCTGTATGACTATGTGCGTAGCCTACCAGAAAAATATGGCTGTGCCGTGCTGATGGTCTCACATGATCTGCAATGGGTCATGCAAGGCACGCATCGGGTGGTATGTTTAAATAAACACATTTGCTGTAGCGGCTTGCCCGAAAGCGTGCAGCAGCATCCGGAATATCAGGCCATTTTTGGCACCAACCGGGTGTTCTATCAGCATCATCATGATCATTGTGCGCATGGCGACCATGCCGAGCCGTGTCAGCATGATTCCCGTCCCCATATTCACCCTGAACCGGAAGTCTAAACCATGATGGATTGGTTATCGTTATTACTTCCGGCCTGGATCATGGGCACTTTACTGGTGTTTCTGACCGCGCCACTCGGCTGTCTGATGCTGTGGCGCCGGATGTCTTTTTTTGCCGATACCATGGCACATGGCACCTTATTAGGCGTGGCCATTGCCGGCGCCTTGAGCTTACCGCTGTGGATGGGCGTTACATTTTTAGCCTTATTACTGGTTGGTATTCTTTGGATTCTGCATGATCCGCGCTTACCGAATGATGCCCTGCTGGCCTTATGCTCTGCGACCCTGCTCTGCTCCGGTCTACTGTTTATCCAGCACATTCCAAGCCTGCGCCCGGAACTGCTCAGCTACCTGTTTGGTGATCTGCTCACTATCTCCTGGGCCGATTTACCCATCTTTGCGCTGGTGATTGCCGGTGCACTGAGCGTTTTATACAAATACTGGCAAGCCCAGATTCAGATTGCCATTGATCCGGATATTGCCGCCAGTGAAGGTATTCATGCCCAGTGGCAACGTCTGATTTTTATGTTGTTGCTGGCCCTGTTTACGGTTTTGGCATTACGCGCGGTCGGTTCACTGCTGATGGGTGCGCTGCTGGTGATTCCAGCGCTCACGGCACGACTGCTGGCGCATTCTCCGAAACAGATGGTGATTTGGGCTTTTGTGATTGCGCAAATTGGGGTAACGGTTGGTTTATGGTCCAGCGCCGGCTTAAATACCTCGACCGGTCTAACTATTGTGCTGACCATGGCGGTGATTTTTACCCTGATCTTTACCGTGCAGAAATTTAAAAAACTGGCCTAAACAATCAACCGAAAGGTTCCATCTAGCCCTCTCCTCTTTATCGTCGAGAGGGGAAAATCAACTGTTATTGATGCACCAGACTCAATAAAAACGCAGCGCCAGCAAACAGACCAGCAAACGTCCGGTTCATGACTTTCTGCTGACGCGGTGACTTTAACAGTCTTAAAACCTTGGCTGCCAATCCGGTATAGCCCGCCATCACAATCAGATCAATCGTAATCATGGTCGCCGCCATAATCAGATATTGAATCCACTGCGGTTTGGATAAATCCAGAAATTGTGGCAAGACAGCCAGCAAAAATACAATCGCTTTCGGATTGCTCATATTCACCAGAAAACCGTTCAGCAGCAGTCGTCCAGCTGATTTCTGTGGTAAATCCTGCCGGATTTCAATCGAGTGTACCGGCGCTTTCCATTGCAGATAGGCCAGATACAGCAGATACGCTACCCCGAACCATTTCACTGCCAGAAAAGCCCAAGGCGTGGTCGCAAATAGCACGCCCGCGCCGGCCGCCACAATCGCAATCTGTACCAGCAGCGCCAGTTGCAGCCCGATGGCATTCCAGTAACCATGACGAAAACCGTAATTCAGCCCACTCGACATCGAGGCAATCGCACCTGCGCCCGGCGACACACTAATCACCCAACAGGCCAGCATATAGGCCAGCCAAATCTGATAAGACATGGTAATTCACCACAAAAATGACAGATTATTATATGACGATTCATCTTTTAAGTGCGCAGTAAAGAGGCAATAAAAATCTGATCCAGAGACTGTTAAGCTGCTACCGGTTCAGGCACAATAGTTTTAGTGATTGATTATTAAAAACTTAGGAGCCATGAATGACAGCTCAATCTGTAATCTTGCCATTACCTTCAGATCATGCCCGTTTTATTGTTTTACGTTTAAAAGATTTAACTCTTGAGCAATTAAAAGAAAAATTAGCTGATCTTTTTAATACCCGTGATCGCCTGATTACCCAGCATCCTCATGCACAAATTAAAACTGCCGTGGCCTTTGGACCTGAACTTTGGGCACAACTGTACTCCCAAACTCCAGCTGGCTTTAAGCAGTTACAACCGATTGAAGGCGCATTCCAGATGCCTGTCGTACCGACAGATGTACTCATTCATATTGCCAGTGCCCGTGCGGATATCTGTTTTGCCCTGAGCCAGTCTTTCTTTGAGGGTATTCAGGATCAGGTTGATGTTCTGGATGAGCGGGTCTGCTTCCGCTATTTTGATGGCCGCGACATGACCGGCTTTATTGATGGCACAGAAAACCCGCAATTCCCGGATGACCGTGCTGAAGTCGCTTTACTGGGCGAAGATGCCGGCATTTTTGAAGATGGTTCCTTTGTCTTTGCCCAGCGTTATGCACATGATTTAGATAAATGGAAACGTCTGAAAGTCGATGCACAAGAACAAGTGATGGGTCGCACCAAACTTGAGTCGATTGAGCTGGATGATGAGGTGAAACCTGACAATGCCCACGTCGCCCGTACCGTGGTTGAAGATGATGAAGGTGAAGAAATGGAAATTCTGCGTCATTCCCTACCATATGGTGATGGGCAAGGTGACCAAGGCTTATTCTTTATTGCCTATACCAAGGATTTAACTATTCTGGATGCGATGCTTGAGCGTATGTTTGGCACCTCGGGAGATGGTATTCATGACCGTTTACTACATTTTGTGACCGCTTTAGATGGGGCTTACTACTTCGCTCCAAGTGAAGAGTTGCTGGAAACGGTGTTGGAAGGATAATTTATAAAGCCGACGAGAGTCGGCTTTTTTAGTAATAATTTAAAGTTATCAGCTAGCGTTTAATTTCTCAGAGTGATATTTAAATTAAATATTAATTTCAAAAACAGGTTGCGTTAATTTTATTTAAATTAAATCTAGTTTCATCGAGATCTTTAACTTCTTTATTAATTGGCGTATATGTTGCCCCCCAAAATTCATTACCTTTTGAGATAAACGTAAAACTGGCTACCTCTCTATTATCCTCTAATTCTTTATAGGTTGTTTCCAATGCTTTTGACTCATCATCATAAATAACAGTTTTTACTTCCTTTAACTTATGAAAGGAAGTAAAAGGTCTATGGATTATTCTAGAGTTGTATCTATCAAAAGCAATTTCTATCTTCGATGTATCATCCTTTAGACAATAGTATACTTCAGATATAAGTGTTTCACTTGTTTTTGCACAAGATATCATTGAAAATAAATAAATTATTATAAATATAAGCTTTTTAACCACTTAATTTTCTCCTAGCTAATACTTCTGCTCTTTCCTGTGTGTAGCCATATCTCTTAGGTGGTTTAAATTTTTGATTCTTGGAAAGTTCAATAAATCTTGCATAACCTTTTCTTGCTTCACTTAATGATTTTGTACATCCAATTTTCTTGTATTCAGGGTCATGCCACAACCCCCAACCAAATACCTCACCAACCATATCATTAACTATACTATTCTCTAATTTAAAATCATCTAACGAACTTAATAAAGATTGATCAATTATTTTACAATTCCCAACTTTTAAAATTTTAAAGGCTCTCAATAAATATGCTTTTCTATTTTCTCTACCCCCATGATTATCATTATCAAAATGATTAAAACCACCATTAATTATTGCAGAAACACCTATCAAATCATTTTTTAAAGCAAGTTCATTTAGGTCTCTAGCTTTACCCTTCCTCCAAAACCATGCTGCAGAATCAACAGCATACTTAGGACTAGAAATTTTAACTCTATTTACTCCTGTAAAGTCTTCACCTTTAAACTTACCATAAGCAATATAATTATCTTTCCAAGTTAATTGAATAAGCCCTCTTCCTTTATATCCACCATAGTTATTTTTTTCATATTCAGCCGAAACTCGCTCTTCTAAATACTTGTACTCACTAGTTTCTAAAAATGTTTGTGAAATAAAATAGGCCTTTTGTATACATTTATCTATTTTATAAATTTTAAATGAATCATTAATTGGTGCTATAAATTTAGATAAGTGCTTTGTACTTCCTACTGCCAAAGCCTTTAAATCATCCAAAGTGATATCTCTTCCACATGCACAATCATGTAGCTTTATATTCTGCTCAATTATTGGCTCATTTTTTTCAGTCAAACCTTTAACAATATCAACATCTAGATGTAATTTAATAGCTTCCTCTTTAACTCTTTTGGCCACATAACTTACTGGATCTAAAGGTTTTCCATCTGGTTTGAGTACAGTAAATTGTAATCTCTGCCCAACCATACTTATTAACGGCAGTTTTCCATTGGAAATCGAATAAACCTTTTTCTTCCCGGTAGCTACAATTAACATCTCAATATTTGTTTTTTCAATAACGTAATTACTACCTTCACGATCTACAAGCGTTAGTGTAGAAGTACTTTTAAACTTTTCATAGGGTTCATCTAATTGAATCAGAATAGGTTTTTCTGTGCCATTACCTGAATTAAGCGATCTTTTTAAAACAAACTCATCATTCGATGTTAAGGCTAAAAATTCAATATCACGATTAGCCGAAGAGAGGACTTCAACTCTTCCTTGATCATCTGTAATACGTTCAAAACTTTTCTTTCCCTTTGGTCGTGTTTGTATCGGAAAATTAGCCATAATCTTTCCATGAACATCAACCACTTGAAAAGGTGTTACCACCAAACCATTCTGAGAAATCGTACTATTCATTTGTCGATATTCTTCAATGGTGTTAGGTAACTGAATTTTTATAGGATGCTCTGAAGAGGAGAGTGTCGAAGAATTAATGACCTTCACCACAGTATAATCAGATGCCTTCGGTGGTTTTGCTAAAATTTCTACCATCCGATTAGGAGAAGCTTGAAAGACAAATAAGCCATCTGTATCGGTTTTCTTCAGATTCTCTCTCGATGAATTTTGATAACGTGATTTCACCTTCAGATTTCTGACATATCGTCCAGATTTATCATAAAACTTAGAGGTAATGGTCACCAGTTTACTCATGATTCAATATCCTCGTGTGTAGACACCTCATCCTCCTGATCTTCTTCTATTTCTTCGAGCAAATAATCAATCTGTTCATCACTCAATGCTCCACTCAAATGTGTATGCAAAGAGTTAAAGCCCAGTGCAATAAAGTCAGTTGACTGCGGCGTATAGAACCTAAAAGTACTCAATTGATGTTGTTCATTTAATATGGATTTATTGGTTTTCAGAAGCTTTCCATCAGTTTGATCAATCACAAAAATTTCTTTTTCTCCTGCAGATGAGCTATTCCATTGATAATTGATTTGATTACTAAACAATGTTGCCATCTGAGGTAAGCTCATCTTCGGTTCAACCACATTCTGTGGCTGTAAAAACAGATGCTGCCCTGCTTTCACCTCGAACTTGCCACCCGTGGTCGGTAACACGCCTGAACCACTAATCTCAATCTGACTTCCTCCAGCGACCAATATAATTTTTTTACTCGCCTTGACTTCAATCCTGTCTTCCGTCGAAATAATTTGCACCCCCTTTCTGGCAATAAGATCTGCCCCATCACCCTGTGCCTGAATCTCGACTTTGCCTTTACCGGCATATAAACGTGCACCGTCTTGTGCTGCAAACAGGCTTAGTTTCTGGCTGGCATGGGCAATCAAAGACTGCTGCGTACTCAGGTTAATACTCTCTCCGGCACTATGACTGATCTGACCATCAGCAGAGAGATGTACATCTTGCTGGCTACTTAGGGCAATAGAGTTTGGTGCGCTAAGAATCATTAAGGCCTGTTTAAAAGCAGCAGCTTTATTTTCATCCTGCTGTTCGATCTGTTCCAGGAAGTTCTTTAAGTTATCGAGAACTTCTAAAGGATCGGTCTGCTGGTTTTTGGCCACTTCACTTAAAGCTTGGGCATTGTTCAGTGAGCCTTCAATCTGGGATTTGGCCTCACTGGTATCAAGATGATTGCCTTCGGCTTGTGCCTGTGGATGGGTCGAAATCAGTAAGCCTTCTCCAGCACGTACTGCACCCCACTGATCGGTTCTCAGTTCAAAACCTTCACCCCGACCATCACTTTCGGCGCTGGCTTTGGGATGACTTAAGTTCCCCAGGTTCAGTTGGGTCGCACCATGGCTGCTTTGCAGCTGGGCAGAAATCTGCTTCGGAGTATCATCAAAACGCAGCTGGTTAAAGCCACTGCCTTCAATTTCCTGTGAGCGGATCCCGCTGAGTTTTTTGGTGTCGGGTAGTTGGCCTTGTTGGTCGAATTGGGTTGGCGAGCGTTCTGCTTCATGTAAACGACCAACCACGAAAGGCCGGTCGATGTTACCGTCAAAGAAGTCGATCACCACAATTTCATTAATCCGTGGCAGGAAACGTGCCCCGTAGCCTTCTCCGGCCCAAGGCGTCAGTACATCGACCCAGGCGGAATCGGTGTCATTGTCATTACTGCCGGCCCCGCCATCATGCTGATGGTCATCACTGCGGGTAAACAGGAAACGGACTTTAATCCGTCCCCATTCATCGACATGGATGCTTTCGCCAGCAGGACCGACTACCCGGGCGCGCTGTGGATGAGCCGCCGGTCGGTGCTGTAGTGGATGGTATTCCGGGACGGTGCGGATGTTGCGACGTTGTAAGGTTAAGGTATTGCCTTGACGTTCATCCGGGTGTTGTTCGTGTTGAAAACTAAAATGGCTATGCCAGTGGCTCTGGCTGAGTAGCTGGTTAATCTGCTGTTTGAGGTCTTTAGGTAAGTTGTTCTGGTTATAGAACTGTTTGCCGGTAATTAGAAATTCTTTGTCTGCTGCGCTGTGCTGGTCAATTTCCGGGTGTTCATTCAGTTCAAACCAGTAGCCAACCTGGGCATCACGGACGGTGGAGTGGGCACTAAAGTATTTGGATTGCAGGTCGTGGTAGTGACTGAGGTTCTGGTTCAGTTTGTCCAGCTGGTTATTAGAGGATGCGGTGGCCTGGTCTTCACCATTTAAATCCTGCATCCAGGCCGGGCTGATCTGCCAGGCTTGTTCCAGGCTCAAGCTGGCATTGTCCTGATTATGGCTGTGCTGGTGTTTGCTTTGCACTGAACCGGCGCCTTCTTCCTGACTCAGGCTGTCTGACTGCCAGCGTTGCAGATGTACGGCCGTCGGTTGCAGGCTGCGCTGGGCAATCAACTGGGTGATGCTATCTAATTGTTCGGTGGCACTGGAGCGATGAAAGCGGATGCTGCGGCGGTTTAAGGCACTGTACTGGCTGTTGTCATCAATCAGGCGCAGTTTCTGGGCCTGTATCGGGCTGCTGGAATGTAAGACCTTTAATTGGGCTTCATCAATCAGCCAGTTAATGCCTTCACTGCGCCAGAGCCGGGTCAGGAAGTCATAGTCGGTTTCATTGGACTGCATGATAAAAGGACGCACATCCAGTTCCTGGGTCAGTCCGGTTAAGTCCAGGGTTAGGCTGGCGGCAAAGAGCGGGCTTTTGTTTTGCCATTCTTTAAACAGAATTTCACTGACCTCACGCACGCTTTTATTCATAAACACGCGGCTGTTACGGCGTTTATGCCAGAGTGCTGTGGGATCTTCCAAGGTGAGTTTATAGAGGGTGAGTGAACCATCACTCTGGCCTTGCGCGGCTGCGGTGATAATACCGCTGCTGCGAAACAGCTGGCCCTGGTCGGTGACCTGATCGACGGCGACCTGTGCGCCAATAAACTGTTTTAACGGAATCTGCGCGTTGGTCGAAAGACAGATCAGTTCGGCATGTAAACCGTCATTGAGCTGGTGTTCACCGTCGATGCGCTGTAAAAAAACATCGGCATTTAAGGCCGGCTGAGAAAATTGAATATGGAGGGCACGTTTTTGTGGGCTGAGGCCGGCCTGCTCCAAGGCAGTATGGATATGAACACGGGTTATCATTGTTATAAAAGCTATTGTTTTAATTTGCCCCGATTCTAAACAATGCTTATTTTTTAATCCAGTCTCCCGCTTTCATTTCGGGGCTACAAACCGCCTGTTTCCGACCAGTTGCGATCAACAGCTGCCCTAAAAAAAAGGAGCCGAAGCTCCTTGTTGTGTTTGTCTATATTTTAGAAGGTAATCCGGCGATAACTGCGGTATTCCGGTTTCCAGAAATTCGCCTCAATGGCCTCTGCCAGTAACTCGTCACTGATTACTGGTGCTACACCGGCCAGCATCGCCGCTTTAGCCACTTTAAAGGCAATAATTTTCGAAACCTTCTGGATTTCATTTAAATCCGGCAGCAGATCGGCCGCTGGATCGAGCAGCATCGGCGAACAGTCTGCCAGTGCATTACTCGACGCCATCAGCATACTGTCTGTGACTCGGGTCGCGCCCGAGGCGACTACACCCAAACCAATACCCGGGAAAATATAGGAGTTATTACACTGTGAGATATGATAAATCTTGCCATGATAATTCACCGGTGCAAATGGACTACCAGTTGCAATCAGCGCCTTACCTTCAGACCATTGCAGGATATCAGCCGGCACCGCCTCAACCCGTGAGGTTGGATTCGACAGTGGCATTACAATTGGTCGCTCACAATTTTCCGTTAGTGTGCGAATAATTTCTTCGGTAAACAGCCCCGGCTGACCCGATACACCAATCAATACCGTTGGTTTGGCATGTTTGACTACATCGAGTAGTGAAATCATGTCATCGGCATTGCCCCAGGCTGCAACCCGTTCAGGCGGCTGTGCCAGTTTGCGCTGGAAGTCCAGCAGATTCGGCTGGTTTTCGGTGATCAGGCCAAAACGGTCAACCATAAATACCCGCGCACGCGCTTCGGCATCGCTTAAACCTTCATACATCATCTGCGCAATAATCTGCTCGGCTATGCCGCTACCAGCAGAACCGGCACCGAGGAAAGCCACCACCTGATCTTTCAGCTGTTTACCAGCGGCACGTGAGGCAGCAATTAAACTGCCCACCGAAACGGCTGCGGTGCCCTGAATATCATCATTAAAGCAGCAAATCTGGTCACGATATTTGTTTAACAACGGCATGGCATTGTTCTGAGCGAAATCCTCAAACTGGATCAGCGCTTTTGGCCAGCGGCGCTGGATCGCGGCAATCACTTCATCAACAAAGGCATAGTATTCATCGCCGGTAATCCGCGGCTGATTCCAGCCCATATAAATTGGATCATCCAGCAGTTGCGGGTTGTTAGTACCTACATCTAAAGTAATTGGCAAGGTATAAGCCGGGCTGATCCCACCACATGCGGTATATAAGGATAATTTGCCAATCGGAATGCCCATCCCGCCAATCCCCTGATCACCAAGACCTAAGATGCGCTCGCCATCAGTGATTACAATCACCTTCACGTTTTTCTTGTTCACATTTTGCAGAATGTCATCAATATGGCCGCGGTCCGGATAGGCCAGGAAGATGCCACGATGACGGCGGTAAATATCAGAAAAACGCTGGCAGGCCTCACCGACCGTTGGGGTATAAATAATCGGCATCATTTCACTTAAGTGATGCTCAATTAAGTGATAGAACAGGGTTTCGTTGGTGTCCTGAATATTTCGTAAATAAATATGCTTGTTGATGGCATCGTTAAACGACACATACTGCTGATAGGAGCGCTGACTCTGTTCTTCAATGCTCTCGATGGCATGTGGAAGTAAACCGTGGAGATTAAAATGGCGGCGTTCCTCTTCTGTAAATGCACCGCCTTTATTAAGCAAAGGCAGCTCCAGAAGCGTGTTTCCGGCATAAGGGATGTAAAGCGGTTTTTTGGTGGCTGAATTCGCTGATGTCATTTCCGATCTCATTATTCGATGATCCAGAAGGAGGCTCAAAGCAAAAGTTCCTCTGGGAGATAAGCTAGCTTAGCCCGTTTTGAGGACAATGGGGTATTTAGAAAATTGATAATGATTTGTGGATAATTTAGGTACTGAATAAATTTGTCCAATCGGGCATCCAGTCACGAAATAACGCTTTCCCGAAGCTCAAAATGCGGTTTTTTATGCCCAAATCAATCCCCTGCCTGTTTAGCTTACAAATCCTCGACCCATCAGGATGTAGTTTTTCGCTGTTTTTCTGTTACATGCAGCCAGTGCAGATTTTTCAATTGGCCTCAATTTGGGTATGCTCTGGGGCAAAACACAACGACATATTTAAAAATCATGTATATCAAGCCATGGATTGCACTGGGCGGTTTGGCCGCTGTGCTGGGTGTAGGCGGCTGCCAGACCCTTTCCAATACCACTGAAAAAGTCAGCGATCAGGTGACCGGTTTATTCTCCGCTAAAGACAAAGCACCGAAAATCGACAAAGATGGCGTGGTGGATATCAGTAAAAAAACCCTGGAGCAATTGGAAAAATTTACTGCCAGCATGCCGACTCAACAATGGGTCTATATTGAAAATGAACAGCTGGGACGCTATCAGCTGAAAAACAAGGCTCAGGATGGAGTGATTCTGACTCTGGCCCTGCACTGCAAGATCAGCAGCCAGCGACCGACCTTCTCGCTCAGCAATGCCGAAGGCAAACCTCTATTAAAGGCTTATGATCCGAATGCCGGACAGATCCAGTTCCTGCTCGACAATCAGAATTATGGCAATCCTTTTAATGTACATACCGATGAGCCATTGAAACGCTTCCAGGCAGCCATTGCGCAGGCCAAGGTGATCAAGATTTTTAATGCCTCCCGGCTTTATACCTTCCAGAATGGCAATGCCGATCTGCTGAGTAAACCGGTGTCCTGTCAGGAGTCTGGCACATCGGGCTAAATACTATTTGGGTGTGCCCGGCATATCCACCAGCATCGCGGTAAACCGGCGCACCAGCGGCAACACCACCAGCACCACCGGAAAGGCAATGGCCCAGGAAATCATCCAGTTCTGGAACCACAGTGTGATCAGTCCTTCGACCCAGCCCAGCGCACGCAGCATATTGACCATTGAAATAATACCGCTCATCAGGCCAGACAGCAGCAGCGGCATAATAATGCCCGCCCATTTTGCTGGCAGTTTAGGAATATTGGCGATGATTACAGGACGTTTGGCGTGCATGCATGCTCCTACAGCGGGACAAATCCGTCATTGATCAGGTTATTTCATGGCCATGTTAGCATTTTCAGGCTACAGATGGCGCAGAATGTCGGACAATCTTCATTCACTACAAATGGGTTCACCTAAAGACAGTGAAATTTGCTATATTTGCTGTTTTTCTGCGACATTTATTTTTCGACTGATTATGAATACGGCAATCCAAGCAGCTCTTGAACATGCAGTGCAATCCCTTCAAGCAGAAGGTGTCCTCCCAGCAGACTGGAACAACACCAGTAATTTGACGCGAACCAAAGACCGAAGCCACGGTGACTTTGCCTCAAATATCGCCATGATTGCCTCTAAAGCTGCGGGCATGAAGCCGCGTGATCTGGCCGAAAAAATTCTGGCTGCATTGCCAGAAGTGGCAGATATCAGCAAAGCAGAAATTGCCGGTCCGGGGTTTATCAACTTCTTCTTAAATGCCGACCAGCGTTTTGCCATTCTTGATCAAATTCAGGCGCAGCAAGACCAGTTTGGCCGCACCAAGGTCAACGCGGGCAAACGTATTCAGGTTGAATTCGTTTCTGCCAACCCGACGTCCAGCCTGCACGTGGGTCATGGTCGCGGTGCCGCTTATGGCATGACCGTTGCCAACCTGCTCGAAGCCACTGGCGCAACCGTAGATCGTGAATACTATGTGAACGATGCCGGCCGTCAAATGGATATTCTGGCAACATCAACTTACTTACGTTATCTGGAACTGACCGGTCAGGAACTGGTGTTCCCGAAAAATGCCTATCAGGGTGATTACGTCAAAGAAATCGCGCAAAGCATTATCGACCAGGATGGTGATGCTTATGTACGTCCAGTGGCCGATGTCTATAAAGATGTACCGGAAGATGTGCAGTATGCAGCCGAGCCGGATGCAGAAGGCAACAAGGTGGTCCTGTCTGGCGACAAAGAAAAACACATTGATGGTCTGATTTTCAATTCACAGACTTTAATTGGTGAAGGCTATCGCGTATTCCATCAGGCCGCTTTAAAAGCCATTCTGGATGACATTAAAGATGACCTCGGTGAATTTGGCGTAACCTTTAACCAGTGGTTTAGCGAAGCCTCTTTAACTGAAAAAATTGATGAAGCGCTGCAAACACTGGATCAGCGTGGTTATCTGTATGAGCAAGAGGGCAACATCTGGTTTAAATCGACTGAGTTTGGCGATGAAAAAGACCGCGTGGTCAAACGTCGTAATGGTCAAACCACTTATTTCGCTTCAGACATTGCGTATCACCTGAACAAATTACAACGTGGCTATACCGACCTGATTGATATCTGGGGCTCTGACCACCACGGTTATATCTCTCGTGTAAAAGCCGCGATTGATGCGATGGGGTATGATTCGAAAAAACTGACTGTTTTACTGGTACAGTTTGTGAGCTTATGGCGCGGCGGCGAGATGGTTCAGATGTCTTCCCGTTCTGGCCAGTTCGTGACCTTGCGTGACCTGCGTAAAGAAGTCGGCAACGATGCAGCACGTTTCTACTACGTCATGCGTAAATCTGAACAGCACATCGACTTTGACCTGGATTTAGCAGTCTCACAAAGCAAAGACAATGCGGTGTATTACATCCAGTATGCACATGCGCGTATCTGCCGTATGCTGGAAAAAGCGGCCAGCACAGGCGTGAATTTTAATGCGCTTGACGCGCGTCAGTTTGCGGCCAAGCTGGAACTGGAGGCTGAAACTGAAATTCTGGCCAAGCTGGCGGCTTATCCTGAAATCGTGACCCGTGCTGCCAATGCCTGCGAACCCCATCAGGTTGGTAACTACTTGAAAGAATTAGCAGCTTTATTCCACGGCTGGTATAATGAACACAAAGTGCTCAATGATGATGCTGCGCTTACTCAAGCCCGCTTATTGCTTTCAGTAAACGTACAACAAACCTTGCGCAATGGTTTAGAATTATTAGGTGTTTCTGCACCTGAAAGCATGTAAACCAAGACATTCTTCTGCTGGGCAGGCGTACCATCACGCACCTGTCCAGCCAATCAGCCAATAATCAGAATAAAGAGGTTCCCTCGTGTTTGGAAAAACGCAACGCGGTGTATCAGAACGACCAAATAAGCCCAAAAAACCACTCATTCCGACCTGGTTAGGCACACTGGTGGTGATTCTGGTCGTGTTATGTTTCGCAGTGGCCTTAATGCTGTGGAAGCCGTGGGAACCTGTGCCACCAAAAGGCCAGATCACTTCTGAACATTATCAGGAAGACACCAACAAGGATTACCGCTTCTATGACCTGCTGCCCCAGCAACAGGTAACACCAATTCCGGAGCAGGCCGTACCTGAAACCCAGGAACAGACGGCAGTGGTGATTGTCGAAGCGCCAATTGTTGAGCCGGCAGCGCCCGCAGCCGCCAGTGAAGCGACGGCGGGCATCACGCCCACTGAACCGCCCGTGGCCGCGCCTGCCAGCTATATTCTGCAGGTCCGCAGCTATACCGATCCGGATGCCGCCGATGCACGTCGAGCTGAAATTATTCTGAATGGTCTGTCCGCCGATGTGGTCAAAACCGTAGAAAGTGGTGAAACCTGGTATCGGGTAATTTCGGGGCCGTATACCTCTGCAGAGGCGGCGCTAATTGCCCAGCAAACCCTGCAACATAGCGGGATTGATTCGATTGTGGTGAAACGCCAATAATAAAAAAGATGCGCAAGCATCTTTTTTTATAGCTTCAAATTTTGTTTAGGCCAACTGTGCCTCTAGCTTCTGTTCACGAGCGAACGCCCGCTGATAGCCCTCGCGCTGTGCCAGTCGCTGCAGATAACGCTCAATCTGCGGATATTTGCCATCAGTACGGCTTTGCAAGGCCTGTAGCGGAAAGGCCATCTGAATATCGGCAAAGGAAAATGTGCCGGCAAAATAGTCATGTGTGGCCAGATAATCTTCCAGAAACTGGATATGATCTTTGAGTCGCGGCTGAATAAAACCCTGCTGGATACCTTCACTGACTTTTGCTGCCACCGGACGAATCAGCCAGGGTGCGCGCTGCGGCACTTTACTGGCCACCAGCTGCATCACCAGCAATGGCATCAGTGAACCTTCGGCATAGTGCATCCAGTAACGGTACTGCTGCTGATCGGCCGGATGTGTTGGCTTGAACTGCTGCGCCGGATCATACTGTTCCTGTAAATACTCTAAAATCACCGCAGATTCGGCAATCGGCTGCTCACCATCTGTCAAAATTGGTGCCTTACCCAGCGGATGCACCCGTTTTAACTCGGGTGGTGCGGCAAAACTCGGTAAACGGCGATAAAATTCAATCTGATAAGGCTGGCCCAGTTCTTCTAAGGCCCACAAAATACGAAAGGAACGCGACTGTTCCAGATGATGCACAGTAATCATAATGACACTCTGATTGTTTTTCTTGAAATAAAGAACCACCGGCCACCTTGACCGGTTGCGGCAACTCAGCATCATCAGGCCCACCCATCGATCGCGACGCTTGGGCCTGAAGTTCAATTCATCATGCCTGCTTAACGTGAAGCACGCATTTTATCTGGCAGGGCCGGTGCTTCCAGCCGTGGCCCATTATAATCTGGAATGCTGCCAAAACGCGGGTCCTGATTGACCCACTGGTCACGTGCCTCGCTCAGCTCGTCCTGGGTACGTCCGACAAAGTTCCACCATAGTAAAATCGCGGATTCAAATGGCTCACCGCCCAGTAACAGTACGCGTGCACCCTGGTGCAGTTCAATCTCAATGTCCTGCAGACCCGGCTCCAGCACCACCATATTGTCTTCGTTCAGTTCATGCTGGTTAATATGCGCCGTGCCTTCCAGCGCCATAAAGCCATATTCAAAGGCCGGATTCAGCTGAAGCCGGGTGCGCACCGTTTCTGCCGCAGTTAAGTCCACTGCCAGTAACGGGCTATGCACCTCAACCGGCGAGCGGGTTTCCAGAAACTCCCCGACCAGCACGGTAAATTCAACCCCATCTCGTGACACCACCGGTAATTCAGGATAATGGTCAAAACGCGATGGCATATTGCGCTTGGCATCCGGCAAGGCAATCCACAGCTGGGCCGCATGCATGTGGGTTTCCTGCTCTGGCGCGACTTCGGTATGCGAAATCCCCTGCCCGGCTGTCATCAGGTTGACCTGTTTCGGCCGGATCAATTGTTTGGAGCCGATACTATCGGTATGCATGAGGGTGCCTTCAATCATCCAAGTAAAGGTTTGCAGGCCAATATGCGGATGTGGTCCGACATCCAGCCCGTCACCCTGCGGAAAGCTGACCGGACCGGCATGGTCTAAAAAGCACCAGGCGCCAATCATGCGTTTATGACGGCTGGGCAAGGCGCGTTTAATGACGGTGCCCTGCCCGATTTCTGCACGGCGCAGCGGCACTTCCTGAATAAACTGCTGGATATATTTTTCACAATCGTCTGAATGGGACAGTTCGGTATAGTTGGCATTGGTCATAGTTGTATCCTAACTCTGGCGATGTTCCATGTCGCTCATCTTGTTGTTTATCTTATACGCGGATGCTGCATGAGTTTGCTATAGTTCAGTTAATATGCAGCATTCTCCTGGCAGAACAATCAAAAAATCGCTTTTTGTTGTAAGGATTCATGTGAGCACCAGCGCACAATTTCCTCTCTTTTCCTGCCGTTTTGAGGCTTTTTTTCAGCAAATTACCCATATTTAGGGAGGTCTTTTTTTAATCGCGAAAGCTATACTATTACTTTGATTTTATTAAAGACTTGGGGCAATTCTATGAAGATGGGAAATCGGATTAGAATGTCGACGAATTCAACAGATCTTGCACCCGATGATTCTGATCGACATATTTTACAAGCGTCAGAGTGCGACCTGGAAAGTCGTCAGGCCCTGGAACAGGCCCTGCAAGATCCGGCTGCCCGTATTCCGCCCCAGTTTGAAGACTATTTTTATAAATTCCAGACCATTCACCAGAAGCTGTATTTACAACAGGTCAATCACATTGGCCAGCTGGCATTTTTACTGTACTTTTTCGCCGATTATTTTGTACTGCCCGATGTCAGTCTGCTCTCCGGTATCGCCAGAGTCATCGTGATTGTACTGGCCATCAGCATTAATTATTTCCTGTTCAAATATGTGAAAGATATCCGGATCCATGACCAGATTTTACCGGTCGGCACGCTGGTTTGTGCCGGCCTGTGGTTTTATCTGATGTCCTTGTCGAACAGCCCCTATATCGATATCTATATCTATGCCTCGGTCATTTTTGTGGTGCTGGCCAATTTGTGTATTCAGGTGCGCTTTAAGCCGGCGCTATATACCTCGTTTTTAATCAGTACCGTGGTGTTTTTAGGCGTATCTAACTTAACCAGTGCCATTGAAACCATTATTTTTGCGCTGGTCTATCTGCCAATCTGGCTGTTCAGTTTATATATCAGCTGGACCAATACCCTGAATGCACGGCGCAATTTTCTCAGAACCATGCTAAATGACTGGAATTTCCATATTCTGCAAGAGTTGGCGCATACCGACGAGCTGACCCAGCTCAGCAACCGCCGCCAGTTTGTGCATATTGCCGAGCATAAGGTACATGAATGGCCGCAGCATGCTTCGACCTGCCTGCTGATGTTTGATGTCGATTATTTCAAGCAGATTAATGACACCCATGGTCATGACGTCGGCGATCAGGTGCTGCAGACCATTGCTGATATTGCCCGTAAGGAAATGCGGCGCAAGGATATTCTGGCGCGTTTTGGTGGCGAGGAATTTACTGCTTTACTCACCGAAACCAGTCTGCAGGATGCACTGCTGATTGCCGAACGTTTAAGAACCAAAATTGCTCAGCACCGGATTTATATTGGCCAGAATATCAGCCTGAATTTTACCGTTTCGATTGGGGTATCTGAACTTAAAGCCGAGCAGCCCGATTTAACCACATTAATTAAAGAAGCTGATGTTGCCTTATATGCGGCCAAACAGCATGGGCGTAATTGTGTGCTGCACTATGATATTGGCATGAGCAAACCGAAAAAACCGGCCTGCCCATCCAATATTTCCTGGGTGGTTTAAATACAAAAAGAGCGCCGAGGCGCTCTGCAAAATGAATTAGAAATTATCTTCATCAAAACGGTCTTGGTCGATTTTATAGATATGGAAACTCCGTTCTATCTGTACCCCTAAACCAAATTCAATCATCAAGGAGGTCAGCTTATTGCCATCAATTAAAACAATACCTGATTTCTTCGCAGACTCAATTGCCTCTTTACTAAAACTTGAAGTTGTAATGAAAACACCCTTCTTGGCGACCTGATCTGCCAAAGCGCCTTTAAACTGCTGAATATCAGGACGCCCCACGGTATTTTCCCAGCGTTTTGCTTGAATATAAATTTTATCCAGACCTAAGCGATCTTCGCTGATTACACCATCAATTCCACCATCATTCGTTTTTCCAATTGCTTGCGCTGCATCTTGATGTGAACCGCCATACCCCATAGCGACAAGAAGATCGACAACAAGTCGTTCAAAAAATACAGAGGATCTATTTTTAACCAGAGCTAATAAATCACTTTTTAATGATTCATTTAATAATTTTGAGTTCTTATCAATAATCTCTTCTGGTAAATCCTCATCTAGCTCTACCTCAACAGTAGAATTTATTAATAATAGAGTTGGACTTCTAAACTCCTTAAAACTATCAAATTCAGAAAGAGTTTTACTAGAAAACTTTTCAATTTTAGTCAAATCAAAATTTAGCCCTAGTGGAGTCAAAGTAAAGTTACTAGGAGATGTATACTCTAATAAACCGGCTTTCTTAAGATAAGTTTTCGCCCACTGAAAACGATATTTAATTAAATTCTTCCCATTTTGCATTTTTAATTGTTTATCAGCTTCGGTTAATTTCAATTCTTTTGAAATTAAAAATAGGGCTTCTTCATTACTGATTTCATTTTTATAAATCTGCATGACTTTAATTAAGGGTTTCATTAAATCGTAATGGGTATACATATCATCGTTTTAATTAACTATTTTGATATATATTAAACAAAAAAAGAGCGCCTAAGCGCTCTTTTTTAAATAATTTTGGGCTTTAAACGGCTGGGCACCTTGCGCCCATTTTAAAAGCAATGCTTTAAAATGGGCTCATGGCGTAATTCAGGCACAAAGCAATGCTTCGTAAAACCCCACTGCCGCGGGCACAGCCCTTGGCGTAATTCAGGCGGACAGCAGTACTGTCCGAAAGCCCTGAATTACTCCCATTCAATTGTTGCAGGTGGTTTAGACGATACGTCATATACCACACGTGAAACGTCTTTAATCTCGTTCATGATACGAGTTGAAATACGATCTACCAGATCATATGGCAGGTGCGCGAAACGTGCTGTCATAAAGTCAACTGTTTCAACGGCACGCAGGGCAACAACCCAGGCATAACGACGGCCATCACCCACCACCCCAACAGATTTCACTGGCTGGAATACAGCAAAGGCTTGTGCAGTTTTGTCATACCAGCCGCTGGCACGCAGTTCCTGCATAAAGATGTCATCAGCCAGACGTAAAATGTCGGCATATTCTTTTTTCACTTCACCCAGAATACGCACGCCCAAACCTGGACCCGGGAATGGATGACGGTAAATCATGCTGTGTGGCAGACCTAAAGTGGTGCCCAGTTTACGTACTTCATCTTTAAACAGGTCACGTAACGGTTCAACCAGTTCAAAAGCCAAATCATCCGGTAAACCACCCACGTTGTGGTGTGATTTAATTACATGCGCCTTGCCCTGTTTGCTGGCGGCAGATTCAATCACGTCTGGATAAATCGTACCTTGTGCCAGGAATTTCACACCATCTAATTTACGTGCTTCTTCAGCAAACACTTCAATAAATTCACGGCCAATAATCTTACGTTTCGCTTCAGGATCAGTGACCCCTGCCAGTGCAGACAGGAAACGATCTTCCGCATCGGCGCGAATCACGCGGATCCCCATGTTGTCAGCAAACATTTGCATAACCTGGTCGCCTTCGTTTAAACGCAGCAAACCGTTGTCTACGAATACACAGGTCAACTGATCGCCAATTGCTTTATGCAGCAATGCAGCAACCACAGAAGAATCCACACCGCCTGACAGACCCAGCAGTACTTTTTCATCGCCAATCTGTTCACGTAGCTGTTCTACACGCAGGTCGATAATGTGCTCTGGTGTCCACAGACCGCGACAGCCACAAATCTGGTGTACGAAGTTCGACAGTAATTCCGCACCTTTAGAAGTGTGCGTTACTTCCGGGTGGAACTGGATGCCGTAGAAACGACGTGTTTCGTCAGATACCATGGCAATTGGGCAGCTTGGAGTTTGCGCTGTCACCTGGAAACCTTCCGGAATACGGGCAACTTTATCGCCGTGGCTCATCCAGACATGCAGCTGGTTTTCACGGTCTTGCAGGTTACCAATCAGCTGGTCACGCACCACGATGTCTACTTCTGCATAGCCAAACTCATGGACAGTACCTGGCTCAACTTTACCGCCAAGCTGTTCGCACATGGTTTGCAGGCCATAACAAATGCCCAATACCGGCACACCCAGTTCAAACACCACTTGTGGTGCACGCGGGCTGCCTTCCTGGTGAACGCTTTCAGGTCCACCCGACAAGATGATACCGTTTGGATTAAATGCACGAATGTCTTCTTCAGACATGTCATAGGCATACATTTCAGAATATACGCCAGCTTCACGAACACGACGTGCGATGAGCTGACTATATTGAGAACCGAAATCCAGAATCAGGATACGATCTTCAGTAATTTGAGTATTGGTAGTCATGACAAACAACTATAAGAGGCAAACGAATATAAGCGCCGTATTCTAGCATTTTTTCTGCGCATTAAACACAAGATTCAGATCAGTCTGTGCGGATCCCCGAATCAGGCCGCTACCGGCAGATATTCCCGCCCCTCTTCTTCAATAGTATTTTTTATTTATTGGGCAAAAAAATAAGGCAGCCGGAGCTGCCTGTACTGAATGACGGGACATTATTTCCCTGCATCACATCTTATTTTTCAATCAGATGATCCAGACTCAGTTTACCTGCACCTTGCAGCACCAATAGCAGGAAACCACCTGAAATCGCCAGGTTCTTCATCAGGTTAACCGCATCTTCCGGTGCGCCATGGAACATAAATGCAGTCAGCAAACTGAATACTGCCAGTGCCAATGCCACCAGACGGGTTTGCAGACCCAGTAAAATTGCCAGACCACCACCCAGCTCCAGCAGAATCACCAGCGGTAACAGGCCACCCGGCACCCCCATCGCTTCCATATAGCCCACCGTTGCGCTATAGCCGGCAATTTTGCCCCAGCCCGACACAATAAAAATATAAGCCAGCAAGACACGCGCCAGTAGCAGCGACAGGTTGTTCAAAGCAGGGGTTTGAAAGATTTTGGCAACTACAGTATTTGGATTAAACATGAGAGAACCTACAGCAGATCAGTAAAAAGATGCTGCTATCTTAGGGACTGGCCGAATATCAAAAAATCACCATTTCAAAGATGTATCGTTGCAAATTTAGAATGATGACAGCGGAAATTTATTTACGTTTTTCTACTGACTTTCACCAACCGGACTGATAGGATTTGACTACATTTCTGCTTGTTTTTCCCTCATGGAACTGATTGATTTTATCCTGCATGTTGATGCGCATTTACTTGAGTTCATTACCAATTATGGGGTCTGGATTTATGCCATCCTGTTTCTGATTATTTTTGTTGAAACCGGTCTGGTGGTGATGCCCTTTTTACCGGGAGACAGCCTGTTATTTGCAGCCGGTGCGCTGGCGGCCTCGACCGGTGCCATGGATCCGTGGTTATTGGGCGGCTTACTGTTTATTGCCGCTGTCTTGGGCGATACCCTGAACTATCATATTGGTAAATATATTGGGCCACGGGTATTTGAAATTGAATCACGCTTTATTAATAAAAAACACCTAATTGCTACCCAGCAATTCTTTGCCAAGCATGGCGGTAAAACCATTATTTTTGCCCGTTTTGTGCCTTTTGCCCGCACCTTTGCCCCTTTTGTTGCCGGTGCCGGGAGCATGAACTATAAATACTTTCTGACCTATAACGTAGTGGGCGCTTTCTGCTGGATTGGCTCATTTATTACCCTAGGTTATCTGTTTGGTAACATGCCAATTGTGAAAGAGAATTTTACCTATCTGATTTTTGGCATCATTATTTTAAGTGTCTTGCCGGGGGTGATTGGTTTTGCCCGCCAGAAGCTGAAAAAGCAGGTCCGCGCTTAAGCGAAAAAGCGCAGAATAACCGGAAAAGCACACAGCACCAGCAACATGGCCGATCCTTTATACAAGAGATCGGCTTTTATTTGCTTGGATTCTCCCGACAAAATCGCGCGACCAAAAGACATCCAGAACATTGCGGTCGGCAACAGCACCAAACAGAACACTGCATAGACCATCAAGAAATTGGTCGGATTATCCCAGGTTTCAGTCGGTAAAATCCCGGCAGCAAAAAGTAGTGCCTTGGGATTTTTTAAGGTGGCAAAAAACAGCTGATGCGGGCGGATAGACGGGTTGAGCTGGTTATGCTTGACCAGATGCGCATGCTTCCACAAATGAAAAGCCGTCCACAGCACATATAGTGCGCTCAAGCCATGCAGAATATGGCTTAAATACGGCCAGATTGGGACGGTCAGATGAATCAGCAGCGCCCACAAACTGATGGCATATAAATAGCCAAGCAGCTCGGCAGGCACAAATAAACTGGTTCTGGCAATTCCATGTTGATGTGCTGAACTTGCAAGCAAAGCATTGGTTGGTCCCGGAATAAGCAGAACCGCAATCATTGCCAGCACAAACAGCCAACTTTCAATCATAGACACCTGAGATTACCTGAAATTAGGCGCACACCTTATATTAATTTGATAAAAACTGACAAGTTTTTCTCACGACTGGGAGGATATTTGGACAGATAAAAAAGCCTTTATTTTTATTTAAATTTAAGATTTTTAATAATTTTTTCTGAAACATTTTGCTAAGATTTTTCACGCCGTGACTCGCATAAACTGCCAGCCCAGCGTGAAAAATGCGAAGCCTTACCTGGCCTGCTTGGTGCGTACAACAATTGGACAGCCTTTAAAACGCGCCGCCTGCACAATGGCTTCCTGCTCGCCCAGCACCCGTGCCAGTTCGGTATTTTTGGTATTCGATGATTGTCCCATATTGACCGAAACACTTGGGCCAATGCCCCAGCCGCCACGACTGCCCCAGCCTCCGCCAAGACCCACCCCCACACCAACACCGGTCCGTTTAGGTGCCTGTACGCCCTGATCAATATAGGACTGAATCCGGTTATATTCGCTTTGCAGCTGCTGGCAGTTCAGCGCCTGATAATGTGTAGGCGAGACATAAGTCGGTTTAACCGTCGTGGCACAGGCACCCAGCAGCAAGGTTCCGGCAGCCAGCAGGCTGATATACAGTGTTTTCATGCCCATCTCAGGATTGTTTCTGTTCAATCTCATTGAACAACGATTGATAGGCCTGCGTCAATTTATGATCTGTAGCAAAATGAATAAGCGGCAGATTTTTATGATGCGACTCTTTCATGATGACTGAGGGTGGCAGCATGCTGTTAAATACCGGTAACTGCTCCTCTTTCAGCTGCTCGACCACTTCTCGTGGCAGCTTGGCCTGGGCCTGGAACTGGTTCACCACAATGCCTTCAATCTCCAGCTCGGCATTATGATCTTCCTGGGTTTCCAGCACATTTTCAATCAGGCTGTGCAGGGCACGTTTGGAAAACACATCGCAGTCAAACGGAATTAATACCCGGTCAGCCGCAATCAGCGCCGATAAGGTAAAGAAGTTAAACGCCGGCGGTGTATCAATAAAGACCCGCTCATAACGCCCGGCCAGTGAGGCCAAGGCATCCCGCAATTTATAGATTTTATGTTTGCTTTCTAAGGCATGGGCCAGACTGCCCAGGTCCGGACTGGCTGGAATTACATCCAGATTTGGAAAGGGCGATTGATGCACATAGGCTTCCAGACCTTTGGCGCGGCTTTTTAAGATCGAGCCCAAGGCATTGCCAATTAAGCCTTTGCTTTGGGTATTGCCCAGCACTTCTTCAAAATAGTTCTGGATATTTGGCTCTAGTGCCGGCTTATGGGTGGAATAGGTGGCATCATCCCCCAGTAAATACTGGCTGGAGTTGGCTTGCGGGTCCAAATCAATGACCAGGGTTTTAAAGCCCTGATGGGCACTGATAGCGGCCAGATTGACCGTAATACTGGATTTTCCAACGCCGCCTTTCTGGTTAAAGACCACACGTGTTCGCATGTCTATCCCTCTGATTTTATATTCTAATTGGCTCAAGTGTAGCGAAGTATAGCCGAGAGATAGACATTATTGTCGAACAATTAACCAAAACTTGGCTTGATCATTACCAAGGCGATAATCGCCAGTAATGCAACCAGGGCTATGCCCCAGCCGGCGCGGCGTTGCACCAGTAAAATACTGTCCGTTTTACGGTAGGCTTTCATTAACGAAGACAGCATCACCAGGAATAAAATGATTTTGGCATAAAACCAGGTTTCGACCTGAAAATCCTTTAATGCCAGCAGCACAATTCCGGTTACTACTATCAGCGTAACCGATAAATGTTGTAGCGCCACCCATAGTGTGCGTCCGGCCGGATTGGGCTGGTTGCCCTGCACGCCTTTAAATAAGGTCAGGCCACGGGCCAGCAGAATGACCAGCAATACGCTGATGCTGGTCATATGAATAATTTTAAGTAAAAGTTGGGTTTCCATGAACTGTTCTGATCTCTATTTCTTGTTCCGGGTTATTGTTTCGGGGCGTGGGCACATTCCGGGCTTGAGGTATCCTGTCCTTGCCATTCATCCTGAACAAAGGCATGAATTGCCAGCGCATGAATCTTGCTTGGACTTAACAGATCACCGACCGCGGCATAGACTTGTTGATGACGCTGCACCAGACGTAAACCGGCAAACTGTTCACTGACGATTACCACCTTAAAATGAGATTCCTTCCCCGGATAATAGCCGCCGTGACCAGAAGATTCATTCACCACGTCTAAATGTGTCGGGTTCAGGGTGTGTAAGCGTTCAATCAGTTGTTGTTCTATGCTCATGATCATGCATCCAAAAAGGCCTGAGATTAATCTTAGTATACCCTGTTCTTTTTGCGATATTGTGGCGACCGGCTGAAAACCGGCTTTTTCCCGCCTGAACCGCCGCTATTGGCTGATTTCACAGCAGAAATCATCTAAACCTTGGTCAAAATGGCTTTTATTTATGCAATCAGCACAAGTTTTTTCACAAAGTTATTGACCCTGTTTTTGCATAATGTATTATACACCGCATGCGGGAATAGCTCAGTTGGTAGAGCACAACCTTGCCAAGGTTGGGGTCGCGAGTTCGAGTCTCGTTTCCCGCTCCAAATTCTTTTTTGTTCATTTTTTAAAGTAAAAAATTGATCGACCCTGCGGGAATAGCTCAGTTGGTAGAGCACAACCTTGCCAAGGTTGGGGTCGCGAGTTCGAGTCTCGTTTCCCGCTCCAAATTCAAAAAGCCCTGATCGAAAGATTGGGGCTTTTTTATTGCCTATTCTAAAATTTTTGAACCTCACCCCAAGCCTGTTCGCCATTCCTGTTTTATCTGGCTGATTTAAATCGTAGTCTAAATGTATAAAAGCGTTTTTAAAAAAATTCCTGGTTTTTGCGGCTTGCTGTTTATATTTTTTTACAGATCAATTGCTTAAATATTCTGCACAATTCAAGCTTTTTCCAGACACCGGCCCTTTTCAAGCCAGCAACCACTGTGTATAACAATGAAGCAGACCGGGAAACGGATAAGCATAGGCAAAACCTACGAAAAAGCGTTAGACTATGCCACAATTAATGTCATGAAAATGTCCGTTGAGACAAAAAGAAGGTGAAGGTTGATGCCGCTCAATACAGTTGAAGAGCTCGTAGCAGATATCCGTGCAGGAAAAATGGTTATCCTGATGGATGATGAAGATCGTGAAAATGAAGGCGATTTAGTCATGGCTGCCACGCATGTTCGCCCGGAAGACATCAACTTTATGATCACCCATGCCCGCGGTCTGGTCTGCCTGACCTTAAGCCGTGAGCGTTGCCAGCAGTTAAACCTACCCTTAATGGTCGATGCCAACGGTGCTCAGCATGGCACCAACTTTACCCTGTCGATTGAAGCCGCAGAAGGCATCACCACCGGAATTTCCGCGGCTGAACGTGCGCATACCATTCGCACGGCGGTTGCTGCTCATGCCAAACCGGCCGATATTGTCCAGCCGGGTCATATTTTCCCGCTGATGGCGCAACCAGGTGGTGTGCTGCACCGCGCCGGACATACTGAAGCCGGCTGTGACCTGTCCCGTTTAGCCGGTCTAGAACCTGCTTCGGTGATTTGTGAAATTATTAAAGAAGATGGCACCATGGCGCGCCGTGCCGATCTGGAAGTGTTTGCCGAAAAACACGGTCTGAAAATGGGCACCATCGCCGACCTGATCCATTACCGCATGACCAATGAACAAACCGTTGAGCGTCTGGATCAGCAGACTATTGATACCGAATATGGCAGCTTTGACCTGTATCGTTACCGTGAACTGGGTAACCCGGATATTCATCTGGCGCTGGTCAAAGGTGAGCCAAAAGATGGCGTGACCACCGTCCGTGTGCATGGGTTTAATCCGACCCGTGACCTGCTAAAACTGAACAAGCAGGATGGTGAACCGGCCTGGAACCTGGACCGTGCCTTAAAAGAAATCGCCAGCAGCGATCGTGGTGTACTGGTCTGGATTGGCCAGCGTCATCTGCAGGATTTAGGTCCGGCACTGGACAGCTTAAATGCACCGAAGAAAAGCAAATCCAATGCGGCGCTGTCTCAGCAGTATCAGACCATTGGTGTCGGTGCACAGATTTTACGTGATTTAGGTGTTGAAAAAATGAAGCTGCTTAGCTCGCCATTACGTTTCAATGCCTTGTCGGGCTTTAACTTGGAAGTGGTGGAATACGTCACCGCACAACAAACAACTTAAGAAATCATCGAGGTTTGCTATGGCAGTTCGCCGTATTGAAGGTATGTTACATCTCGCGAGCGAAGGCCGTTACGCGATTTTAGTTGGTCGTTTTAATAGCTTTGTGGTGGAACATTTGCTGGAAGGTGCCATCGACACATTGAAACGTCATGGTGTATCAGAGGATAATATCACTGTTGTTCATGCACCAGGGGCGTGGGAACTTCCGGTTGTTGCGAAAAAACTGGCAGCATCTGATCGTTTCGATGCCATTATTGCACTGGGCGCGGTGATTCGTGGCAGCACGCCTCACTTCGACTTTGTTGCAGGCGAATGTGCCAAAGGTTTAGGTGTGGTTGGCCTGGACACTGGCTTACCGGTCATTAACGGTGTATTGACTACGGATAGTATCGAACAAGCGATTGAACGCTCGGGTACAAAAGCAGGTAATAAAGGTAGCGAAGCTGCTTTAACTGCAATTGAAATGGTTAACTTGTTAAAGGCTATTTAACGCTATGTCGCAAACACTTCAAGCAACTTATGCAGCAAAACGTAAAGCACGTCGTTTTGCTGTACAAGGAATTTATGAATGGCAGATGAGCCACAATCCGGTGCACGAGATTGAAGCACGCACGCGTGTCGAAAATGCCATGCACAAAGTGGATCTCGGCTATTATCATGAATTGTTGACTCAAGTGGTTGCCAATCATGAAGCATTGGATGCGCTCTTAATCCCTGTGCTTGACCGCGAAATTGATGCCCTTGACGGCGTTGAACTCGCAACCCTTCGTCTGGGCGCCTATGAATTGAAAGAACATCTGGAAATTCCATATCGCGTGGTTTTAGACGAAGCCATTGAGCTGGCAAAACATTTTGGCGGTGCAGACAGCCATAAATACATTAACGGTGTTCTTGACCGTTTGGCCAGCTCATTACGTGCAGCAGAAAAACAGCAATCTAAATAATTGACAGATTGATGCGATGGCTGAGTTTTCCATTATTGACACCTATTTCAATCGGCAGCACGTCAGTTCTGTCGACTTAGGTGTTGGTGATGACTCAGCCGTGCTGACTCCTCCCCCACAGCAACAGCTGGTGATTTGCGCCGACACGCTGGTTGCTGGACGACACTTCCCACTAGAGACTGATCCACATGCCATTGGCTGGAAATCTGTTGCAGTCAATCTCTCCGATATTGCTGCCATGGGTGCCACGCCGCACAGTATTCTACTGGCCTTGAGCCTACCCCAAATTGATCACGACTGGCTGAAAGCCTTTAGCCAAGGTCTGTATGATTGCTGCGATCAATTTGGGGTGCGCTTAATTGGTGGAGATACCACCCAAAGTCCACATTTAACCTTATCCGTGACCGCCTTAGGCTGGATGGATACCGGTCAGGCGATTACCCGCGCCGGTGCCCAGCCGGGTGATTATATCTGTGTCAGCGGCACCGTCGGTGATGCCGCCTTTGGCCTGAAGCATCCAGGTCATGCACTGCAGCAGCGTCTGGATTATCCAACCCCGCGCTGCGAACTGGGCCAGCAACTGAAAGGTCTGGCCTCGAGCATGATTGATGTTTCAGATGGTCTGGCCCAAGACTTGGGACATATTCTTAAAGCCTCAAAGGTTGGCGCCACCCTAGATCTGGATCTGTTACCGCTCAGCGACACTCTGCGTCATTTACCTGACACACAGCGCTGGCAATATGCGCTGGCTGGCGGCGATGACTATGAACTGTGCTTTAGCATCAGCCCGCAGCATTTTGAACAACTTTTACAACAACCGCTGAATGTCCGCGTTACCAAGATTGGACAAATTCATGCAGCACCCGAACTTCATTTTGTGCAGAATGGCGTAGATCATTCGCTCCAATTCCAGGGATACCAACACTTTGCCTAAACCTGCCATTCATTTTAAAGCGATGAGCTGGCCCGACCGCCTGGTTGTCTTCTGTGGGGTCGGGTTTGGATCAGGCCTGTTACCCAAAGCTCCCGGCACCTTCGGCTCAGCCTTTGCGCTGCTGTTTATTCCGCTGTGGCTGTGGCTGGGTTTTGCCTATTCGGTTGTGGCGATTCTGCTGATGTCACTGGTCGGGATTTATATCTGCGGGCAAACCGCACGGGTGATGGGCGTCCATGATGATGGCCGTATTGTTTGGGATGAATTTGCCGGACAGTCGATTACCTTTTTACCGCTGATCTATTTTGGCCAGATGAATACACTATGGGTCATTGCAGGCTTTGCCCTGTTCCGGCTGTTTGATGTCTGGAAACCCTGGCCCATCCGGGTGATTGACCGTCAGGTCGATGGCGGCTTTGGGATTATGCTGGATGATCTGATTGCCGGACTTTGGGCAGCAATCTGTATTTTAATTTATCTTTATTTTATTTTGGTTTAGCAATAACTAGGATTATACATGTCTACCACCGTGATTATTCTTGCCGCAGGGAAAGGAACGCGTATGCGCTCCAGCCTTCCGAAAGTGCTTCAACCCCTTGCAGGACGCCCGCTTCTGGGTCACGTGATTGAAACGGCACAACAATTACAAGCAGATAATATTATTACCATTTATGGCCATGGCGGCGAACAGGTACAACAGGCCTTTGCCCATGAAACGGTTCAATGGGTGGAACAGGCCGAGCAGCTCGGGACCGGACATGCGGTCCAAATGGCGCTGCCGGTACTGGGTCAAGATGGTGTTTCAATTATTCTATCCGGTGATGTGCCGTGCATTAGCCAGGCCACCTTAGAGCAACTGGTCGAGGCCAGTCAGGCTACCGGCATTGGTCTGGTCACGCTGACCCTACCAGATGCGACCGGTTACGGCCGTATTGTACGTGACAATGGCCAGATTCAGGCCATTGTTGAACACAAAGATGCTTCTGAGACACAGCGCCAGATTCAGGAAATCAATACCGGCATTTACTGCGTCAGCAATGCCAAACTGCATCAATGGTTACCAAAACTGTCCAATGACAACGCACAGGGCGAATACTACCTGACCGATATTGTGGCCATGGCCATTGCCGATGGCATGCAGGTGGCTTCAGTGCAGCCGGAACGTGCCTTTGAAGTCGAAGGCGTCAATGACCGGGTGCAACTGGCCGCATTAGAACGTGAATTTCAAAGCTTCCAGGCCAAACAGTTAATGCAGCAAGGCGTGCATCTGATTGATCCAAGTCGTTTTGACCTGCGTGGCAACCTAACCGTGGGCAAAGACGTCCGTATCGACATCAATGTGATTATTGAAGGTGAAGTTGAGCTCGGCGATCGCGTTGAAATTGGCGCAGGCTGTGTGATTAAAAACAGCAAAATTGCGGCCGGCACCAAAGTCCAGCCGTATAGCGTCTTTGAAAATGCTATTGTCGGTGAAGATGTACAGATTGGTCCATTTGCCCGCTTACGTCCGGGTGCGGTGCTGGCCAATGAGGTGCATATTGGCAACTTTGTTGAAGTCAAAAACACCCAGATTGGTGTCGGCTCCAAAGCCAATCACTTTACCTATTTAGGCGATGCAGAAGTCGGTGCCGGTTCCAATATTGGCGCAGGCACTATTACCTGTAACTATGACGGCGCCAATAAATTTAAAACCATCATCGGTGATGCAGCCTTCATTGGCTCAAACAGCTCGCTGGTGGCACCGGTAACCATTGGCAACGGCGCAACGGTGGGTGCCGGCTCGGTAATTACCCGTGACGTGGCTGACCATAGCCTGGCCTTTGAACGCTCAAAACAGTTGAGTAAAGATAATTATCAACGTCCCCAAAAACTGAAAAAATAAGAGGAAAAGATTATGTGTGGTATCGTCGGTGGCGTTGCAGAACGTAATATTAGCAATATCCTGATTGAAGGCTTAAAGCGTCTGGAATACCGGGGCTATGACTCTGCCGGTCTGGCGCTAATCAATGGCGGTCATGTATTACGTGAACGTCGTGTCGGGAAAGTGGCCAATCTGGAACAGGCAGTTATTGAAGCCGAATTAACCGGTTCGTTGGGGATCGCACATACACGCTGGGCGACTCATGGCAAGCCAACTGAAAATAATGCCCATCCGCATATTTCAGGCAATGTGGCGGTGGTGCATAACGGAATTATTGAAAACTTCCAGGAACTCAAAGATGATCTGGAAGCGCTTGGCTATGTGTTTACCTCGCAAACCGATACCGAAGTGGTTGCGCATCTGGTCAATGATGCCCTGAAATCAACCCCAAGTTTACTGGAAGCGGTGAAACAGGTGGTGCCGCAGCTCAAAGGCGCCTATGCACTCGGTATTATCCATACCGACCACCCGGATGAGCTGATCACGGTTCGTGAAGGTTCACCACTGGTGATTGGTGTCGGGATTGGCGAAAACTTTATCAGCTCGGACCAGCTGGCGTTGTTGCCAATCACCAACCGCTTTATTTATCTGGAAGAAGGCGATATTGCCCGTTTAACCCGTGAAACCATCGAAGTTTTTGTTGATGGTCAGCTGGTGAACCGTCCGGTGAAAGAGCTGGATGCGACGGTCAGCAATGCCTCTAAAGGTGAATACAAGCACTACATGCTCAAAGAGATTTATGAGCAGCCAGAAGCGATTCAGCAAACCATTTCTCAGGCCTTAAATGGCAATGCGCTGCGTGAAGACTTTCTGGCCCAGGCCGAGCAGGACTTCGCCAACATCCAGCAGGTGCAGATTATTGCCTGCGGTACCAGTTACCATGCCGGCATGATTGCCAAGTACTGGTTTGAACAGCTGATTGATGTACCATGTCAGGTCGAAATTGCCAGCGAATACCGCTATCGCACGCCGGTAATTGTTAACAATACCCTGTATATCTGCATTTCCCAGTCGGGTGAAACCGCCGATACCTTGGCTGCACTGCGCGATACTCAAAAACGTGCTGCAGCCAAAGCGCTGAATATCTGCACCATGGCAATTTGTAACGTAGCCACTTCATCAATGGTGCGCGAAACCCATCACAGCCTGTTAACTTTGGCGGGACCGGAAATTGGCGTGGCATCAACCAAAGCCTTTACTACACAGCTGGCTGCGCTGATGCTGCTGATTCTGAAAATTGGTCAGGTCAAACAGAGCATTGCAGACAGGACGGTTACCGAGATTATCGCGGAATTATGGCATACGCCAAAAGTGATTCTGGATACTCTGCAGCATAACCCGGCGACTCTGCACTTATCTGAGCTGTTTGTGGAAAAGAACCACTGCCTGTTCCTCGGCCGTGGCACCCAGTTCCCGATTGCGCTTGAAGGTGCCCTGAAGCTGAAGGAAATTTCCTATATTCATGCCGAAGGTTATGCCGCCGGTGAACTGAAACATGGTCCGCTAGCTCTGGTCGACAATGAAATGCCGGTGGTGATTCTGGCACCAAAAGATGACATGCTGGATAAACTGAAATCCAACATGGAAGAAGTACAGGCTCGTGGTGGCGAGCTGTTTGTCTTTGCCGATGAGCACAGCGGCATTAAAACCAAAGAGCGTCAGCATGTGGTACATATTCCATCAATCAGTGCGGTGCTGGCGCCAATTGTCTACAGCATTCCGGTCCAGCTGCTGTCCTATCATGTTGCGGTACTGCGCGGTACCGATGTGGATCAGCCACGTAACTTGGCCAAATCGGTGACGGTAGAATAAGCAAAACAGAAAAAGGCTGGTTCATGTTTTTGAGTAATAAAGTTAAATACTAGGTAATAAATAAAAACAAATACTTATGTAAAAAAAGGATGAAACTTTATTACTCTCATATATTCACCGGCCTTTTTTCTTCTGCATGGAGAACAAATAATGACCCAACTGACTTGCTTTAAAGCTTACGATATTCGCGGCAAACTGGGCAGCGAACTGAATGAAGAGATTGCCTATAAAATTGGCCGTGCCTATGGACAAATTTATCAACCTAAAACTGTGGCGATTGGCTGCGACATCCGCCTCAGCAGTGAAGATTTAAAACAGGCCACCATCAAAGGCCTGAATGATGCAGGCGTCAATGTCCTTGATCTGGGCATGACCGGCACCGAAGAAGTCTATTTTGCCGCCTTCCATCTGGATGTCCAGGGCGGGATTGAAGTCACTGCCAGTCACAACCCGATGGACTATAACGGTATGAAACTGGTACGCGAGAATGCCCGTCCAATCAGTGCCGATACCGGCTTAAAAGAGATTCAGGCCTTAGCAGAAGCCGGTACATTTACCGAAGTTGCAGTCAAAGGAACCACGCAATCCTACAATATTTTGCCGGAATTTGTAGATCATCTGATGACCTATATTGATCCGGCCAAGATTCGCCCAATGAAGCTGGTGGTGAATGCCGGCAATGGTGCTGCCGGTCATGTGATTGATGCGATTGAAGATAAATTCAAGGCCCTGAATGTTCCGGTGGAGTTTGTCAAAATTCACCATGAAGCCGATGGTACGTTCCCGAATGGGATTCCGAACCCGATTCTGGTAGAAAACCGCGACAGCACCCGCGAGGCAGTACTGGCACACAGTGCAGATCTGGGCATTGCCTGGGATGGCGACTTTGACCGCTGCTTCCTGTTTGATGAAAAAGGCCAGTTTATTGAAGGCTATTACATTGTGGGGCTGTTAGCACAGGCTTTCTTGCTGAAACAGGCCGGTGAAAAAATTGTGCATGATCCGCGTCTGGTCTGGAACACCTTTGATGTGGTGGAACAGTATCAGGGCGAAGCAATCCAGTCCAAATCTGGGCATGCCTTTATTAAAGATGTGATGCGTGAGCACAATGCGGTGTATGGCGGAGAAATGAGTGCCCACCACTATTTCCGTGACTTTGCATATTGTGATAGCGGCATGATTCCGTGGTTACTGGCGATTGCGGTGCTGTCTGAAACCGGTCAATCTTTATCGAGTCTGGTGGAAGAGATGATTGCCAAGTTCCCCTGCTCAGGTGAAATTAATTTTAAAGTGGCCGATACCCAGGCCACCATTCAAAAGATTTTTGAGCACTATGCCGATCAGAACCCGGCCATTGACCAGACTGATGGCGTAAGTCTGGATTTTGGTGCCTGGCGTTTTAATGTACGGGCCTCCAATACCGAACCGTTATTGCGTTTGAATATTGAAAGTCGCCGTGACCAGCAACCCAAACCAATGCAAGACTATGTCGATGAATTGACCCGTTTGATTCAGGCTTAACACAAAAAATGGAGCGTAAATGCTCCATTTTTTTATTGTACTAGGATGAAGGTGTGACTAACGATAGCCATTGGGATTCTGTTTTTGCCAGTTCCAGCTATCAGCCAGCATATCTTCTAGTGACAATTTAGCCTGCCAACCAAGCTCAGTTTGTGCACGCTGGCAATCAGCATAGAAACTGGCTAAATCTCCATCACGTCGTGCTGCGAATTCAAAGGGAATTTGCACAGCATTAACAGCCTCAAAAGTTTCTTTAATCTTCAGCACTGAAATTGGTTGTCCGGTCCCAATGTTCCAGGCCCGGCAGCCAGACTCAGTCAGGCGATTCTCAACAGCTAAAACATGAGCCTGTGCCAGGTCGACGACATGAATAAAATCTCGCTCACATGTACCATCCTGAGTTGGATAGTCATTGCCAAAAATAGAGAGTTTTTCACGACGACCCACGGCCACCTGGGTCACATAAGGCATCAGGTTATTTGGAATCCCTTGCGGGTCTTCGCCAATCTGACCACTTTTATGCGCGCCGACCGGGTTAAAATAACGTAATAAGGCAATCGACCAGCGCTCATCTGCAATCGCCAGTTTTTCCAACATTTGTTCGATCACCAGTTTGGTATAGCCATAATTATTATTTGGCATACTTAATGGCATATCTTCCTGATAAGGCGATGGATTATATTCCCCATAAACTGTCGCAGACGAGCTAAAGACCAGTTTAAACACCCCTGCGCGTTGCATTGCCTGCGCCAGGCTGATAGACCCGGCAATATTATGCTCAAAATAAGCCAGTGGAATGTGCTGACTTTCCCCCACTGCTTTAAGGCCGGCAAAATGAATCACCGCATCAATCTTGTGCTGCTGGAACAGCTGATCCAGACCGGCACCATCCCGAATATCCCCTTCAATAAAATGAAGACTTTTCTGGGTCAGTGCTTGTACCCGTTGTAATGATTCTGCCGAACTGTTCGACAGGTTATCCAGCACCACCACCTGGTGCCCGGCATTGAGCAGCTCCAGACAGGTATGCGAACCGATATAACCGGCTCCACCGGTAACCAGAATATTAGCCATCTGATTTTCCCAATAAAATTTGTAATAAACCCTGTGTCGAAGCGTCCAGTGCCGATACATCCTGCTGCTGGCCATTTAAAATCGGCAACAGCTGATTGGCAATTTCCTTGCCCTTTTCCACGCCCCACTGATCAAAGGGGTTAATATTCCAGATTACCGACTGGACAAAGACCTTATGCTCATACAAGGCAATCAGCATGCCCAAGCTATACGGATTCAATTCCTGAATCAAGAAGGTTGAACTCGGCTGATTACCGGCATATTGCTTATACGGTGGCAGACTGGCCAGCTCGGCCTGATCTAGCGCCTGATTGCCAAAAGCCAGTAAGCGCGATTGCGCCAGACAGTTAGACAGCGCCAGATGGTGCTGTTCGACCAGCGCCTCTGCACTTTCGGCATAGGTAAACTGGTTGGCATTGTAGCGTTTGACCGGTGCAATAAAGTCACAGCTGACCGCCTGTGTGCCCTGATGTAGCAGCTGATAAAACGCATGCTGGGCATTCGGTCCTACTTCACCCCAGACAATCGGACAGGTATCCAGCTCAACCGCTTCGCCACTGCGCTGAATCGATTTACCATTCGATTCCATTTCCAGCTGCTGCAGATAAGAAGCAAAATATTTTAAGCGGCCATCATAGGGCAAAACTGCATGGGTCTGAATATCCAGGAAATTATTGTTCCAGATCCCGAGCAGACCCATCAACACCGGAATATTCTGTGCAAAGGGTGCGGTCTGGAAATGCTGATCCACCGCATAGGCACCCGCCAGAAAGGCTTTAAAACCTTCCACCCCAATAATTAGCGCAATTGGCAAGCCGATACAGGACCAGAGGGAATAACGGCCACCGACCCAATCCCACAGCAGGAACTGGTTTTCTGGCGCAATGCCCCATGCGGTCATTTTATCGGGCTTGGTCGATACCCCAACAAAATGATGCTGTAATACACGTGCCTGTTTGCCCAAGGCTTTTTCCAGCCATAAACGGACGGTTTGCGCATTGGATAAGGTATCAATGGTACCAAAAGATTTAGAGGAAATAATAAATAGCGTGGTTTCCGGACGCAGCTTATGCAGCAGATCCGAGAGCTGGCTGCCATCCATGGTCGAAACAAAATGTACGCTCAGCGGCTTGGCACTTGGATGTTTAAAATCGGACAGCGCCTGAGTCGCCATCAAAGGCCCCAAATCTGAACCGCCGACGCCGATATTGACCACATCCTGAATTACTTCACCAGTGGCACCGCGGCATTGTCCGGCATGAATTTTTTCCACCAGCTGATACATGCGCTGTAGCTGGGTCTGTACCTGCTGTGCCAGTTCCGGATGAGTACTGTCCTGTTCCGGCAAACGCAGCGCCCAATGCATCGCTGCACGCTGTTCGGTATAGTTAATCGGGTCAGTGGAAAACAGGGTGTTGATCCAGCCCGATAAGTCATGTGCCTCAGCAAAGTGTATCAGCTGCGCCAGTACTTCGGCATCAATACGCTGCTTGCTATAATCAAAAACCAGCGATTTTAAACGTACGGAGAAGTGCTCGAAACGCTGCGCATCCTGGGCAAATAAATCGGTTAAATGGCGCTGTTCAAACTGATTTTTTAAAGTCTGTAACTGTAATAACAGTGAATCACGCGTATGTAGCGCTGCTGAACTGCTCATTAGCGTCCTACTCCCATATAGGCAAAGCCTTGCGCTTTGACAAATTGCGGATCATAGATATTACGTCCATCTAAAATTAGTGGATGCTGCATACTGTTGAGCAAAGTTTTATAGTCCGGACTCCAGTAATGTTTCCAGGCGGTTAACAGGCACAGCGCATGGCTGCCTTTAACAGCTTCATACTGGTCCTGGCACAAGATCAGGTCATCGCGTTCGCCATACAATGCCTGAATTTCCGGCAAGGCCTGCGGATCGTGTAATTTAACCGTGAGCCCTTGCGCCCAGAGTGCCTTGAGCATGGCGTGAATCGGCGAATGGTGCACGCGTGAAGTATTTTCCTTAAAGGCTGCACCCCAGATGGCAATGGTTTTGCCTTTTAAATCACCCTGATAATAGTTCCACAGTTTGCGAAACAGCAGTTCTTTTTGCTGCTCATTAATCTCCCAGACCTGGGCTAAAAGCTGACTTTTGACCCCGGTGGTTGACACGGTATTGGCCAGGGTCAGGACATCATGTGAGAAGTTTTCCCCACCAAAACCGGCGCCCGGATACATATAGGACGCGCCAATCCGGCTATCAGCCGCCATGCCCTGACGCACATGTTCAATATCAATACCCAGTTTTTCGGCCACCACAGCCAAGTCATTGATATAACTGATTCGGGTTGCCAGCATGCCGGAAATACTCAACTTGGTAAATTCCGCATCCAGCACCGGCATAAACAGGTATTGCTGCTTGCGCGGGAATAAAGGGCGTAAAAACTCCTGCACTTTACTCTGTACCTGCGGGTTCATACAGCCCACAGTCAACTGTTCCGCTTGAGTAATACTGGCCAGCGCATTGCCTTCCTGGCTCATATCCGGCAAATATACCCAGTCATCTTCAGGTAGTAGCTGTTTCAGATGTGTCGTCCCCTGCAGACCGAGGGTCGAGGCATTGATCATCAGTTTCGGATGAATGATCGGACGCTGCTGGAGCTGCTGCAACAATTCAATCAGCAGCGGCTCTTCTGCCGGATTCAGGCTAAACAGATAAACATCCATCTCCAGACTCAGCTCTTTCAGGCTACAGTAATGCAGGAAGCCTTGGGCATGTTGCTGCTGCAGCAGGCGATTAACTGCCTCATCCTGAAAATCAGGCGCTTCCGGACTATCTTGCCCGAAAATGTCACACCAGTAGACCTTGTGTCCACATTCTGCCAATAGCGCCGCCATCACTCCGGCATAAAGCGTTCGACCAAAAACTGCAACTTTCATGCTGACCTCTGCCCCGTATTAGTCTTTAAGCTCTTGAATCAACTGTTTAAATGCTGTACCTAAACTTGGATGGTCCACCCCGTAATGCAAGACCGCCTTTAAGTAACCCAGTTTGCTGCCACAATCAAAGGTCTGGCCTTTCATCCGGTAGGCTTCGACGGTTTCCAGCTGCTGTAATGCGGCAATGGCATCGGTCAGCTGGATTTCATTCCCGGCCCCTTTTGGTGTGGTGACCAATAGCTGCATAATTTTGGCCGGCAATACATAACGCCCGATCACGGAAAGATTAGAAGGTGCGCTACCGACCGCCGGTTTCTCGACAATCCCCTGCATGGCCGCACTCTGACCTTCTGCAGGTGCAGCGGCAACATCCACAATGCCATACTGATCGACCAGATGCTCCGGCACGGCCTCGACCATAATCTGCGCCGCCTGTGTGGCATTAAAACGTTCAATCATCAAAGCCAGATCATTTTTTTCTGCCTGATCTTTGACCAGTACATCTGGCAGTAACACGGCAAAAGCCTCATCACCGACAATATCTTTGGCACACAGCACCGCATGACCCAGGCCCAGCGGCTGTGGCTGACGCACACTAACCACGCTGACCTGCGGCGGTAAAATGTCGGTAATTTCTTTTAGCAGATCCCACTTTTGCTTCTGCTCTAATGTGGTTTCCAGCTCAAAGTTACGGTCAAAGTAGTTTTCAATTGACGCTTTGGAAGAATGCGTGACCAGAATAATCTGTTCAATACCGGCAGCAACCGCTTCACGCACCACATATTCAATCGCTGGACGATCGACCACCGTCACCATTTCTTTGGGAATAGATTTACTGGCTGGTAAAAAACGGGTACCCAAACCTGCAACGGGTAAAATCGCCTTCTTAATCATATGCTTTGACCTAATCTCGATATTTTAATTCACTTTAACTTCTTTACCACGTTGATAGCCATCAACATAGTGCTCCAGCTGGCTTAATGCCCAATCAATATCCGATTGCACCGCGGTTAACTCATTGAAGCGCTCAAACACCTGTAATAGCTCATCCAGAGGATACATTTTTTCATAAGAACGCAAAATCCGGCTGTGTTGCGTCATTTCGGTATTATCGGCATCAATCAGTAATTCTTCGTAAAGTTTTTCACCAGGACGTAAACCGGAGTACCGGATTTCAATATCGCCGTCCTGACTGTCAGTTTCACGGACTTTCAGACCGCTGAGGGCAATCATCTGACGGGCCAAATCCTGAATTCGTACCGGCTCACCCATATCCAGCAGGAACACATCGCCACCATGACCCAAGGCACCGGCTTGAATCACCAGCTGTGAAGCTTCGGGAATAGTCATAAAGAAACGGGTCACATCCGGATGGGTCACAGTAATCGGGCCGCCCTTGGCAATCTGCTGTTTAAATAATGGCACCACAGACCCCGATGAACCAAGCACGTTCCCAAAACGCACAATACTGATTTGGGTCTGGTCCTGCGCTTCCGCCATGGCCTGACAGTACAACTCGGCCATACGTTTTGATGCACCCATGACATTGGTCGGACGCACCGCTTTGTCGGTTGAAATCAGCACAAAAGTTTCGACGCCATTTTTCACCGCAGCATTCAGGCTAAAAGCGGTACCAATTGCATTATTTTTCAGACCAGCAATCGGGTTACATTCTACCAGCGGTACATGCTTATAGGCCGCCGCATGATAGACCGTCTGCACCGCATATTGTTCAATAATCCGTTCCAGTTTGGCCTGATCCAGAACCGTACCCAGAACTGGGATAATTTCAACAGTGGATGCCAATCGCAGTTCTTTATCAATGCTATACAAAGCAAATTCAGTCAGCTCATAAATCACCAGTTTCTGCGGCTGGTTTTTAATAATCTGGCGGCATAATTCGGAACCAATTGAACCACCAGCACCTGTAACCATCACCACTTTATCTTTAATATTTTTTTCCAGCAGCTCTGCCACCGGCGGCACCGGATCACGACCCAGCAAGTCAATAATATCAACTTCCTGAATATCGGAGACGCGGATTTCACCATCCACCAGTTTGGTCAGCCCCGGAATTTCAGTAATTTTTAAATGGGCAGGTTCCAGAAATTTGACAATTTCACTTTTACGGCTACGCCCCACAGAGGGTAGGGCAATTAAAATTTCATCAATCCGCAATTTGGCAAAACATTTAAGTGCTGTTTCCGGCAAATAGACATCAATCCCGCCAATATTCTGTCCGCTTAAAGATGGATTATCATCAATAAAGAAAATGGGTAAATGTTCATTAGAGCGGTTTAAGGTCGCAGCCACCTGCTGACCAGCATTGCCTGCACCATAAATCGCGATGCGTTTTTTTGGGATACCCGCCTGCACATAAGAACGGACAATAAAACGGATGATCCCACGGCTAAACCACACCCAGGCGAACATCATAAAGCCGAACATCAGTGGAATAGAAGTTGGAATAAAAGCATCTGTTAAATAGGCCAAGGCATAGAGTCCCGCCACCGCCAGGAAAGTCGCCAGGCCCAGTTTGACCATAAATACTTCATTGTAGGTACGTACAATAAAGCGATACACCCCGAACACAAACAGCAGGATAACCGCAATTGCACTGACCCACAGTGAACCAAACGGAATATTCGGCACCACCTCTGCACCAAGGTCAAACTGACGAATGGCATAACACAGCCAGATTAGGACTGGGAATACACAGAAATCCAAAATGACCAGAAAAGCCAGTTTGGCAGCACGAGGGGATTCGACGAGAGGTAGGATGACGGATTTCACTTGATGTGTCTTCTCAATAGGAATAGTACAGCTCAGTTCAATTGTTAATATTGGAATGATTAAACTGCAAATTAAACTTAGTTTGTAAAATGCATCAGTTGATGCATTTTTTATATAACATTATTGTAGCGTATCTTGAATTAGATACGCTGAATCACCTGGGCAATTGCCTGTTCGGTTGTGCGAATATTATCTTCCGATAAGGTTGGATGCACCAAGAACATCAGGCTGCTTTCACCCAGCTGCTGGGCATTGGCTAGACGCTGTGCAGGTCGCCATGGTGTACCATCAAATGCATGTTCTAAATACACTTCTGAACAGGAACCACTAAAGCAAGGCACGCCCAGTGCATTGATTTCGGCCATAATCCGGTCACGTGACCAACCTTCTGGCAACTGCGCTGTGTTGACCTGTACATAGCACTTATAGTTGGCGTGGACATAATCACTGTCTGGATAATGCACACTAAAATAAGGACTGTCCTGAAATACCTTCAAAATACGTTGGGCATATTCAGTGCGTTTTTGCGTCCATTCTGGCATGCGCTGCAACTGCAGTCGACCAATCACGGCTTGCATTTCCATCATGCGCCAGTTGGTGCCAAAAGAGTCGTGTAACCAGCGAAACCCTGGTGGATGCTGTTTGTTATAAATGCTGTCGTAATTTTTACCATGGTCTTTATACGACCACATTTTTTTCCAGAGCTGTTCATCATTGGTGGTGACCATGCCACCTTCGCCACCGGTGGTCATAATTTTGTCCTGACAGAATGACCAAGCACCAATATGACCAATTGAACCGGCAGGCTTGCCTTTGTACATGGCGCCATGTGCCTGTGCACAATCTTCAATGACATACAGGCCTTTGTCCTGCGCCAGTTGCATAATCGGGTCCATATCACACATCCAGCCCGCCAAATGCACGCAAATAATCGCTTTGGTGTTTGGGGTCAGTACTGCTTCTATGGTACGGGCAGAAATATTTTGTGAGTCGAGTTCTACATCGGCAAACACCGGATTGGCCCCGGCCGTCACAATCGAGCTGGCAGATGCCAAAAAGGTCCGTGAGGTGACAATGACATCATCACCTGCACCAATATTCAGGGCTTTTAAGGCCACATCCAGTGCAACTGTACCATTGGCCAGTGCCACTGCATATTGAGTTCCTGCAAAGCGGGCAAACTCTTTTTCAAATTCGCGACACTCCTGCCCGGTCCAGTAATTCACTTTGTTCGAGAGCAATACTTGAGATACGGCATCTGCTTCCTGTTGAGTAAAGCTTGGCCATGGTTCAAAGGCAGTATTTAGCATGGTTTATCCTGGAATAATCTGATTCTTTAAATATTAAAAACTACTTCTTTTCAAGTATACGCGCTGGGTTGCCAATAACAGTTACACCGGGTGGTACGCTTTTTGTGACAACAGCTCCCATACCCACCACAGCTCCTTTACCAATAACTAGCGGTTGTTCTGGGGTACCCTGCTTAATGACTGCACCTGTACCAATATAGGCATGGTCTTCAATATGAATATTGCCGTTACATTTTACCCCCGGGGCAAATGTGACATAGTCACCAATTACACAGTCATGCGCGACATAACTAAAATAATTGGCATGAAAATACTTACCAATTTGAATATTTGAGGTAAAGTGAACGTGGTTGCATAAAACAGCCCCTTCACCGATATTTACCTCATCCATCATAATCATTGTATCTGCATAAACAGACCAAGCTTTAATGCCTACTAAATCGAGCTTTAAGACAAGTTTTTCTCGGATTTTACTATTGGCTATTGCAATAGCAACATATTTTTCCTGAGCAGGTAAATTTGTAAATTCCTCAAAGTTATATACTTTATGACCATTGATAAAGGCTCTGTTTTCGCCATCATCAATAAATACAAGTTCATAATCTTGTGCAGCTAGATGACTCAATTGTTTTCTAGCTAAAGGCATAACACCACGGCCAAAGCCACTGGCCCCATAAATAGCATACAATATTTTATTACTATTCATCTTTGTTTCCAGTAAAACGAGTCATGGTCACTTCCTCAGATTGATTAATACCTTCTTTAACCAAAACTTTTTTTACTGTTTGAAACATAATTTTAAAATCAAGCCAGATTGACTGATTTTCGACATACCATGTATCCAGTTTAAATTTTTCTTCCCAGCTAATTGAATTTCGCCCATTCACCTGGGCATATCCTGTCATGCCTGGTCGTACATTATGACGCTTGGCTTGTTCTTTATTGTATAAAGGCAAGTAATCCATAAGGAGTGGACGTGGACCGACAATACTCATATCACCTTTGATCACATTCCACAGCTCAGGCATTTCGTCCAAGCTAGTCGCACGTAACATCTTTCCAAATTTTGGTAGTCGCTGTTCATTTGGTAACAAATTACCCTCTGCATCACGCTCATCAGTCATGGTACGAAACTTAATCATTTCAAAAGGTTTACCATGCAAACCTGGACGTACTTGCCGAAATAGTACAGGTGAACCTAAATTCTTGCGTACTCTATAAGCCACATAGAAATATAAAGGAGAAAGTAAAACCAAAGCTACAGAAGCAATAACGATATCAAGTACACGTTTTAACATTTAAATACCTAAAATTTTCATTAATCTTTGATTAACTTTCTCTGCATCGAACTTTTCAACTGCTATTTTATGGCTTTCTGCACCCATAGTACTAATTTCTTCAGGATGCTCAATAAAGTAAATCATCTTTTCTGCCAACGCGTTAGGATTCCATTTAGGAACTAAAAAGCCATTAACGCCATCAACTACAGTTTCTCTACAACCTGGCACATCTGTTGTAATAACAGGTCGCCCCATAGCCATTGCTTCTTGAGTACTTCGTGGTACGCCTTCACGGTAATATGAGGGTAATACAAATACACTCGCTTGCTCTATCCAATCAGCAACATTATTAACATATCCGGGATATTCAATAATATTAGTTTGTATTAAGTCTTGTAACTCTTCCTCTTTAAGACTGCCTAAAGCTGATTTATCAATTGCCCCTAATACAGTAAATTTAATATTAGGATATTTGGATTTTACAATTTTAGCGGCTTTAATATAATCATGAATTCCTTTTTCAGCCAATAATCTTGCAACAAAAATAAAGGATATATCAGAATTAAAATTTTTAGAATATTTGTAATTTTCTAAATTTAAACCTATTCCACCCAAAACTTCTACCTTCTTTACTTTAATTCCATATTTTTGTAATAAGTCTTTTGGATCGTCAGGATTCAAAAAGATAAGCTGATTAAGTTGTGGTAAAGCTATTTTATACAAAAAAACCTGTATCTTTTTTATGAGCTGAGTTTTTTTACTTAAGCCTTCTGGCTGCTCTGTAAATGTATAGCCTAAACCTTCGAGCATACCAACAACACGCGGAGCTTTAGCTAATTTGGCTGCTAAAGTACCAAAAATGACAGGTTTTGAAAAATAAGAAAATACTAAATCCGGATTAATTGCTTTAATTTTTTTTGAGAGTTGATATGTTGCAATCATATCTGCGAATGGATTAAATCCCCCCCTATTTAAAGAATAGGTAACAGGTATGACTCCAAGTTTTTCTATTTTCTTCAGCTCACTAGCAGAATATTCTGAAGTGAAAGCAAAAACTTTATATCCTTTATCTAATAATTTTTTAATTAGATCTAATCTGAAACCTAAAAAACTACTAGCTACTGTACCAATAAGAACAACTTTCATATTTAAAAATATCTATAATAAAAAAAAAGTAGGGCAAGAAAAAAGGTTGAAACTAAACCTAGTTTAAAAAACTCCTTTCCTCCTCTCTTGAATAAAAAGTATACAATTAAGCAATTAATAAATATACCGAAAAACCATGCTATCAAGCCATATCTATTTGAAAAAGCAGCAAAACCGAAAAAGAAATAAGGCAAGGTACATATATAATATATTTTTACTATTTTTTCAAAAAGAAAATTATCTTTAAAAACCTTCTTACTTATAAAAAAATATAAATAAATAAAGCCCAAAGTATAAATAAAAAGATCCCCCTGGAATCCATAACGATAGGAATAATTTCCATCCTCTGCATAATATTTTATAGAGTCATACAAAGGAGAACCTAAAGTAACCGATAGACTTTTAACCAATACCTCATTTACACCCAAGAAATAAAATAATCCAAACAAATTAACAATAAAGAATAAGTAATTTAATTTAATTTTTAGAAATATTAAAAAAGGAATTAATAAGAAATTTGAATAGTGAAAAAAGCAAGACATAATAAAAAAGATAAATGATTTTAATTTATTTTCATGAAAAACATAATAAAATAAAGAATAATAAGCTAAGGCTAGGGCTAATCCCTGCCTTACCCCATTAGAGGATGCAACATAATACCAAGATGAAAGTATAAAAACACAAAAAGAAAATATTAAAAAATAAACCCTATTAAAATCGAATGATTTAGAAATTAAGTTTAAACTTTTAAATATAAAAAAATTAAGAATGAAATTAAGAATGAAAAAATAAATAAGATAATTATCAGTAAAGAGTCTTACTAAAAAAGTTAAAATATCGAATAAATATTCATATCTAAAATCCAAGCTATCCTTATAGAAAAAATTATTAGCATAATTCAGTGAGTCTGCAACAATACTTAAATCTCTATTCGCAACCACTAGTGCAATAATAAAAGAAATAATAATAAAAGATAGATAGGAATAAAGCTTATTTATATTTAAAAACATTCTTAATACCAAAAAATATTATACTAAAAAACAGCATACAGCTAACAAATGGAAAAATTTTGAATCCAATAGCCCAACGTCTTTTCCAGCTTTCTAAGTCTCCAACTTTAACACTCTGATATAAATGTGCTACATAGATATATTTCAAAAAACCTTTAATATATTTTGTAGAAGCCTTTGATTCAGCATAATATTCTAATACATAAGGAACTTTTAACCCTCTGTTAGCTCTAGAATCATCTTCTTCATAGTAAATATTAGAGACAATTTTTGGTGTATAAACTACTTTATAGTTACCAATTATTTTAGACCAAAGCATTAAATCCTCACTAATTGAAACACCTTCAGGAAACAAACCTGCTTCAAATAGTACATCTTTTTTTACAGCTATACTTGGTGTAACAAGTGCACGAGTATTTAAAAGACTATTACCAAACTTTTCAAAAACTTTGGTCTGCTTACTTAAACTTACTATCTTATTACCTAATGCGCTAACTTTCTGGAATCCCATAAGAAAAAATTTCTCATTAGGGTAAGTATCTATAAGGTTATGTAAAGTAGAAAAATAATCCGCCTCCCACCAGTCATCAGCATCAAGAAAACATATAAACTCATATTTACTATTTTTAATACCAATATTTCTCGCTATAGAAACACCTGCATTTTCTTGATGAATAATTGTAATATGCTCATTAATAAATTTCTCAGCTATCTGCTCAGAACCGTCAGTAGAGCCATCATTTACAATTATTACTTCATAAACAAAGTCACCGCTCTGATCTATTACAGATTTTATAGCCCGTTCTATGCCATAAGCTTTGTTATAAAGTGGAATAACAACAGAAAACATTCTATTCCCCTAAAGCATCTAATAAGTATTTTTTTGAACTTTTCCTCAGACTTTCTAATTTTTTATTAACGTCTGAATAATCAATAGCTTTAAGGTCAAAAGTTAACCCTAATGTTGGATCATATAACCTATCCTGCAATCCTAAAAGATGGCAAAGTGAGAAAAACCTATCAGACCCTCTATCTTTATTTATCAAAACAACAAACTGTTTATTAAAAATAATAGAAAAAACCATTCCATGAAATGAGTCTGTTATAATAAAGTCTGATGATTTAAAAGATGCAACCCAATCTTGTACAGAAAGCTTAGAGTTTTTAGTCAATAAATTAAATACACTTTTATGTTGACACTCAACGTTAATTTTTTTAACTAACTCTTTTTTTTCAGAATTTTCATCAAGTATATATGTAATACAATCATAATTTTCAGGTGACTTGTTCTTAATCATATCTAAATAAAAAGACTGGTCTATAAGCAATGTTGGATCTAAAACCAATTCAGCATCCTGTCTATCAAAATCTTTTTTACAAATTTCCTGCCCACTACTTTCTCGTACCGATACAGCATTAAAGTTTGATAAATATTTTTTTATATTAAGACTTTCGCTAGGAGCTTCCCAAGTATCTATTCCAAAAGAAGCTGCATAAGAAATTTTTTTTATTTCTCGATTTAATTTAAAATTTAAAAAATAAGTGTCATATTCAGTATCATTGATATAAGTATAACGCCAAACCTGATCACTCCCAACAACAATCGCATCTATTTCATGTTTATTTAGAAAGTCTTCTATTTGAGACTTATAAATCATGATTTTTGTTTGGTTAGGCATATACTCATCAAAAAATTGTATATTATTAATATATTTAATATAAGAGTTTCTAAACCCCTTTAGGTTCTGAAAAGGCAATATCTCTAGAGCTTTAATAATAATAGCTTTCCAACCTTTCTGAATCTGGTACTTTCTTAACAAAACTGGGTTGTAACCCTCTCTTTCTAAAAAATTATATAGTGCGGCAGCCTGTAGAATTCCGCCATAATTATGTCTGAGGCCTAAAGTTAATATTGCAACATTTTTCATTTATTTTTTAACCCCCTTTTTTGTAGAATATTTAGCTAAATACCTATTAATAAAGGTATAAATTTTTAATTTAACTAGGCTACTTTTCATCTGCTTATTAAACAAACTAACATTTTGTGTAGCTTTCCAAAAAGATAAACTATTACTTCTAGTTTTAGCTCTTAAAACCTGAATTTGATTGAGTAGAAAACCTTGATCAATTAAAAATTTATTTCGTTTTTTAGGAAATAACTTTTCATTACTACTAGCTAATTCCACTCTAACTTTTAGACCATTATGTCTATGATTAAAACTACCCTGTTGCGACTGTAACACCTTACTCTCTAGTAGTTCATCTAATACTAAATCACACTCAACTAGACCAGATTTAATAATTTTATCTGCAAGTAAACTTCTAGTTATAACAATACTATCTCCCAAGCCACTTTTATAATAAGGATCTATCCATGCATCCCCTAATGATATATCTGCTAATTCTGTTACAACATCATCACAAAAATCACAAGCATTTGATTTAAACAGTCCTGTACCCCACATATCACCCAATGTTTTCATTTCTACCATATGTATTTTATTAGTATTTTTCTCTACACAAGAAAACTTATAATCTAAAGCAAAACTTTCTTTATTTTTTACTCGGTATTCTGCATTTTGATAATCTGAAAAACAACCTGCCGATTGTGCTAAAAAATCTGTATAATATTTACTCTTTAGTCCTCCACAAATTATTCCTACAACGAATGGTATTTTCTCTTTTAATTCAGGATAATAATATTGCTTTAAACGAATTGCCTTCACAAAGCAAGCTACCCCCGATACAGCAACTTTTCCATCTGTAGTAGAAATTTTCTCAAATAATTCTACCATTGTTACTGGCACATAACGGGTTTTTGAAATTTTTGTAATATCTTGAAAGTTCGAAAAAAATTGATAAGAATATTCACCATTTTTTTCTTTAACGATAAATAAGTGATCTACAATTTTTTCTTCTAATAATCTTTTAAACACATATGTTGCTATACCACCAGAAGAAGAGGTTTCTCTAAACTGCTTAGCATATCCTGCATACAAATTAGTGTAATAACCAAGTTTACTATTATAGTTTTTAGTACGATCTTTTAAAAATAATTCCCCTAGTTCATCTTCATTTTTTTGCTCTGGAGCAAATGGACAAACTGATATCATTTTTTCTTGAGTAGAATTAACCCCTAACTTTGGAACCAAAAAACCATTTTCATCCCAAATCATTTTGGCCTGCTTATACTCATCTTCAGAAATACAAGCACCACAACCAGTACATAAATTATTTTTAACTATAGATTCTATATTCATTTTACATAACCACTAATTTTAGAAAAAACAAACAATCTTTCTGAAGACCCTAAACCAAATACAATAATACTAAAAAGAACACTTATAACTACGAGAAATGATACTAATATGAATGATAAAAAAGAATCACTTAACCCCAACCCACCCAACAAAAAGTATATTAATGAAGTTGAACTAATCACCACCAAGAAAGACCTTAAAATAACTGATTTTAAATATAAAGAAACACTAAATTCAGTCAAACTACTAATAAAATATAACCTCAACCCTAAACTTAAAAAAGCCATTACTAAAGCAACCCAATAAATAACAACAGGTTCATATCCAAATTGTAATAACACATAACTAAGAGGTAAATTTAAAAATACAGCTATACTCACCACAACTTGATAAGCTCTAACTTTTCCTGTTGCTTGTATCCCCGTCATTAATGAACCAGAAAGACAATCTACCAATAAAACAATAAGAGCCAACTGAACAAAATCTACTAAAAATATTGGCAATTGATTTAACCAAAGCTCTAACAAGTATTTAGTATTAAATAAAATAGGTAACACAACCATAAACGCTAAAAAAAAGCTAAATTTAGAGGCAGAGTTTATTAGCATTATATTACGCTCATAATCTTCTTGTGCGTAACTTTTATAAATTTGTGGGTTTATTGCTGTCACAACAGAGTTAATTAAACTACTTACAGCCGAGCTCAAATTAGCAGTAATAGCATAGGCAGAATTAGCAACAACACCTACAAAAATATTTAACAAAACATTGACACCCTGCGTTTTTGCCATAAAAGCAAAATTCCCAAATATATTCCAAGATGAATAAATAGCTATTTCCTTTAACAGCTTTAAATCTACTTTTTGTAAACTCAACCCTTTATTGAATTTTTTAGAACAATAAACATAATAAATCAAAAACAAGGCTATAACTGAAACCAAATACATTAAAGAATATTTTTCTAAAATAGAATCTTCAAGTAAGTATAATAGATATATTATAACCAGCTTAGTTACAGCATCTAACAAAGAAAAAAATGCAAAAAAAGACATTTTTTCTTGAGCAAGAATTAATGAATTAAATGGTGCTTGTATAATTGATATAAAGACCACAAAAATAGAACAGTAGTAAATAAAGTAAGCTGATTTCAAATATTTTAAGTCTACAACCAAAAAACCCTCAATTACTTTATTTTTCAACAAAAAAAGAGAAATCGCTATTAGTACTGCAATGCTTAAATGCAAAATAAGGCTATTTTCCCAAACAGTATTTAGCATCCGCTCATCTTTCTTTCCAATATAATATGCTAAATACCGTTGTGTAGATGAAACCATTGCTCCATTAATAAATGAAAAAAGTATAGCGACTCCAAATACGAGATTGAACAGCCCATACTCTTCAACACCTAATATAGATAAAAGCTCCCGTATCGAGTACAAACTAACAGCTGTTATCACAATAGTGCGTATTGCTAAAAAAATTGAATTTTTGACAATTAAGCTATTGTTTTTCACTGATATTTCTCTATTTACACAATTACATTATAATCTAGTAGTTATACTGCTAATGAAGCTTTTAGACTGATGAAGCTCAAAATTTAAATCCAATATAACATGCTTAATTTTCCCAAAGTTTAGATGTCTCCCACTGTCATCTGCTTAATCTGATCATCTGCAACTGCGAAAACATTCGCACCATATTGTAACTCTGGTATACGTTTTGCTGAATATCAAAACCCACAACAGGCAACTGCTTCCAAACTCAACTGCTAGGGGTAAACCGACATAACCCAAACCAGTGACAACAATTTTCAGGTCAGAGAGCTTTAGCATTTTAACGCCTTATTTATCTACGTATACTTATGAAGAGTAAATCTTTCGGCGGGAATGTTAGCAGAAAATTATGAATGTTCTGTTATGATTTTTAGCCAAAAAATCCAAAATGCTTCCTTTTGTGTCTGTTTTTTGCAAATGAGCTTTCTATAATTTTGCGGTATCTCACAATTTAGATACTTTTTGCCTCATTTTTCTGGCTATGCTTGCGTATACTTTCGCAATCTACTTACAATTTGTTATATACCCTTAAAATAACTTCGGTAAACTATTTTTTATTTTTTATGATTTTAGAAAAATCGAGAACGGGAATACGTGTGAGACAATTTAAATCTATAATTCTACTGTCTTTTTTGGTGACAGCAAGCGGGTGTGCGGTCACCTCCGGCTTACAGACCTACGACTTACCGGCAGAAGGGGTCTATCAAACAGACTTGGGGACTTCGGTGAATGTGGTCCGACTCACTCAAGATACTGTACTCGGTTTGCAACCGGCCGTACAAAATATTCAGCAAGATTATGCTCACCTGTTTACCCAGTCACATCGCAACTATAACCTTAGTCCAGGTGACATTCTGTCGATCTATTTATGGGCCTACCCAGAAATTACCCCACCTACCAATACGATTAGCAATGAACAGGCTATACAGGCCAATGGTTATCAGATTGACCAAAGTGGCTATATTCAATTCCCGATTATTGGTCGCTATAAAGCTGCCGGTAAATCTTTAAGTCAGGTAAACCGTGAGCTGCGCAGTCAGTTATCGCGTTATTTAAAAACGCCTGATGTAGTAGCGCGGGTTCTGTCTTATCAGGGCCAGCGTTACTCGGTACAAGGTAATGTAATGAAAGGTGGGCAGTTCTATTTAAGTGACCAGCCAACCAGTGTCTATACCGCTTTAGGTCTGGCCGGTGGTGTCAATGCCCAGCAAGGCAATAATGCTTCTATTACCTTGGTGCGTCAGGGGCAGACCTATCATTTAAACAGTATTGAACTGGAACAAGCCGGTTTCTCTTTACATAATCTGCTGATTCAACCGAATGACACGCTGTATGTGAACAGCCGCGAAAACCAGAAAATCTATGTCATGGGGGAATCGGGTAAAAACCAGTCCTTGCCTATGCGTGATCAGGGCATGAGCCTGAGTGATGTACTCGGTGAAAGTCTGGGCTTAAATCCATTGTCGGCCAGCCGTAGTAAAATTTATGTGTTACGCAGTCAGCCAAGTGGTGCACAAACCGAAGTCTATCATCTGGACTTAAGCAGTATTGCCGACTTTGGTCTGGCTAATCAGTTTAAAATGCGCAGTAATGATATTGTCTATGTCGATGCATCGGGCCTTGCGCGCTGGCAACGTGTGGTTAACCAGATTATTCCATTCTCAAATGCTTTATATAATTTAGACCGTTTGGGGAACTAATGAAAATTAACAATATTCTGGTGGTCTGTATTGGTAATATTTGCCGTAGCCCGATGGCGGAATACTTTTTAAAACAGGAATTTCCGCATTTACAGATTGAGTCTGCCGGTATTTCCGGGCTGGTCGGTCATGCAGCCGATGACAAAGCCAGTCTGTGCATGCAGCGCTTAGGGATTGATATGAGCCCGCATGTAGCCCGCAAGCTGAATGCCGAGCTGGTCAAGAAAGCCGACCTGATTTTAGTGATGAGTCAGAACCAGCAAAAACATGTGGAACAGACCTGGCCCTTTGCCAAAGGTAAAACCTTTAGGCTCGGCCACTGGCAAAGTAAAAATGTGGCCGATCCTTACCAGCATGATCAGGCAGTATTTGATGAAACCTGCCAGCTGATTCAGGCCTGCATTGCAGACTGGAAAAAATATATTTAACTTTCGAACAAAAGACTATGAGCCAAAATACCAATACAGAAGATACCATTGACCTGAAGGAATTGTTTTTCTCCTTAATTGCCCAGTGGAAACTGATTGCTCTCTGTGTCATTTTAAGTTTGGTCTGTGCCTTACTTTATTTAAGAACCACACCAGACACCTATCAGGTTGATGCGCTGGTTCAGGTCGAAGAAAATAAAGGAGCATCTGCCGCCTTATTGGGCGATTTGTCCAATATGATTGAGCAGAAATCACCGGCTCAGGCCGAAATTGAGATTCTGAAATCGCGTCTGGTACTTGGTACCGTCATTGATCGCCTGAATTTAAATATTCGCATTCATGGTACAGAAGACAGTTTCTGGAGCCGCTTACTGAATAAGCATGAATATGACAGTGAATATTCGGGCAAATCCGTGCTGTTTAAAGACAACCAGAAAAGCTTTGATGTACGCAGCTTTGAGATTCCAGATTACTACCGCGATAAAAATCTGCTGCTTAGTTTTGCCGAAGGTCAATACCGTTTAACGGATTCAGCCACAGAACAGGTGGTCTTTTCCGCACCACTGAACCAGACCAGCCAGTTACAGTCTGAGTATGGCCTATGGAAAGTCGGTATTTATAGTCAGGACAGCTTTGATAGTACTTACCTGATCCAGAAGCAAAGCCTGCCTGCAGCCGTTCGTAGCTTGCTCGCTGATTATTCGGTGGCCGAAAAAGGCAAACTGACTGGTGTGCTGGGCCTCAACTACCAGGGTACCGACAAGCAGCATATTACCCAGGTGCTCAATGCCATTTTAGCGGCCTATAGTCAACAGAATATTGAACGTCGCTCGGCTGAAACCGCACAAACCTTAAAATTCCTGGAAGATCAGCTACCGGAACTGAAACAACAACTCGATGTCGCTGAACGTGAATTTAACCGTTTCCGCCAGCAGTACAATACGGTCGATGTCACCAAGGAGTCAGAGCTGTATCTGACCCAAAGCGTGACCCTGGAAACTCAAAAAGCCGAGCTGGAACAAAAAGTGGCTGAAGCCTCAGCTAAATATACGGCTGAACACCCAATTATGCAGCAAATGAATGCCCAATTATCGGCCATTAATAAAAAGATTAATGAGCTAGATGGAACATTAAGACGCTTACCAGAATTGCAACGTCAGTACCTGCAACTGTTCCGCGAAGTGGAAGTGAAACAGCAGCTGTATACCGGCCTGCTTAATTCTTATCAGCAGTTACGTATTGCCAAAGCCGGTGAAATTGGCAATGTGCGTATTGTCGATACCGCGGTAGAACCGATTGAACCGATTAAGCCAAAGAAATTACAGATTCTCATTTTATCAGTTTTCCTGGGTGGTTTCCTCGGAACACTGCTGGCCTTATTACGTAATATGCTGCGTAGTGGTGTTAAGGATTCTACCCAAATTGAAAATGAACTGGACTTACCGGTGTATGCCACTGTGCCGCGTTCGCCTGTACAGGAAAGCCGGATTAAACTGCTGAAGAAGAAAAAGAATATTCCTATTCTTGCGGTTAAAAATAGTGATGATATTGCCATTGAAAGCCTACGCAGTATGCGTACTGCCATTCATTTTGCCTTAAGCAGCGCCAAGAACAATATTATTATGATTTCTGGTCCAGCACCGGAAGTCGGCAAGTCCTTTATTTCAACCAACCTGGCCACCATTCTGGCGCAAAGCCAGAAACGGGTACTGATTATTGATGCGGACTTGCGCCGCGGTTATTTGCATAAGTACTTTAATCATGCAAACCAACCGGGTCTGGCAGACTACTTAAATGGTCAGACCGAGTTAAGCCAGGTCATTAAAGCTACGGAAGTATCTGGTCTAGATGTGATTGCCCGTGGTAAGAGTCCAGCCAACCCATCTGAACTGCTCAGTACCACACAATTTAGTGCCATGCTGAATCAGCTATCAGAACAGTATGATCATATCTTGATTGATACCCCACCTATTCTGGCCGTCACAGACGGGATTATTATTTCCCAGCATGCCGGGGTAAATCTGGTGATTGCACGCTATGCCAAGACACAAATGAAAGAGCTTGAATTGACCATCAACCGTTTTGAACAGGCAGGCGTGAAAGTCAATGGTATTATCCTGAATGATATTCAGCGCTCCAGCGCAGGCTATGGTTATGGCTATAACTATTCCTATGCCTATAAAGCCAATAAGGATAATGACTAATTTTGCAGTGACCGATTGCTTTAAAAATCTCGCTACGGCGGGATTTTTAATCTTTCCAGATTACAACTCTACTCAACAGTTTGCATTGAAAAAATAAACTCGTCCGCCTATGGTGTGGAGAGCAAAAAACTCCTGAGAATCAAAAATGCGTCTATCAAAAATATTGCTTGCGACCCTTGCCCTCAGCTCATCCCTGACCTTTGCCCAAGGGATTGTGCTGAATGACCAGAACCTGCGTACCGACCTGAATTGGCTGAATCAGCAAGGGGTGATTCAGATCAGTACTTCCACCTGGCCCATGAGTGGCGATGAAATTCAGCGTGCCCTGTCTCAGGCAAAAATCAGCACCCCTGTCCAGCAAAAAGTAGTGGATGCAGTCCTCACTCATTTAAATGCCGATAATCAACTTCTGAAAGCTGCGCTGTTTGCAGAAACTGATCATAAGTATCTGCCTCAAGCCTTTGCTGATCAGGAAAAATCACAATATCAGGCTGGTCTGGAACTGAATGCTGGCGGTAGCCAATGGGATGCCCGATTACGGGTCAATGCTGAAAAAGACCCACAGATTGATCATGATCAGGATGTGAATGTTGAAGGCTCTTATATTGCCGGGAAACTCTGGAATCAGTGGCTGATTGCCGGTCAGATTCCAACGTATTGGGGACCCGGTCATGAGGGGAGTCTGATTCGTGGCGATGCCAGCCGCCCAGTCTATGGCATTACGGCGCAGCGGGCAGAACAGACTGCTTTTAGCAGCAAATGGCTGTCCTGGATTGGGCCGTGGCAGTACCAGGCCTTTGCCGGTCAGCTGGACAATTATGATGCGGTCCCAGATACCAAACTGATTGGGCTGCGTGTTACTGCTCAACCGCTTCCCTATCTGGAACTGGGGGCTTCACGCGCCATTCAGTGGGGTGGTGAAGGACGTCCGGAGAACTTTGATTCTTTATGGGATGCAATCATTGGTAAAGATAATGTCTATGGGGATACAGTCAACCCATCCAACCAGATTGCCGGTTTTGATGCGCGTTTAAACCTGCAACCTTTAGTGCAAATGCCGCTAGGGGTCTATGCCCAGTATGTCGGTGAAGATGAAGCCGGTGGCCTGCCCGCGAAAAAAATGTATCTGGCTGGGGTAGACTATTCATCAAGCTATCAGAATATGCCCTACCAGCTATATACCGAATGGGCTGACACGCGTACCAATGGCAAGGCACAAGGGATTTCCTATAATCATAGTGTTTATACCGATGGCTTCTATCAGCATGGTTACCCATTAGCACATGCAATGGGTGGTGATGGCCAGATGATTGCTGTGGGCGGTGATATCCGTTTTGATCCTTTAAACCGTCTGCATGGCCGGGTGCTGTTTGCTAAATTTGATCAAGCAGCCAATCGACCAGGTAGCCGTCAAACAAACTATGCTTTTCCTGAGCAAGATGAGCTAACAGCTTTAGATATCACCTGGACACATTATCTACGTCCGGATATTCCACTTAAACTGAATGGCTGGCTGGGAGATTCAGACCTGCATGGTCAAGATGGCGGTGCCTCAATCGGCATTGAATTCCCGCTGGAAAAAGGACTGTTTAGCTACTAAGGCCGTTAAATCTCGTTTTAAAGACTCAGATCAGCACTATTTCAATACGCTTTCTGAGTCTGCTGATACCTGACCCGTCTAGCACCAGACGGGTTTGTTTATCTTAAAATCGCCGGTAAGGGTCGCTCACGGCCCGGCAAACTCAGCTCAAGTTTCATTTTTTGCAGCATCTGATAAGGCTGCTGCTGCACAAACATATTCACAAAACTGGTTGGAATCGAACCGGCTGGATCGGCATAGCCATAGGTAGAGACCTTGACCCGGTTGGCGCCCAGTTTTTGAAAGGTCCAGTCGCCTTCATAATGGGTTAAACGCACATAGCTCGGGTTTAAGGGATAACCCTGACTGACGGCTTTGTTCTGAATATGAATCACGCCTTGGGCATCTTTAAACATTCTGCCTTTGACCACCAGATCGCGGTCTTTTAACGGAAAAGGAAAGTCCAGCACCATATACAGCAGGAACTCGCCTTTCTGGTCATCACGCGACAGTACCTTTACGCTGCCCATATACGGCACCCAGCTAATGGCATGCTCCACATCCAGAATCAGGCCAGCGGCCTTTTCAATCGAGACCGGAAAAGTGGTTTCTGCCTTGTACAGGAACACCGGGTTTTGCGGATGCTGATAGGTCCAGACCTTAATATTATTTTTATGAATATTGAGTTTGGCATTCTGCAAATTCTGGGCGGGTACACTCGCCGCCATGGCGAGCGCACCGGCCAATACAATCCATTTTTTCATTCCATTGTTCATCTTATTTTAGTTTTAGTGTTGTTATAACGGATTTTACAGCGGTTTTAAACTTGAATATCGTTAAAACCCAAGACATCTTTCATGTCATATTTACGCGCATCACGACCGACCACCCAGGCAGCAGCACGCACGGCGCCAGCAGCAAAGTTCATCCGGTTGGTGGCTTTGTGGGTAATTTCTACGCGCTCGCCTTCACCAATAAACATGGCGGTGTGTTCACCGACAATATCGCCGCCACGAATGGTCTGGAAACCAATGCTTTGACGCTCACGCGGACCGGTATGTCCTTCACGATGATAGACTGCATCTTTTTTCAGGTCACGGCCCAGGGTTTCTGCAATCGCTTCACCCATCATTAAAGCAGTACCAGATGGCGCATCGACTTTATGACGATGGTGCGCTTCAATCACTTCAATATCTACCGTATCGCCAAATACTTTAGAAGCAAGTTCTAAAAGCTTAATTGAAACATTGACGCCGACAGAATAATTCGCCGCATACACCACCGGAGTTTGCGTTGCCGATTCATCCAGATAGGCTTTTTGTTCATCATTCATGCCGGTAGTGCCAATCACAATTGCCACGCCTGCTTCACGACAGATTTTCAGATGGTTTACAGTAGCTGCCGGTGCAGTAAAGTCGATGACAACGTCACACTGCTTTACCACCTCTTCCAGACTGCCGACCACGTTCACACCCAGACTGCCAATGCCCGCAAGCTCGCCTGCATCTGCACCGATTAAGCTACTTTCCGGACGTTCCACCGCAGCTGCAAGTTGATAACCGGCCTGCTCAACGGCTTGAATAAGGATGCGTCCCATACGGCCACCGGCACCTAATACACCAATGCGTGGAGTTGCTGACATAACATATTCCTGATGTTGATTCGAAATTGTCCTTACTATATCAAAACTCCCTGCCCAGACTAAGCCGGCAGTCTAAAAAAGCCGAAAAAAACTAAGATGGCTCAACCGTAACCCGCGCACCCGGTAATTTAAAAATAGAAATTGAAAAGAAAGTTCTGATTTCTCGCGTTTTTTCACAAAAGTGCAAAATTGCTACAGCAGACTAGCCGTCACGAATGAATAGAATAGAATAGAGATTATAAGGAGATCAAGCATGCATTCGAAACAATTGGGGATGGCAGTGTGTATGGGGCCACTGATGAGCTCGGCTTGGGCAGAACCGCCATTACAACCGGGTGATACCTTGGAAAGCCTGTCTCAGGTCCGCATTACCACCACTTTACAGCCAGCAGTATCGGCAGAAGAAGCAGCACAAGTGGCGTTAATTGATGCAATTGAAGAAGAACAAAGCGAACAGAGCACCGAGATGGCTGTATCTCAGGACGATGCGCTGGTGGCAGAAATTGACCCTGTGGAAGGGGTTTAATTTTTTACTCGCCATAAAAAAGGGAGATGATGTTCATCTCCCTTTGTGTTTGAGCGCGCTGTTTAAACTGGCTTAGTCAAACAGACGGTCAAAGAATGATTTTTTCTTTGGTGACGAATTGTTGTTATCGCCATCCAGCGTCGCTTGCAGTTCTTTCAGTAATTCACGCTGACGCGAAGTCAGGTTCACCGGGGTTTCTACCACAATACGGCACAGCAGATCGCCGACCATGCTGGTACGTACCGGTTTCACGCCTTTACCGCGCAGACGGAACAGTTTACCGGTTTGGGTACCTTCCGGAATTTTCAGGCTCACCCGGCCATCCAGCGTCGGAATTTCAATTTCTTTACCCAGTGCGGCATCGGCAATTGAAACCGGCACATCCATATACAGATCGGCACCATCACGCTGGAAGATTTCATGCTCGCGCACCACCACTTCTACGTATAGGTCACCGGCCTGACCATCACGGATCGCTTCACCTTTACCGGTTAAACGTACGCGGTCGCCATTGTCGACACCGGCTGGAATGGTAACTTCCAAAGTCTGCTGACGGTCAGATACCCCTGAACCATGACATTTGTTACATGGGTTCTTGATGATTTTACCCTGGCCACGACAAGTGCTACAGGTCTGCTGCACCGAGAAGAAACCTTGCTGCATACGTACCTGACCGGCACCATGACAGGTTTTACAGGTTTCAACATCATTCGGATTTTGCGAGCCTTTACCATCACAGGCATCACACGGTGCAGGTGCGGTAAAGCTGATGGTTTTTTTCACCCCTTTAACCGCTTCTTCCAGGGTCAGTTCCATCACATAGCGCAGGTCCGAACCACGGCGCGCACGTTGCTGACGGCCACCGCCTCCAAAGGCCCCCCCAAAAATATCGCCGAACTGGCTAAAGATATCTTCGGCACTAAAGCCACCGCCGAAGCCGCCACCGCCCATGCCGCCTTCAAAAGCCTGATGGCCCATACGGTCGTACATGCTGCGTTTTTCGCTGTCCGACAGCACCTCATAGGCTTCTGAAGCTTCTTTAAATTTTTCTTCAGCTTCCAGGTTATCTGGGTTACGGTCCGGATGATATTTCATCGCCAACTTACGGTAGGCTTTTTTAATTTCATCATCACTAGCGGTTTTAGCAACACCCAAAACCTCATAATAATCACGTTTAGCCATGTCTGGCGATGCTCCTCACGGAATTTTATTTAAGACTCAACTGAGGTCTGAAATTGGGGTTTATCCCAGATTTACAAGGGCAGGCAGCGAAAAAAATTTAGGCTGCTTAAAACACCGCCTTGTTTTTCATGAATTTACTTAAGCCTTTGATCCAGGCATTAAGTAAATATAAGAAGGCAATGGCGCTGAACACCACACCGGCAATGGTGGTCGCAGTGACCCAGGTGGCATCATTCCAGGCATAAAAAAATAGCGGAATAAACCACAGGGCAGCAAATACCGCCAAAATGGAGTAGATCATGACATTGCGCATGACCCAGAGTGCCTGGGCCTGTAACCAGACTTCAGTCTGATCGACCATCACCACTTTACGGGCCAGCCAGTAGGCAAAAATGGCGCTAATTAAGGTAAACAGGGCGAAAAACATGAAGACGTAAGAAAGAGCAATCGAACGACGTAACTTGGCTAAGCTATCTTGCTGCATGTGTGCTTTAACCCCATTTACTGCATGTTTGGTTTTATAATATGCAGTAAATTTACCTATTGAAAATTGTAAAAATGAAGGTGCTACTATATTGAAATTTTCAAGCTTTCGCACCTTATATTGACACAAAATCAGGCCATATTCTGATTTTTTTTCACTTTAAACCACTGCGCATACAGGGCCGGCAAAAAGAATAAAGTGAGCAGGGTCGCAATAATCAATCCGCCCATAATGGCCACCGCCATCGGACCAAAGAAAATACTGCGCGACAGTGGAATCATGGCCAGCACGGCGGCCAGTGCCGTCAGCACAATTGGACGGCAGCGGCGCACCGTGGCATTGATAATCGCATCCCACGGCGCTTCACCGGCCTGAATATCCTGCTCGATCTGGTCAATCAGAATCAGCGAGTTACGCATGATCATCCCCGACAGCGCAATGGTGCCGAGCATGGCCACAAAGCCAAAAGGTTTATTGAACAGTAGCAGGAACAGCACCACCCCAATAATGCCAAGCGGCGCGGTTAAAAACACGATACAGGCCCGTGACATGCTTTTAAGCTGCAGCATCAACAGGGTAAACACCACCGCCAAAAACAGCGGCATACCGGCATTGACTGAACTTTGCCCACGCGCCGATTCTTCCACCGTCCCGCCGACTTCTAGCAGGTAGCCGTTTGGCAACTGGCTGCGAATCTGCTGTAAGGGTTCGCTCAGCTCCCCCACCACTGTGGCTGGCTGTAAACCGCTGCTGATGTCAGCCCGTACGGTAATGGTCGGTAAACGGTTACGGTGCCAGATCAGGCCTTCTTCAAAACGGTATTCAATCTGGGCAATCTGGGCCAGCGGTACACTATTGCCCTGTGCGGTTGGCACTGCCAGGCTGCTGAGCGAACCAACATCGACCCGCTCGGCTGCATCACCGCGCAGGCGGATTTCAATCAGTTCACGTTTTTCCCGGTACTGGTCAATTGCGCTGCCCAGAATGGAACTGTTGAGGAAATTAGCTAGATCAACACTGCTGACGCCCATTTGCCGTGCCCGGTCCTGATCAATCTGCAAATGAATGACCTTGCTTGGCTCACCCCAGTCCAGATGCACATTGGTGGTGTTTGGATTGTCATCGACCTGAGCTGCGACCTGCTGCGCCCATTGCCGTACCTGAGCCAGATCTTCACCGGAGACCCTGAACTGGAGTGGATAGCCAACCGGCGGACCATTTTCCAGCAGCGACACCCGGGTACGCGCTTCCGGCAATAATTTACGAATCTGCTCATCCAGCGAACGGCGAATTTCATCCCGGTCTTCTAGCGATGAGGCCAGCACCACAAACTGGGCAAAACTGGTTTGCGGCAACTGCTGATCCAGCGGTAAATAAAAACGCGGCGAGCCAGTGCCGACATAGGCCACATAGTTATCAATCCCCTCCTGCTTGGCCAGGAACTGCTCGACCTTTTGTACTGCGGCTTCGGTGGCTGTTAACGAAGCGCCTTCTTCAAGTTTCAGATCGACCAGAATTTCGGCCCGGTTTGAGGGTGGGAAAAACTGCTGCGGTACCAGCTTGAACATCAAAATCGACAGCACAAAAATGCCTACCGTAGCGGCAATCACGGTTTTGCGGTAGGTCACACAGGTATCGACCCAGCGGCGAAAGCCCTGATAAAAACGGGTCTGATACGGATCATGCTGCTCTCCAGCATGATATACCACAGGTGCTGGAGCGGGCTGCTTGCGCAGACGTGCCCAAAGGCGCTGATACCAGCTGGCCTGTTGTGGCTGCTGATTGAAATCGGGCAGCAGTTTATCACCCAGATACGGCACAAACAGCACCGCGGCAAACCAGGACACCACCAAGGCAATGGTCACCACCTGGAAGATGGAGCGGGTATATTCACCGGTACTAGACGCGGCCGTGGCAATCGGTAAAAAGCCGGCCGCGGTAATCAGGGTACCGGTCAGCATTGGAAAAGCGGTGGTTTTCCAGGTAAAACCAGCCGCCTGAAGCCGGCTATAACCCTGCTCCATTTTAATGGCCATCATCTCTACCGCAATAATGGCATCATCCACCAGCAGACCCAGCGCCAGAATCAGGGCACCGAGGGAAATCTTGTGCAAGCCGACATCAAACAGATTCATGCCGGCAAAGGTCATTGCCAGCACCAGCGGAATCGAAAAAGCCACCACCAGACCGGTACGAAAACCGAGCGAGAAAAAGCTGACCAGCAGCACGATAATCACCGCCTCGGCCAGTACCTTCATAAATTCATTAACACTGTGCTTGACCGCCACCGGCTGATCCGAGACTTTTTGCAGCTGCATGCCCAGTGGCAAGGTCTGTTGTAGCCGCTGGAATTCGCTGGCCAGATTTTCCCCCAGCGCCAGAATATCGCCGCCTTTACGCATGGACACGGCAATGCCAATCCCGTTTTCGCCCATAAAACGCATCCGCGGCTGGGCCGGATCGCTAAAACCGCGGTAAATCTCAGCAACATCACCCAGCTGAATGGTGGTGCCATTGACCAGTAGCGGCATCTGCTGCAAGGCTTCAACACTGTTTAGCTGGCCACTGACCCGGACCTGAATCCGGTCGGTTTCGGTTTCAAAAAAGCCGGCACTGGCCATGCTGTTCTGCTGCTGCAATGCCTGCTGAATGGCGGTAACCGGAATACCGAGCTGGGCCGCTTTAGTATTAGACAGTTCAATCCAGATTTTCTGGTCTTGCAGGCCAATCAGTTCGACCTTGCTGACATCCTTGACCCGCTGCAATTGTAGCTGCAGGCGGTCGGCATATTCTTTTAAGGTGGCATAGTCAAAATCTTCACCGGTCAGCACATAAATATTGCCGAAGGTATCGCCAAATTCATCGTTAAAAAACGGTCCCTGCACGCCTTGGGGCAGTTCATGCCGGATATCATTGATTTTCTTGCGTACCGTATACCAGATATCCGGAATTTGCCCGGAACGCAGCGAATCTTTGGCAATAAAGGTCACCATTGATTCTCCCGGACGTGAATAGGCCAGAATCCGCTCGTACTGCCCGGTGGTCATCAGCTCTTTTTCAATCCGGTCAGTGACCTGCAAGGAGACTTCTTTGGCGGTTGCGCCCGGCCAGTAGGTCTGCACCACCATCACCTTAAAGGTAAACGGCGGATCTTCACTCTGCGACAGCTTGGAATAGGAATACATGCCAATAATGCCGAGCAGCAGCATGAAATACAGAATCAGGCCCTTGTTTTTTAAGGCCCATTCCGACAGGTTAAAGTTTAGCGGTGCGCTCATGCTTAACCCCCTGCCTGAAGCTTGACGGCACGGTTTTCCCGGTCAATCGGATGAATTTTTTGCTGGTCGCGCAGCAGATGTACCCCACCCACCACCACATAGTCCGTTGGCTTCAGCCCGCTAAGTACCGGTACGCTGTCACGGCCATAAGCGCCCAGCTGCACATCTACTTTACGTAGTTGATGATTGGCACCCACCACCAGGACATAGGCCTGCTGGCCATTGGCCGAGACGCTGGACAGCGGTACGGTCAGCTGCTGCTGTGCATTGCCATTTAAAAACACCCGCGCACTTTGTCCCAGCTGGATGGCCGGATTGGCAGCACGCAGCGCCACCTTGACACTAAAAGTACGTGACTGGTCAGCTGCCGGTGAAATCTCCCGCACATAGGCTTCAAAGCGCTGATCCGGCTGTGACCATAAGGTGACCGTAGCCGGCTGACCGACTTTAATCTGGCTCATGGCCTGCTCCGGCACGCCAATCACCACTTCACGTTCACCGGAAATTGCCAGCTGATAGGCTGCCTGACCGGCTGCCACCACCTGCCCCACTTCAATATTGCGTGCGGTAATCACCCCGTTTTTATTGGCCACCAGCCGGTTATATACGGTCTGGTTCTGCGCCACCGCATAATTGGACTGCGCCTGTTTCAGCGCTGCCACAGCAGATTTGTACTGATTGTCGATGGCATCGTATTGCGAGCGGCTAACCGCATTCATTGGCAACAGCTGCTGAAAACGTTGCAATTCATCTTGGGCAATTTTGGCAGCCGACTGGGCACTGTCGAGCTGGGCGCGCGCTGCATTCAGCTGTAACTGGGCATCTTTAACATCTAAACGTGCCAGCACCTGCCCGACCTTGACCTGATCGCCAACATCGACATAGCGTTCCACCACCTGACCGCCCACCCGAAAGGCCAACGCGGTCTGCTGACGCGCCTGCACCTCACCAGCATAGCTTTTTTGTGCCTGATGACTGGAGGTGGGCTGGGCCACCATCACATAGGGAATATTCTGTTCAGTGCTGGCGCTGTCCTTGCTGCAACCGACCAGGGTGCTACACACCAGGATCAGGCTGAGAACTACCGTGTTAATCGTGCTCATGCGGTTGACTCTTATTTGTCAGATGTTTTTCAGGCAAAATAGCAATATATTAAAAATGATCAATTTTTAATTAATATACCGATGAGTACATTAATTGCAAGAAACAGCAAAACACAATGACTGTTTTTATTTTATTTAGGATATTTTCAGCAAATGAACGTCGGACGTCCCAAAGATCTCGAAAAACGCCAGCGCATTCTGGAATCGGCTAAATCCTTGTTTTTAAAGCAGGGCTATCATGGTTCGAGCATGAATGAAATTGCCCGCGATGCCGGCGTGACCAAACTGACGGTCTATAACCATTTTCAGGACAAGGCCACCTTGTTTACCTGTGCCATTGAAGATACCTGTGAAGCCCTGATCATGGCGCGTCCGCCGCAGCTCAGTGCCGACAGCAATTTCCAGCAGGCGCTGGCGCAGCTGTGTGCGCTGTCCCTGGAAATTGTCTATTTACCCGAAGCCATCAAGCTGGAATATCTGCTGCTCGATTTGGCCTCACAGCAAAGTCCGCTGTTACAGCAGTTTTATCAGGCCTCGCATCAAAAGCTGAACCAAGTCTGGCAGCACTTTTTCCAGCAGGCCATTGATTTAGGTTTTATCCAGCAGATGCCGCTAGAACAGTTAATCCAGTTGATGTTGTCGTTGTTACTCGGTCAGCGCCATCATGAAATTTTGCTCGGCATCCGTCCGATTCCGGCCGCCGATGAACAGCAGCAGCTGATCCAGTCCAGTATCCAGCTGTTCCTGCAAGCCATCTCCAAGTGACTGGCTGCCTAAGCCTTGAACAAAACCGGCTTTCTTGCAGCGCTTCCGGATAAAAATTATCCGACTTTCGCCTTATCTTGGCTTGGATTGTCACGAATTCCGGGTATAGTCAAAACAGGAACTCTGGAGAGGGAAAAAAATGATTCAACAAATTGCTGCTCCATTACGCGAAGATGTGCGTCTGCTGGGAAATTTACTGGGCGATACCCTGAAACAGCACGCCGGACAAGATTTGTTTAATCAGGTCGAACAGATTCGTGCGCTGGCCAAAGGCGCCCGTGATGGCCAGATTGAAGCAGAAAAACAACTCGAACAACTGCTGTCCAGTCTGGAAGATGAAGAAATTCTGCCGCTGACCCGTGCCTTTACCCACTTTTTAAATTTTGCCAATATTGCCGAGCAGTATCATGTGGTGCGTAGCCGCCGCCAGAGCGAATTTGATGATAGCGCGCCCTCCCCGAATCCACTCGATCATCTGTTTCAGAAATTCCAGCAGCACGATATTTCTGCCGAGACCTTGTTCCAGCAGATCTGCGAGCTGAATATTGAACTGGTCTTAACCGCGCATCCGACCGAAGTCAGCCGCCGCACCCTCATTCAGAAATATGATGGCATCAATGCCTGCCTGTCGGCTTTTGACCAGCAGAAACTGACGCCGCGTGAGCGTCAGGCGGTACTGGAAGAGCTGAAACAGCTGATCAGCTCGGCCTGGCAGACCGATGAAATTCGTCAGCATCGTCCAACCCCGATTGATGAAGCCAAATGGGGCTTTACCACCATTGAACAGACGCTGTGGAATGCTGTGCCTAAATTTATCCGGGAACTGGACAGTATGGTGCAGGCCCAGTGTGGCCAGCAGCTGCCGCTGGAAATTGCACCGCTGCGCTTTGCCTCCTGGATGGGCGGTGACCGCGATGGCAACCCGAATGTGACCCATCAGGTGACCCAGGAAGTGCTGTGGCTCTCGCGCTGGAAAGCCGCCGATTTGTACCTGCGCGATATTGAAGATTTGCGCTGGGAACTGTCAATCCAGCAATGCAGTCCGGAGCTGCTGGCTGCCATTGGTACGCCGCATCCTGAACCGTATCGTGAATATTTACGTGAGACGCGCCAGCGTTTGACCGCCACCCGTGACTGGCTGGCGCAAAAGCTGCAAGGCCTGGATGCTGATGACAGCCAGGTGATTAAAAGCAAACAGGAACTGCTGACCCCGTTATTGTTATGTCACCGCTCGTTAATGGCCTGCAACATGCCAGAAATTGCCAATGGCAAGCTGCTGGATTTCATTCGCCGGGTCAACTGTTTCGGAATTGAACTGCTCAAACTGGATATCCGTCAGGAATCTGGTCGCCATCGTCAGGCCATTTCGGCAATTACCGAGTATCTTGGGCTGGGCAATTTTGAAACCTGGACCGAACAGGCGCGGCAGAATTTCCTGCTACAGGAACTGCAAAGCAAACGTCCGCTGTTGCCTAAATACCTGCAGGAACCGAAACAGAGCCTGATTGAACATCCGGATGTGCAGGAAGTGTTTGCCACCATGCGGACTCTGGCCGAACAGCCATCGGAATCGCTAGGTGCCTATATTATTTCCATGGCCGAATATCCAAGTGATGTGCTGGCGGTGTTATTGCTGCAAAAAGAAGCCGGTATTCAAACGCCGCTACGCGTGGTGCCGCTGTTTGAAACCCTGAAAGATCTGGACGGCGCAGCCAATACCATGCACACCCTGTTTGGCATGCACTGGTACAAACAGCATATTCAGGGCAAACATGAAGTGATGATTGGCTACTCCGACTCGGCCAAAGATGCCGGCTTTATGTCGGCCAACTGGGCCCAGTATCGTGCCCAGGAAGAACTGACCGCTGTGGCGCAGCAGCATGGGGTTCAGCTGACCCTGTTCCATGGTCGTGGTGGTTCTATCAGCCGTGGCGGGGCACCGACCCAGCAGGCCCTGTTCTCACAACCACCGGGTTCTATTTCCGGGGCGATTCGCGTCACCGAACAGGGCGAAATGATCCGCTTCAAGTTTGGTCTGGAAGAAATTGCCTTACAGAATCTGGAAATCTATACCGCTGCAACACTGGAGGCGACCTTGCTGCCACCGCCGGTTCCTAAACAGGAATGGCGCCAGTTAATGCACAGCATGACTGACCTGTCGGTGCAGGTCTATCGCCAGACCGTGCGGGAAAATCCGCATTTTGTGAAATACCTGCGTACCGTGACCCCGGAACTGGAGCTGCAAATGCTGCCGCTTGGTTCACGTCCGGCCAAGCGTAAAGTCAGCGGCGGCATTGAATCGCTACGTGCCATTCCCTGGGTGTTTGCCTGGACCCAGATTCGTCTGATGCTACCAGCCTGGCTGGGCACCGGTGCGGCTATTAACCAGGTGATTGCCCAAGACCAGCAGGCGCTGCTGGAAGAAATGCTGCGCGAATGGCCGTATTTTCAGACCTTGGTGGATATGCTGGAGATGGTTCTGTCCAAGGCCGATGGGCATATTGCGCTCTACTATGAGGCGCATCTGACTGAAGATGAAGAACTGAAAGCGCTGGGTGCCGAGCTGCGTCAACGCCTGAAAGATGCAGTCCAGACCTTGCTGGCGCTGAAAGGTGAGTCACAGCTACTCAGCAGTAATGATGTACTGGATCAGTCGATGAAAGTGCGTAAACCATATTTGCTGCCGCTACATCTGCTGCAGGCCGAACTGATGAAACGCCGCCGCCAGTATCTCAACAGCCAGCAGGCCGAACATAGTCCGGTAGATCATGCCTTAATGGTCACCATTGCCGGTATTGCCGCCGGATTACGCAACACCGGCTAAGTCAAATTGGCAAAAACATACAGCACATGTTCTGCATGTGCTGTATTTTTAAGCAGTCATAAAGCTGTCATTTCTTTTTTTATGAATAAAATAATTATTATTTATACATTCCCTCCAGCCAAAGTCGATGAATTAATCTACTGATTTCATACTGTTTTTATATTGAAAAATTTTTACCCTGCGGTAAAAAATAAAGCAAAGTCATAGAATTAATTTGAACAAAAATTTTGTATCTCCGATTAAATCTTTTAAAAAACAGGAGTATGATTGGCACAATTTGTCTTTAGAGTGCTCAAAATATGTCCAATTGGTTTCCCAAATGGCGCCCGTATCAAGGCAGTATCGATGCACGTCCTGTAGGTACCAATGAGTATCTTCCACCTGCGCAAACTGTGGTCCTGGGGGTTCAGCACGCGTTTGCCATGTTTGGTGCGACGGTACTTGCGCCTTTCCTGATGGGCTTTGACCCGAACCTGGCCATTCTGATGTCCGGGATCTGTACCATCCTGTTCTTTATTATGACCGGTGGTCGTGTTCCAAGTTATTTAGGTTCCAGCTTTGCCTTTATTGGGGTGGTAATTGCTGCGACCGGTTATGCAGCATCCGGCACGGGCGGACCCAACCCAAATATTGCGGTGGCAGCCGGCGGGATTATTGCCTGCGGTATTTTATATGCCCTGCTCGGCTTTCTGGTCATGGCCACCGGTACTCGCTGGATTGAAAAATTAATGCCACCTGTGGTCACTGGTGCAGTGGTGATGATCATTGGTCTGAACCTGGCACCGGTCACCGTCAAAGGCGTGGCCGGTAATCCATTTAATATGTGGATGGCGCTGGTTACAGTGCTGTGTATGGGTTCAATTGCGGTATTTACCAAAGGACTGTTACAGCGCCTGTTGCTCCTGGTGGGTCTGCTGCTGGCCTATCTGGTTTACTTTATTGTCAGTAATGTCATGGGTTATGGCACCCCGATTAACTTTGCCCCAATCCAGCAGGCGGCATGGTTTGGCCTGCCAACCTTCCATGGTCCGGAATTTGAAGTCAATGCCATGCTGATCATTGCCCCGGTAGCGCTGATTCTGGTGGCAGAAAACCTGGGCCATATTAAAGCGGTGAGTGCCATGACCGGTGAAAACCTGGACCCGCATATTGGTAAAGCCTTTGTTGCCGATGGTGTAGCCACGACTTTAGCCGGTGGTGTCGGTGCGCCAGGCATGACCACCTATGGTGAAAATATCGGCGTGATGGCGGTAACGCGTGTCTACTCGACCATTATTTTTGCAGTTGCCGGTGTGTTTGCCATTTTCCTGGGTTTATCGCCTAAGTTTGGTGCCATTATTCATACCATTCCAAGCGCGATTTTAACCGGTGCCTCAATTGTGGTGTTTGGTCTGATTACCATTGCTGGAGCCAAAATCTGGATTGAAAACAAAGTCGACTTCTCGAAAAACAAAAACCTGATGGTGGCGGCAGTGACCATTATTTTAGGTACCGGTGACTTTGCCCTGCAATTCGGCAGCTTTAACCTGGGGGGTATTGGGACGGCGACCTTTGCCGCACTGTTACTGAACCTGTTCTTTAGCCTGGGCGAAAAATCAGAAAAAGTATAACTGCCCTGACTAATATACAAAAAAACCGAAGCCGGTATGATCAGTACCGGCTTCGGTTTTTTTATCTGAAACCTAAACGCTAGCAGTCAGGTTTCAAGGCAAAATTAAATTATTTTTGCTTTTTCAGGGCTTTTTGCAGCTGTTTCAATTTGCCCTGATGTTTTGAAATCTTTTTCAAACGTGCTTTGATTTTTTGCTTTAACGATTTAACTTGCTTCGCCATGGTATTACTCCCTAGTAAGGCTATTCGCGCTTGTGCTGTTTCACAAAGCTACGAATAAATTTTCTTAATTCACGAGCAGCACTAGTATCCAGTTCTTCACACAAATGAATAAATTCATCGCGTTCAGCACTATTAATACGAATTAAAAGTTGTCCATCTTTTTTGCCTGTCTTTATTTTTTTGATTTGCTCGCTCATTGCTTCACTCCAAAATAAAGACGCTTTAACAAAAAGATGTATATACAATATATATACATTTTCAATTAAGTCAAATCTATCGTGTTAAAATATGTAATAAAATCAATAGATTTAGTTTACCAAAAAACTATAGACGCGCGCAAAGCCTGCCGGGCTCTAGCTTTGCGCAAAATACCGCCATCGGTTTATTTTTAAATTAAAGTTAGATGATTCGCTTGTTTTTCAACCAACCTTGATCTTGAAGCGAAATAACCTCCCAGATTCATCTTACCTGCCGAGTGCGGATTTTTATGGTTCTGGCTGACGATTAAAGACAAGTAAATAAAGCGCTGGCCACACCAGGAAGATCATTCCAGCCTACTGTGATAAAAACAGAGTGCCAGCGCGTTTTTAATTGTTATCGGTTTTAAGGTCTAAACTGTTTCAGTTCACGCTGAATAAAGTGCTGGAACATGGTCTGGTACAGCTGTTCAATCAGCTGAGCATCAAGTCCTAAACTGGTGGCCTGGCTACGCAAACGCTCCAGAATCTGGGTCTGGCGTTCCGGGGTCTGCATATCGGTTTCTGATTTTTTAAAACGGGTGGTCTGATCGACATAATATTGACGCGCTGCAATCAGCTCCACCAAAGCACTATCAATCACATCAATCTGTGCGCGAGCCTGTTCCAGCGACTCAACTTTCTCTTTTTTCATGTTGTAAGATGTCATTTTCAGCTTCGTTTTCACTTTTGTACTTTTCTTCTAACACATTACTGAAAATACTTTCAATCATCCAGACGCGATAAAGGCTATTAAACACATAACTTTGCCCGTCAATTCGCAGCTCCAGCACCGGTAAGTTCGGTTGAGACTTCATTTCACAGAGCATGTCATTGTCTTTCAGATACTGTTCAATATCGGCACTGCTCAGTTCAACAATGTTCAGCTCACGGCGTAACTGCTCGAAATGGGCTTTAAAAGACAGGTCTTTGCCCTGGGTCCACACCGCCTGCAAAATTCGGTGAATGGCCTGCATACGCTGCTCTTCCGGCACGCTATAAAACAGTCGCGCCATCTGATAGGTGGCATCTTGGGTCGGCCGGCAAAACGGGGTAAAGGCGACTTCGGTGCGTTTGGATAAACGGGTCGCCAGACTCCAGTCAAACAGGTCACGGCCCTGATAACTGAGCGGATAGACATTCAAATGAATATTATAATAATTGGCCAGCTCTTCCTGAATATAGGCCAGCAGCAGCCAGGAAATCGGATCTTCCAGCGCAATATATAAATCCAGCTCCGGGTCCATACGCTGAATTTCATTTAAGGCTTCGGCATCATTAATTAAATGCTCACGCCATTCAATATGATTAATCAGGAAAATCGGATTGCCGGTCAGCAGCTTCTGCTGTTTTAGGCGTCGGGTCAGGCGTAACAAATCATCCACCGCATGATACTGACGGCCACCAAATTCGAAATAGCTGGCAAGAATGGCATCCTGATTAAAAATCCGTTCCGAAAAATGCTGTTCCTGATGATGGCGGCTGGCCATGGCATACAGGGTGCGCAATTTGCCATACTGCTTTTGCCAGAGCATATGGAATACATCTTCCAGCAAATACAGAAAATCCTGACCGCGTAAAGGCGTATGCCGCAAGATGGTTTCGGCCTGTGCCAAGGCTTCCGGGGTCGGCTGTTCCGGGGTGTCATGAAAACTGAAACGATGCTGCTTGGACAGGATCTGTGCATCATTCAGGCAATAGTTCTGCCATTCCAGCGCCGACATCTGGTTCGGCGGCTCTGCACTGCCACTGGAAATAATTACCTTTAACGGCTTTAAGGCATCGGAGAGAATTTCTTCAAGCTGTGGCAGTTCCTGCACTGCCAGATAGCTATACACATCATCTAAACGCAGATGAATACTGAGGCCCTGCTCAATCGGTAACACCGCTTGACGAGACGGTTTTTGATAAAACCAACTCGATCGGATTGGATCAAACCAACGGCGTAACAGTGACATGAGCTGAGCCTCTAAAGGATTAAACGGTGCAATAAAAGATACTACACCGGTTTATAACAATTTGATCTTAAATGATCAATTACACATCCAAATTTAAATCGGTCACGGCGCCAGTCTCTGCCCCTGAGGTCAGTCGGGCAAATTTGGCCAGTGCACCATGCGTATAATTTGGTTTTGGCTTGACCCAGGCCGCCTGACGCGCGGCAATTTCCTGTTCAGACACATGCCAGGTCATTTCACGGGTTTCGGCATTGATGGAGATTTTATCGCCATTTTTCACCAAACCAATTGGCCCACCTTCATAGGCTTCCGGGGTCACATGGCCAATCACAAAGCCATGACTGCCGCCAGAGAAACGGCCATCGGTAATCAGGGCCACAGCATCGCCCAGGCCTTTACCAATAATCGCTGAGGTCGGTTTTAGCATTTCAGGCATGCCCGGTCCGCCTTTTGGACCAACACCGCGAATTACCACCACTTCGCCCGGCTGCACCTGACCGTCAAGAATACCGCGCATGGCACCAATTTCACCTTCAAACACCCGTGCCGGGCCTTCAAAATACAGCCCTTCTTTACCGGTAATTTTTGCCACCGCACCGGTTGGTGACAGGTTGCCTTTTAAAATCACCAGATGCGAATCTTTTTTCACCGGTGCATCAAATGGCAGGATAATCTGCTGGCCTTCCGGATAGTCTTCAACATCCGCCAGATTTTCGGCCAGTGTTTTACCGGTCACGGTCAGACAGGAACCATCGAGCATGCCGGCATCCAGCATCCGTTTCATCAGCGGCTGAATCCCGCCAATCGCAATCAGTTCAGACATCAGGTATTGACCCGATGGACGTACATCGGCCACCACCGGAATATCCTGACCAATGCGGACAAAATCATCCAGGCTCAGCTCAACCCCGGCCGTATGTGCCATCGCCAGTAAATGCAGCACGCCATTGGTGGAACCACCCAGGGCAATCAGCACTTTAATGGCATTTTCAAACGCGGCTTTGGTCATAATGTCGCGCGGTTTAATGTCCAGACGCAGCAGGTTCATTACCGCTTCACCGGCACGCTGACAGTCAATTTTTTTGTCTTCAGACACCGCTTCCTGCGCCGATGAACCCGGTAAACTCATGCCCAAGGCTTCAATCGCCGAGGCCATCGAGTTGGCGGTGTACATGCCGCCGCACGATCCCGGTCCCGGCAAGGCCACTTCTTCAATCTGTTTGACCTGAATTTCATTAATTTCGCCTTTGGCATGCTGCCCCACGGCCTCAAATACCGAAATCATGTCGGTATGGCCTGCGCCCGGCTTGATGGTGCCACCATAGACAAACAACCCCGGACGGTTGAGACGCGCCAGCCCCATAATACAGCCTGGCATATTTTTATCGCAGCCGCCAATGGCAATCACCCCATCATAGGCCTGACAGCCGACCACGGCTTCAATCGAATCGGCAATAATTTCGCGGGTCAGCAGCGAATATTTCATGCCCTCGGTGCCGTTTGAAATCCCGTCAGAAATGGTGATGGTGTTAAAGATAATCCCCTTACCGCCAGCGGAATTGACCCCGGCTTCGGCTTCACGCGCCAGCCCATCAATATGCATATTACACGGCGTGACATTGGCCCAGGTTGAGGCAATCCCGATAAAAGGACGCGTAAAATCCTCATCCTGAAAGCCGGTGGCGCGCATCATGGAACGTGCCGGTGCATTTTCAATGCCCTCATAGACCGGGGCGGAATGTTCGCGGATATTATCTTTACTCATTGGTTTCTTCCTTGGCGATCACTGGATTGAAGCCACAGTGTTTGGCAATTTATTCTACGATTATTGTATAGAATTAAATCCGTACAATATAGCTTTCAGCGGTTTCTCGAACATTTGATCTATACCCAAGTCATCTGCAACGGTCCGAGGCAGAACTACAATTCATATTAAATGGTTTTGCGATATCAGTGAAACCTGCGGGTACTGAACGAGTTTTGCAGATGAAAATGGTTTTGCCTCCTTTTGCCCAATGAGCAATGTATTTCACAAAATAGGTCGAACCGAAGGTGATTAACCGTCATCAAATCCTTCTTTTTAAGACGGTGTCGTGCTGAAGCGATCCCTTTCAAACTTAGCTTCTCACATAAAAAAGCACCCCATCAGGAGTGCTTTTGTAGCTCTAAAAACTTAGCGCTTAGATTTCACGTACCGCACCTTTGGCCGCACTGGTGGTATGCATGGCATAGGCTTTCAGCGCTTTAGAAATCTTGCGTGGACGTTCCTCAGCCGGCTGCCAGCCTTTGGCTTCCTGTGCTTCACGGCGCGCTGCCATGGTTGCATCATCAACCGCCAGGTGAATGCTACGGTTTGGAATATCAATTTCAATGCGGTCGCCATCTTCGACCAGACCAATCGCGCCACCTTCTGCCGCTTCCGGAGAGACGTGACCAATCGACAGGCCAGATGAACCGCCCGAGAAACGGCCATCGGTCAGCAAGGCACAGTCTTTGCCCAGACCTTTAGATTTCAGGTAGCTGGTTGGGTACAGCATTTCCTGCATCCCCGGACCACCACGTGGACCTTCGTAACGAATCACCACCACATCACCGGCGCTGATTTTACCGCCCAGAATCGCCTCCACCGCGGCATCCTGGCTTTCAAATACGCGAGCTGTACCATTAAATTTCAGGATGGATTCATCTACACCCGCAGTTTTTACGATACAGCCATCCAGCGCGATGTTGCCGTACAGCACGGCCAGACCACCATCTTTAGAGAAGGCATGTTCAGCATTACGGATCACACCATTTTCACGGTCGCCATCAAGGCGTGAATAATAACGGTCTTGTGAGAATGCAGTCTGGGTCGGAACGCCACCTGGCGCCGATTTGAAGAAAGTGTACACCTCTTCGTTTTCAGTACGGATGATGTCCCATTTATCTAAGGCATCTTTTAAAGTTGCTTCATGTACAGTCGGTACAGAAGTATCCAGCAAACCGGCACGATCCAGCTCGCCTAGAATACCCATGATCCCGCCGGCACGGTGGACATCTTCCATATGTACATCATTTTTTGCCGGAGCCACTTTACACAAGACCGGCACTTTACGCGATAAACGGTCGATGTCATCCATGGTGAAATCAACACCGGCTTCATTGGCCGCAGCCAACAGGTGCAATACAGTATTAGTTGAACCGCCCATGGCAATGTCCAGCGTCATGGCATTTTCATACGAGGCTTTGGTGGCAATTGAACGTGGCAGAACGCTGTAATCATCCTGTTCATAGTGACGTTTGGCCAGTTCCACAATTAAAGAACCAGCACGTTCGAACAGTTTTTTACGGTTAGCATGCGTGGCCAGTGTAGAACCGTTACCTGGAAGAGATAAACCGAGCGCTTCGGTCAAGCAGTTCATTGAGTTGGCAGTGAACATGCCTGAACATGAACCACAGGTTGGACAGGCTGAACGTTCGTATTCTGCCACTTCTTCATCGGTAAAGTTGTCATCTGCAGCGACAATCATGGCATCAATCAGGTCGATGGCTTTTTCATTGCCACGGATTTTGACTTTACCCGCTTCCATTGGACCGCCGGACACGAACACCACCGGAATATTCAGACGCATGGCGGCCATTAACATGCCCGGGGTGATTTTGTCACAGTTTGAAATACAGACCATGGCATCGGCACAGTGCGCGCTGACCATATATTCAACCGAGTCGGCAATCAGGTCACGTGACGGCAAGGAATACAGCATACCGTCATGCCCCATAGCGATGCCGTCATCGACCGCAATGGTATTGAATTCTTTGGCTACACCACCTGACGCTTCAATTTGACGTGCCACCAGCTGACCCAGGTCTTTTAGATGCACGTGACCCGGTACAAACTGGGTAAAAGAGTTGACCACCGCAATAATCGGCTTGCCAAAATCTTCATCTTTCATCCCGGTCGCACGCCATAAGCCACGTGCGCCCGCCATATTTCTTCCGTGTGTCGATGTTTTTGAACGATAGTCAGGCATGTGTATTTCCAACGAGTTGTGCTTGAGAGGGTGAATCCCCATCTCTGGCTAAAATGTACTGATCTTCAGGTTATCAGTTGAAATTTCGTCACATCATACTACAGCTCAATCTGTCAGCGTGCTGGGTGATCGGGTCTTTTGAACCTTTTATTCTGCGATCTTTCAACTGATGAAAACTGGGGAGACTCGCCTACGGAGCCGATATGATTTGATCATAAAGCATTAGCTCCGGCATTTTCATGAATAATTTTTACCTTTTATATAAACAAAATTTATTGATATTAATTTTTTAAATAAAATTTTGTTTGCAAAGAACAGCACCTAGCCAAACTCATGAAGATGCAATCTCTATTTACATGACAATTTAGGCTTAAAAAGGCTTTTCGCATATAATGTGGGGCAAGTCTATATGGAATCTCATGTGTGAAAATTATCTTTGCGGGAACACCAGAATTTGCAGCTGTAGCGCTCGATGCCTTATTAAAAACCGAGCATGAAATTGTGGCGGTCTATACTCAACCTGACCGCAAAGCAGGCCGCGGACAAAAACTCACGGCCTCTGCCGTGAAACAACTGGCGCTGGCGCATGATCTTCCGGTGTATCAACCACTACATTTTAAATCGTCCACGGAAGAAGGTCTGGCTGCGCAGGCAGAACTAAAAGCCCTGAATGCCGATGTAATGGTGGTGGCGGCCTATGGCCTGATTTTGCCACAAGTGGTGCTGGATACACCCAAATATGGCTGCCTGAATATTCATGGTTCGCTGCTGCCACGCTGGCGAGGAGCGGCGCCCATTCAACGCGCCATTGCCGCCGGTGATGCTGAAACCGGCGTGACCATTATGAAGATGGCGGCCGGGCTGGATACCGGCGATATGATGTATAAAACCCTGTGCCCGATTACAGCTGAAGATACCTCTGCCAGCCTGCATGACAAACTGGCCATTCAGGGTGCGGAGGCGATTGTGGCGGTACTGGCTTCGGAGCAGACTTTACAACAGTATCTGGAACAGCGCGAAGTACAGGATGAAGCTTTAACGGTATATGCCCACAAGCTGTCTAAAGCCGAAGCGAAAATTGACTGGTCTCAGGATGCTGTGACAATTGACCGCAATATTCGCGCCTTTAACCCGTGGCCGGTGGCGTTTATTCCGCTGGATGAGCAAAGTAATTTACGGGTCTGGGGATCTGTGCTGTCAAATGAAGCGGTCAATGGCCAGTCGGCGGGGACCATTCTGACGCTGGATAAACAGGGCGTGCATGTGGCCTGTGGCGATGGCAAAGCCATCTGCCTGACCAGCCTGCAATGGCCGGGCGGTAAAGCGCTGAATCCGGTACAGATTTCACAAACCCAGAAATTAAACGTTGGGCAGGTGCTGGCATGAATCAACATCTATCGGGTCAGTCACATCTGAACTTACGCGCCCAAGTGATTCGTACTTTATTGGCCGTCCAGCAGGGCCAATCTCTGGCCAGTATTTTACCGCTGCATCTGACCAAGGTCGCCGAGCGTGACCGGGCGCTGTATCACGAACTGGTCTTGGGCACCTTACGTCAATGGTATGGCCTGAAAAGCATTACCCTGCCTTTGCTGGTCAAACCGCTGAACAATGAAACCGTCGAAACCTGTCTCTATGTCGGGCTGTATCAGATTTTATGTACCCGTATTGCCGACCATGCAGCCATTTCAGAAACCGTGACTGCCACCAAGCAGCTGGGCTTTCAGGCACTCAGTGGTGTGGTCAATGCCATCCTGCGACGTGTTTCACGTGAAACATCGGTCTTTGAGCAGGCCCTGCAAGCGGCGCATGGTTTACCCAGCTGGCTGTTTAAACGTCTGAAAAAAGACTGGCCGGAACAGCTGGAGCAGCTGACCCAGGACCTGAAACAGACAGCGCCACTGACCTTAAGGGTCAATCAGCGCAAGATCAGCCGTGAAGCCTATCTGAATAAACTGTTGGGTGCCGGTATTCAGGCTCGTCCAGGTGAACGTTCCGATGTGGCAATTATTCTGGAGCAGGCGGTGCAGATTCCGGAGCTGCCGGGCTTTGATGCCGGCTGGTTCTCGGTACAGGATGAACATGCCCAGCTTTGTGCGCAGTTACTGCCAGATTTAAATGGCAAAGTGGTGATTGATGCCTGTGCAGCCCCGGGCGGAAAAACCGCACATATTCTGGAAAAATTTAGTCCGGCCACTTTGGTGGCACTGGATCAGGACCCGAAACGCCTGCTACGGGTCACGGAAAATCTGGAGCGCCTGCAACTGACCGATACACAGCAGGTCGAAATTCTGGCGGCAGATGCTACGCGCTGGACTGCAACCAAACCAGTCAATTGTATTGTGCTGGATGCGCCCTGCTCTGCCATTGGGGTGATGCGTCGTCATCCGGATATTCGCCTGTTACGTCAATCCGCTGACATTCAGCAAACCGTCGAGCTGCAGCAGCAGATTCTGGAACAGATGTGGTCCCAGTTAAAAGTCGGCGGCACTTTGCTGTATATCACCTGTTCCATTTTAAAAGCAGAAAATGAGCAGCAGATGCAGCAGTTCTTTGCCCAGCATGCCGATGCCAAAGAAATTAAAATTGCCACAGACTATGGCGTCGAACAGCAGTATGGTCGCCAGCTGTTACCGGAAGCCGGACGCGGCGATGGCTTCTATTATTGCCGGATCGAAAAAATCTAGACGATAAAAAAAGGAACCCTCAGGTGGTTCCTTTTTTATTCTACAGCGGCTTAGTCTGCACATGCATGTATCACAGACTTAATCCTCTGGTTCATCTGGATGTTTGCTCAGATGAATCATGGCCAGGATTAAACCGCCCCAGAGCAGGACAGTCGAGATGATCATCATGATAATTGCTTCAGTATTCATCTTAGTTCTCCTCTTCCGGGACTTTGTCTTTCAGACAGCTCAGTACAATGGCACCCACAATAAACAGGGCCAGCGTACCGCCACCCACCAACCATAAGATTTCAGCCGGATAACCGCCATAACCTTCTGCAACAATCGACTTGATGGTTAGGCCTAAAGCCACCAGTAATGATAATGGAGTAATCACGGTTAACAGGAAGTTCCAGCCGGCACCCAGTTTAATACTAGAGTACTGGTTGATATGCGCCTGTAACTGCGACAATAACGGACGACGGAACCACGACACCAGAATAATCGACAGTAAACCACCGCCAACAATACCAATATTATTGGCAAAGTAGTCAATGATGTCGACAAAGGTAATCGCACTATGGGTCGAGAAAATCAGGGTCGAAACAATGGCAGAACCACCGGCAATAATGCTGACCGATTTTTTACGTGACCAGCCTAACTTGTCCTGGAAAGCTGAAATCGGCACTTCCAGAATACTGACCATGGAAGTAATCCCGGCAACGGTCAACGAGGCAAAGAACAGGAAGCCAAATAAGTCGCCGCCTGCGCCCATGCTGGAAATAATTTTCGGGAAGGCAATAAAAGCCAGACCAATACCGCCAGATACCACTTCTTCCACGGTTGAGCCTGAGCTGAAGGCCATAAAGCCCAAAGCCGCAAATACCCCGATACCAGCCAGAATTTCAAAAGACGAGTTGGCCAGCGCAACCACCGCACCGGAACCGGTCATATTGGTTTTACGCTTTAAATATGAAGCATAGGTCAGCATGATCCCGAAGCCCACAGACAGCGAGAAGAAGATATGACCAAATGCGGCCAGCCAGACTTTATAGTTGCCCATCGCTTCCCAGTTCGGGGTAAAGAAGGCATTTAAACCTGCGGTTGCGCCCGGTAAACGGATCGCCTGAATCACCAGAATTGTGAACAGTACCACCAGTAACGGCATAAAGATTTTATTGGCCAGTTCCACACCACGACGTACGCCACCGTAAAGAATGAACATCACCACTGCCCAGACAATCACCAGACCAAAGAATAAGGTCGGTACAAAGCCCAAGGCCAGCCCTTCGCCATTTTGCAAATAGGAATTAAAGAAGAAAGCCTGGGTATCTGCCCCCCATTTCTGGCCAATTGCGTAGTACATATAACTACCGGCCCAGGACAGAACGCTGGCATAGTAAATCCCGATGACCAGGGTCACCATCACCTGCCACCAGCCTAAGGACTCGCTGTTCATGAGCTTTTTATACGCCAGTGGCGGCGCTTTACGGAACTTATGTCCAACCGCGTAATCTAAATATAATAACGGCAAACCGGCAGCAAAAATTGCCACCAGATACGGCACCAGGAAGGCACCACCACCATTTTCGTAAGCCACATAGGGAAAACGCCAAATATTCCCCAAGCCTACAGCTGAACCAATCGCTGCAATAATAAAGCCTGATCGCGCGGACCAGTTTTCACGATTTCCTGACATAAAACACCTAAACCTAGATGCTTTTTTCACTGCTTTTTATGTGGTTTTCTCGCAAGCAAAAAAGCACCATGCAATATTAATCTTGAGTGTTTGATTTAGCCTTGACCTTTTGGGTACTGGTTTCTAAATGACAAACAGGGAGTGGATGACGAAAACTTGCTTAAAGTGCATCGTGAAGACTCCCTTTTATATGGTTCAACAATACTCACTTTTAAAAAATTATTCTGTAATTTCTGCTCCAAATCTTGGGTTTTTATAATCTATCCTGATTCAACCGCTCAATTAATCAGCTTATTTATTGTACAATTTTGGTTATGAATTACCAAACTTTTTGGAATAAATTATGAAGTAAAACTGAAAACTCAATTGCTATCCTTTAAACGGTCATTTATACCCGATGATATAAAATGCCTATCGCCGCCCCTCAATGCTTTCTTCAGATGCTGTATTTAAATAGATTGCCGTGATCTATAGATGAGAATGCATCAAGTTCAAGCTTACCCTTGATGCACCCCAAGCCGTCAACCCGGTTGATGGATCACCAGCAAACGTTCTTCCTGCATATCACGAATTGCCGATTGAATTCCCTCACGGCCCAGCCCCGAATCCTTGACCCCGCCATACGGCATGTTATCGACCCGGAACGATGGAATATCGTTAATAATCACCCCGCCAACATGCAGCTGGTCCCAAGCATACAGCATCTGCTGCAGATTCTGGGTATAGACCCCGGCCTGCAAACCAAAGCGGCTCTGGTTAATCCGTTCAATACCCTGCTCAAACTGTTCATACGGCTCCAGAATAGCCACCGGACCAAAAGCTTCATTCTGGTAAATTTCTGACTGAGGCGAAACCTGCTCCAGCAATGTCGGCTCGAACATCACTCCCTGCTGTTCACCGCCCACCAGTATCGTCGCGCCTTCTGCTACGGCCTGATCTAGCCATTTTTTCAGGCGCACGGCTTCGTTCTCTTTAATCATCGGCCCAACCAAAGCGCTGTCCAGACGCGGATCAGCCGCCCGTAATGACTGCAAACGGCTGACCAGTTTATCTTTAAGCTGTGTGTAAATCGCGCGATGTACCAGAATACGCTGCACACTAATACACACCTGCCCGGCATGGTTATAGGCACCTCCAATTAACCGGTCAACCAGCGCATCATTGACTTCGGTATCGGCCTCAATCATCACGGCAGCATTGCCGCCCAGCTCCAGCGTGACCTTTTTACGTCCGGCACGCGCTTTCATGTCCCAGCCCACCACATCGGAACCGGTAAAGCTCAGCAGTTTAAAGCGGTCATCGGTGACCAGCACATCGGCCTGCTCACGCGGACAGGGCAATACCGAAAAGGCCCCAGCCGGCAAATCGGTTTCCGCCAGAATCTCGGCAATTTTTAAGGCAGAAATTGGGGTTAGACTGGCAGGTTTTAAAACAAAGGGACAGCCGGCAGCAATCGCGGGTGCAATTTTATGGGCAGTTAAATTCAGAGGAAAATTAAATGGACTGATCAGCGATACCGCGCCAATCGGTACCTGTTTACTGATGCCCTGATAACTGCAAGCCGCGGCAGTTACTGCCAATGGCATCATCCGGCCCTGATCCATCTGGGTGACTGCATCCGCAGCCAGTTGAAAGGTATTGATTAACCGCTCCACTTCAGCAGCGGCAGCCCTTTTCGGTTTGCCGCCTTCAATAATCAGCAGTTCGGTGAGCTCGGCCCGGCATTCCTGAAAACGCTGCACACAATGCAGCAGGATTTTCTGTTTCTGAAACGGTTTTAACGCCGCCATCGCCGCTTCCGCCTGGACTGCGGCCTGAATCGCCTGCTCTAGCGTCTCTGCATCGGCCAGCGCCACACGTGCATAACAGCGCTGCAGATACTTATCTTCGACCTCTAGCCACTGGCCGGTCACATGCGGCTGTCCAGCCAGATATAAAGGATAATCGTGCGGATGATCAGTGTGCGTAGCCATGTGCAGGTCCTCTATTTTTTGCATGATGCGTCAATGCAATTTATACCAATTCCCGATATGATGCGCCGAGATGTTTCCCGGTTCCATCCTCCACAATAAATTTATTCTGAGAATATACAAGCTCTACAGGGATTTTTATGCGTACACGTCCAGCATTGTGTTTCATCCTCGGTCTTGGCTGTTTTAGCGCCGCACAGGCCGATATTATTGGTGTTAAAGGTAGCGTCGATTACTGGCATTATAACAGTGACTTATCGAGTGCCTTGGGCCAACCCGAGATGAAAGATGACTCCAGTTTGTCTTTTGCCTTGGCGGTTGAAATATAATTTTATTGATAATTTACTGGTCGATGTCGGCCTGAAAGCCGGTTACCGCATTCTAGATGTGGAGCTAAACGAAGGTGATGAACGTAATCTCCAGCTGGATTTCAAAGGTCCTTATCTCGGGCTGGAAGCACATTTCTAAAACAACAAAACATCTTTTTCCCTTTAAACAAAAAGCCTCTACTGAGGCTTTTTGTTGGTTTAGATGAATTACATCAGTTTAGCTATAAGAGCGACTGGCCTTAGACACCACCGGTGGTGTTTCAGTAACCGGCTCTGAGGCTTTCTGGATGCGAATCAGGGCAACTGCAATTGCACCAATCACCGCTGGAATCGCCACCGCCAAGAAATTCAGTTTATGCGGTAATTCCATACCCAATAGCACCCCGATAATAATCGGGCCGACAATTGCACCTACACGGCCGACCGCAGAGGCACAACCAATCCCGGTTGAGCGCACCGCTAGTGGATAATACTGCGCCACAAAGCTGTATAGCAGAATACTACTGCCAATTGCGGAAGCCCCAGCCAGCGCCACCAGTAGGTAAATCACCGGTTGTGGCGAGTTAAAGCCTAATCCAACCAGCGCCACAGCCCCCATCAGGAACATGCCAATAATCACCGGTTTTAAATGGAAACGGTCTGCCAGAATCCCGCCGCCAATGGTACCAATTACTGCGCCAATATTCATCGACATCAGGAACATCAGGCTGCTACCCAGCGAGTAACCAGCGGCCATCATTAGTTTTGGTAACCAGCTGCCCAGTGCATAGACCATCAATAAACACATAAAGAAGCAGCACCAGAACAATAAGGTACTCATGCCACGGTTTTGCTTAAATAAGGCGGCAATAGAGGCATCCGGCACCTGTACTTCATTTAAGACCAGTTGAGTCTGCGCACTGACTTTTTCTTCTGGTGTGATTTTCTGGATAATCTGGCGCGCTTTTTCATCCTGCTGTTTTTTCACTAAAAAGGTCAATGATTCAGGTAAAAACTTCCACAAGATCGGTAACAGTAACAGTGGAATACCCGCGATATAAAACATCACTTCCCAGCCAAAACTTGGAGTTAACCAGGCACCCAGTAATGCAGCCATAATACCGCCGACCGCATAACCACTAAACATGGTCGTCACCAAGGTACTGCGCAGTTTTTGTGGTGCATATTCAGAGGTTAAGGCCACTAGATTCGGTAATACTCCGCCAATTCCTAAACCTGCAATAAAGCGCAAAATTCCGAATTCAGTCGGGTTAGATGCGAAACCGCCCCAGAAGGTAAAACCGCTAAATAAGGTCACACAAATTAAAATGACATTTTTACGGCCAATCTTATCGGCCAGCATGCCAAAAAACATGGCACCGAACATCATTCCGGCCAGGGCAGTACTGGCCAACATGCCTGCTTGCACAGCAGTCATATTCCATTCTTGCATCAGTAGTGGTAGGGCTACGCCATTAATCGCCAGGTCATAACCGTCAAAGATGACTACAAATAAACACCAGAGTACGACGTTTAAATGAAAAGGTTTGAACTTCGCCTTGTCCACTACAGCATTCACATTCATTGTTGTTGCTGTCATTAATCCTCACCTCCAATTGTGAGATTTTATTCTTAATATGAAAAAATGAACAATCATTCACTTTTGTCTATAAAATGAATGATTATTCATTTTTTGTCTATGGATAAAAAGTCTAAATGATAAATTTTTCTTAAAAATCAGATTTGATTTAGCAATAAAGCTCAATTTCAGAGCAGAAAATTTAGTTATAAATCTTACAATTAGTGGAAACTTATTCTATTTTTTAAAATTTTTATATTACAAAACAGTGAAATAAAAGCTTCATCATTGCAATTTTTAAGACAGGCTTAAATGACAACTTCTACCACACAAATTTGCAAATAAATGTAAAAATTGTGTCATAAAACCTAAAAAGCACTATCTAAGTCGTAGATGTAGAAACTAGAAATTACACCCATAAAAAAATCCCCCTGCTGTTTAAGCTAGGGGGATTTTGAATTAATGAGCTGGCGATGACTTACTCTCACATGGGTAACCCCACACTACCATCAGCGCTAAGAGGTTTCACTTCTGAGTTCGGGAAGGGATCAGGTGGTTCACTCTTGCTATTGT
>NZ_VPBR01000008.1:0-103240 GCF_013418645.1 Acinetobacter sp. YH12132
ACAGCCCTTCCCAGCCTTTTTCCAGAATAAAGCCGCGAATGTCACCGACATTGCCTTCAGGTGAAACTTCTTTGGCCCAGACCACAAATACATCGGCAATTGGGCTGTTGGTAATCCACATTTTTGCGCCTGTTAAACGATAACCGCCATCGACTTTTTTGGCACGGGTAATCATGCTGCCCGGGTCAGAACCATGATCCGGCTCAGTCAGACCAAAACAGCCAATATATTCACCTGTGGCTAATTTTGGTAAATACTTCTGTTTTTGCTCTTCCGAGCCAAATTCATTAATCGGTACCATCACCAGCGAACTTTGTACACTGGCCATAGAGCGGTAACCTGAATCGACGCGTTCGACTTCACGGGCAATCAGACCATAGCTGACATAATTTAAACCGGCACCGCCGTACTGTTCAGGAATGGTTGGGCCTAGTAAGCCTAGCTCGCCCATTTCACGGAAAATGGTCGGATCGGTTTTTTCATGACGAAACTGTTCCAGTACACGTGGCATCAGCTTGTCCTGACAATAGGCCGCAGCAGTATCACGGATCATGCGTTCTTCTGCAGTCAGCTGCTGCTCCAGCAGGAATGGGTCTTGCCAGTCAAATCTAATTTTTGTCATGTCTATCATCCCTTCTTATTTCGATTAAGCAGTCGCTTGTTTAATCATTTCACGTGCAATGATAATTTGCTGAATCTGGGTCGTTCCTTCATATAAACGGAATAAACGCACATCACGATAGAAACGTTCAATTGAATATTCGCTGATATAGCCGGCACCACCATGAATCTGCAAGCAGCGGTCAGCAACGCGGCCACACATTTCAGTGGCAAACATTTTGGCACATGAGGCTTCAACCGTGACATTCTGACCGGCATCACGCTTACGTGCTGCATCTAGCACCATACATTTGGCTGCATAAATTTCAGCTTTTGAGTCGGCTAACATACCCTGAATCAGCTGGAAATTTGCAATTGGCTGACCAAACTGTTTACGTTCCACCGCATAATTTAAGGCATCTTCCAGCATACGTTCTGCCATACCGACGCTATAGCCGGCAATATGCAAACGACCTTTGTCGAGTACACGCATGGCTGTCTTAAAGCCAACGCCTTCAACTCCACCAATCAGCTGATCTTTATGAACGCGGCAATTATCAAAAATTACGTCACAGGTATATGAACCATGCTGACCCATTTTTTTATCAATTTTGCCCAGACTTAAACCTGGCGTACCCGCTTCAACCAAGAAAGCTGAAATACCGCTGGCGCCTTTAATTTCCGGATTGGTACGCGCCATGACCGTGAAAGTGGTGGCACGTGGTGCATTGGTAATAAAACGTTTGGTTCCATTTAAAACGTAGTAATCACCATCTTTTACCGCACTGGTTTTTAAAGATGCTGCATCTGAACCAGAATCTGGCTCAGTCAAACAGAACGAGCCAATGATTTCACCCGTTGCATAACGTGGTAAATACTTTTGCTTTTGCTCTTCTGTACCATCAATTACGATACCGCTTGAACCAATACCATTGTTGGTACCAATTAAAGAGCGGAAAGCAGCAGAAGTCCGGCCCAGCTCCATCGCCACCAGAATTTCTTCTTCCATGGTGATGCCTAAACCGCCGTATTCTTCAGGAATGGTCAGACCGAACAGCCCCAGTTCTTTCATCTGATCAACAATGTGTTCAGGAATGGCATTATTTTCTTCTACTTCATGCTCGAGTGGAACGAGCTCGTTTTTCACAAAATCGCGAATCGTTGATAGAAGTTGATCAAGCATTTCTGGATCACGAATCATAGGAATCTCCGTTTTATCTGGTTTGGGTAAATTCCTTCACCCTTATTTTCATTTCGCAATACGAAATAAATAATCACAAAATTAAGATTTCAGCAAGAAATTTTATGAAAAAATTTATTTTTTCTATAAATAAGCAAATTTTTACTGAATTTCTGTTTTGATTAATATAGAATAAAATTTCATAATACGAAATTATTTCTTTAAAAATTTAAATTTAAGGATGAATATTAATCAGAAATGATTAAGGGACCATAAAATTAGGCACTAAACGATAAAATTCATTGCTTTATTGGAGGTTTTACTCTAAAAGTACAAACTTTACTTTTATCGTGTTATAAAAATTTATCGCAACCTGTTTGGCCGCGATACAGAATAAAAATCATTTATTTTTTGTGCAATTTATCAATAATTTATGTGTTTTATTTTGTATCGTGAAACTAAGTTGCTATCATATTCATTAATTTACTCTATTTATGCTGAACATGACAAAAAATAAAACAGGTGAAATCCCTAACTTTGATGAAATTCGCTTGGATCCGATTTCGCATATTCACCGCGAAAATAATCCGCAGTTCATTGCCTCTATTGCACGTGGACTTGAGATTTTAAGATGCTTCTCGGCGACCAATCAGTTGTTAGGTAATCAGGAAATTGCGCAAATGACCAATTTGCCCAAACCGACCGTGGCGCGTATTACCAGCACCCTGGTTTCTCTGGGCTATTTAAAACAGTTGCCAAATACGACCAAATATCTACTTGATGTAGGCGTACTGGCATTGGGTTATTCGGCATTAAGCAATATTTCTGCGCGAACGCAGGCTCATCCGTTCATGGAAGAAATGTCACGCTATGCCCAGGCGCCGGTCGCCATGGCCACCCGTGACCGTCTGAATATGATTTATCTGGAAGTAGTCCATACTGACACGACCCTGACCATGCGCCGTTCGGTCGGTTCAACATTACCGATTCATTCCAGTGCCATGGGACGTGCCTGCCTAGCCGCTATGGACGTGAAAGAACGTGAATATCTGTTTGACGCGATCAAGAAAAGACACGAAGAGCAATGGACGACCATTAAACGTAATCTGGAACGTGCGATCCGCGACTATCAGGATTATGGCTACTGTCTGTCTTTAGGTGACTGGGCCAAAGATGTCAACTCTGTGGCGGTGCCATTGATTCATCCTAAACATGGTATTTTGACCTTTAACTGCGGCGCGCCTAGTTATCTGTTAAATCAGGAAAAACTGGAAAACGAGATTGGCCCGCGTCTGATTCATATGGTCAACAATATTGCGATGAATCTCAATAATATCTAAGCACATCATAATCAGGGCGACACAGGTCGCTCTTTTTATTTCGTTCGATATAACCTAATTCCAACACCGCCCTTCCCATGCAAAGCAGCTTTTCTCCTACGCAACAAAGCTCACAAATCTAAACGTTGAATACAGTCCTATTTCAAATAAAAAGTTAAAAAATAAACTTCAAAACCGATTTATATAATGATATAAATATCGTATAGCGAAACAGGATTTCTTATTATGGAAGATATTAACCGAGAAGCCATGGAGTTTGATGTCGTTATCGTAGGTGCTGGCCCTGCGGGTCTGTCTGCGGCGATTAAAATCCGTCAACTTGCAATTGAAAATAACCTGAATGATCTGTCCGTTTGTGTCGTAGAAAAAGGCTCCGAAGTCGGTGCGCACATCTTGTCAGGTGCGGTGCTGGAACCACGTGCCATCAATGAGCTGTTCCCGAACTGGAAAGAAGAAGGTGCACCTTTAAATGTACCGGTGACAGAAGACAAAACTTTCTTCCTGCTGTCTGAAACCACTTCGAAAGAAGCGCCACACTGGATGGTGCCAAAAACCATGCACAACGATGGCAACTATGTCATTTCGCTTGGTAACGTGGTGCGCTGGTTAGGCCAGAAAGCCGAAGAGCTGGAAGTGTCGATTTTCCCGGGCTTTGCGGCGTCTGAAATCCTGTACCATGAAGATGGCACAGTAAAAGGTATTCAAACCGGTGATATGGGCATTGGTAAAGATGGTGAACCGACCCATAACTTTGCCCCAGGTTATGAACTGCATGCCAAATATACCCTGTTTGCTGAAGGCTGTCGTGGTCACTTAGGCAAACGCCTGATCCAGAAATTTAATCTGGATAAAGATGCCGACCCTCAACACTACGGTATCGGCATTAAAGAGCTGTGGGAAATTGATCCGGCCAAACATAAACCAGGTCTGGTGATGCACGGTGCCGGCTGGCCATTGTCTGAAACCGGTTCTTCCGGCGGCTGGTGGCTCTACCACGCGGAAAACAACCAGGTCACGCTGGGGATGATCGTCGATCTGTCTTATGAAAATCCGCATATGTATCCATTTATGGAAATGCAGCGCTGGAAGACTCATCCTCTGATTAAGCAATACTTGGAAGGCGGTAAGCGTATTTCTTATGGTGCGCGTGCCGTAACCAAAGGTGGCTTTAACTCGCTGCCTAAATTCACTTTCCCGGGTGGTTCTTTAATTGGTGATGATGCAGGCTTCCTGAACTTTGCCAAAATCAAAGGCTCTCATACCGCAATGAAATCCGGCATGCTCTGTGGTGAGGCAGTCTTTGAAGCGATTGCTGCTGGTGTCGAAAAAGGTGGTGACTTGGCGATTGCCCGCGTGACTGAGGGTGAAGATTTCTTTGTAAAAGAATTAACCTCTTACACTGAGAAGTTCAACAACAGCTGGCTAAAAGAAGAGCTTTACAACGCGCGTAACTTTGGCCCGGCAATGCACAAGTTTGGTCAATGGTTTGGTGGTGCGTTTAACTTTATCGACCAGAACATCTTTAAAGTGCCATTTACCCTGCATGATTTAGTGCCTGACTTCAGCGCACTGAAAACCGTAGATGCGGTAAGCTTTAAGCCGAACTATCCAAAACCGGATGGCAAGCTGACCTTTGACCGTTTGTCTTCAGTATTCGTCTCCAATACCGTACACGAAGAAAACCAGCCAGCGCACCTGAAACTAACCAATGCCTCGATTCCGGTCGATGTGAACTTGCCTAAATGGGATGAGCCGGCACAGCGTTACTGCCCTGCGGGTGTGTATGAAATTATGGAAAATGATGATGGTTCCAAGCGCTTCCAGATTAACGCAGCCAACTGCGTACACTGCAAGACCTGTGACATTAAAGATCCATCACAGAACATCACCTGGGTAACACCGGAAGGTGGTGGTGGTCCGAATTACCCGAATATGTAAGGTAATTCCGATGAGTCAGAACGAAGCTTCTGGCTCATTTACCCAATCCTGAAGACGTTATGAATAACTCTTCACTTTAATTTTGTAGGTAATCCCAGTTCCTTCGGGAGCTGGGATTAATACATTTTAAGCGCGGATTTCATCATCAAAATGGGGCTGTATTGAAACGACAATCGCTGAGCCAAGTGGCTCTGATTTTATAATCAGTCCAGCATTTAAAAATCACTGATTTAATTTAAACACTAAACATCAACGCCAAAGACAACAGCAAGCATAAAAATAACATAGCTGAAACCGCCTGCCAGAATCTAACAGGATTTTTATCCAGCAAGGAAGAATGAACCTGCTTTAAAAAATACCGGTTAGGATGCTTAAGGTCATACAGAAATTCTGACAATACCTCATAACGTTCATTTGGCATCAGGGCCAAGGCCTTATGCAAGGCTCCATCAATCCACACCGGAATATCTGGCCGATATTCTAAAATTGAATGATAACGCACCGTTTTTAGCTGTTTTAACGTCTGACAACGCGCCAGTTCGGTGCCATAGGGTAACTGTTTGCTGAGTACATAATACAGTACCACGGCCAGTGAAAACTGGTCTGAACGGGTGGAGACCGGCCGCGAACAAAAATATTCTGGTGCCATAAAGGCCAAGGTGCCCAAAGCCGCGGCATGTTGCGGCTGGAACTCGGAAATCCCCTTGACCAGGGTCGCACCAAAATCAATCAGTTTTAGCTCTAACTGTGCATTCAGCATGATATTTTCAGGGCGAATATCCTGATGCAGCATGTCCAGCCGGTGAAAAGCCTGCAAGCCTTTAATGATCTGTTCCGTAATCTGGATGGCGGTTTCAAGCGCAATCGGCTGGCATTGCTGATGCAACCATGTATTTAAGGTCTGGCCAGATAAATATTCATAGGTTTGAAAATAATAAGATTTACTGCGCTGATGCGGATAGGCCGCTAACACCTGTGGATGCTGAATCCGTTTTGCTACCCACTCTTCCAGTAGAAAACGCTCCAGCGCTTGTGCATCCTGAGTTAAGTCCAGTGCTGGAATTTTAATGACCAGTTGCTGCTGCCGCGTCTCATCCCAGGCCAGATATAAACGGCTACGGTGGTTCTGGTGCAGCACGTTTTGAATCCGGTAGCCTTCAAACTGCTGACCTATGCTTAAATCCGGGGCCAGACTCAGCTGGTTGCGACTCGGCTGAAATTGTGACTGGGCCTGCTGTGGCAGCTGCTGTACCTGTACAATTTGCAGGGTTAAATTGTCAGGACTGCCCTGTGCATCAGCCAGATGGACCAGCATTTCTGCTACCTGATCAAGATCTAAAGTTTCGGGGCTGTGAAGTGCCTCGATAATTTGGCTGTCCGACAGATATTCATATACACCATCGGTCATCAACAGGAAAATATCATCCTGTGCCAACGGCAGACTCAAATAATCCACCTCTACTTTCTGCGCCACGCCCAAAGCCCGGCTTAAATAGCTTTCCCGGGAAGATAACCAGACCCGATGGTCAACACTGAGCTGTTCCAGCTGCTGCTCACGCAAGCGGTAAATACGGGCATCACCAATATGAAACAGATGTGCGGTCTCATGTTTGAATACCAGCGCGCTAAAAGTGCAGACATAGCCGCGGTCTTTATCGACACGGCCCTGACTTTGCTGGGTCTGGGCATAGAGCCAGGAATTGGTGGCACGAATCACCCGATCGACCGAAGTTTTGACACTCCAGGAATCGGGCGTCGAAAAGTAATCGGCCAGAAAACTGGACACTGTGGTTTCACTGGCGATATGACTGACATTGCTGCTGCTAATGCCATCGGCAATGGCACAGGCAATGCCCTTTTGCTGTGCCAGATAGCCCTCCGGAACAGCCGCGCCGTGAAAATCCTGATTGCTCTCTTTGCGGCCGGCAGCACTATATTGCCCAAGCCGAATTTGAAGTGAAGTCTGGTGTGAAGATGGCAAAGTGGACATGCGCTGTTCTCAACTGGCTGGAATCTTCCCTGATTCCAAAATTCATCCTGTGGGCTTAAAACTTAGAACTCGCGTTTTGGTGCAGTGCGGACATGCGTGGTATAAAGCGCAAGACCAGTTAAAGCCAAACCACCCACCAGGTTCCCCAGCGCTACCGGTAACTCATTCCAGATAAAGTAGTCCATCACCGAGAAATCACCGCCCATCATCATTGCGAACGGGAACAGGAACATATTCACCACCGAATGTTCAAAGCCCATGGCAAAGAACAGCATGATCGGCATCCACATCGCAATAAACTTGCCACTAACGGTGGTCGACATCATCGCGCCAATCACGCCAAGCGACACCATCCAGTTACAGAGCATGCCGCGAATGAAAATTGTGATCCAGCCAGCTACGCCATATTCTTTGTAGCCCAGCGTCCGGTCTTCACCAATATGTGCAATCGCCAGACCGACCTTGTTTGGTTCGGTCGAAAAGCCGTAGGTATAGACCGCTGCCATCATCACCGCCACAATCAGCGCACCAGTGAAGTTGCCGACAAACACCACACCCCAGTTTTTCAGGATTCTGGCCCAAGTCACGCCCGGACGTTTATCCAGCCAGGCCAATGGTGTCAGGACAAATACACCGGTCAGCAGGTCATAGCCCAGCAGATACAGCATACAAAAGCCCACGGGGAATAATAATGCACCAATTAAAGGCACGCCGGTTTGCACTGCAATGGTGACTGCAAAAACCGCTGCCAGCGCCAGAATAGCCCCGGCCATGGTGGCGCGGATCAGCACATCACGGTTTGCCATATGTAGTTTCGATTCACCGGCATCCACAACTTTGGTTGCAAATTCGGAAGGTGCAAGATAAGCCATTGCGAGTACCCCTCAACGATTGAAATTTAGCGGTGGGATGATTTGCAAATAAAAAGCGCCCAAGACGACTTTCACGTCTTAGGCGCCATTGCCTGAATCATCCAGCATGTTTTAAAAAATTATGGCGTCGTTGCCATCAGTTCAGTGGAGATACAGCAAGGAACGTACCAACTTTTGGTGAAAGATGAATTTACGCCATGGTCAGATTCAAGATCTGAGCTGATTTTAAGCTGGCATACATTGTGCTTTTCCCTTCTCAGTGTTTTAGCCATAAGCAGTTGAGGAAATAGATATGATTAGCCACCGCCAACAAGTGACAGACATGATTTTATCTGCCAAGGTACTGAACAATATTCAGTGGTCCAGTGTGGCGCAGGAAATTGGTTTATCCAAAGAATGGGTGACGGCAGCCTGTTTGGGGCAAATGGCATTGAATAAGGAACAGGCCGAAAAAATTGGTCAGATATTTAACCTGAGTGATGAAGCCGTGGCCTGGTTACAGATTGTGCCGTATAAAGGCTCTCTGCCAACCAGCGTTCCGACCGATCCTTTAATTTACCGCTGGTATGAAGTGGTGAATGTCTATGGTTCTACCATTAAAGAGCTGATTCATGAAGAATTTGGCGACGGGATTATGAGTGCAATTGATTTTAGTATGGATATTCAACGGGAAAGCCATGAAAATGGCGACCGGGTAAATGTGGTGCTATCCGGGAAATTTTTGCCCTATAAATCCTATTAAGATGAGTTTGTGTTGAGCTTAAAACTCTAAGCAATCACAAAAAATCTGCGCTTACCTTATTCATAAAGATGATCAAGTAAAGATCAAAACCACATTCATTCCCCCATAAAAATAGGCTTAATCTTCCCGGACAAAAACGATTGCTGTTTTATCCGGTCAGATTAAGCCTATGTTTTTAGCAAGCTGTACTAGTCCGAGGTAAAGCGTCCATAGCGGTCGCGTTTACGCGTGCCCGAAGATGAGCTACGACCACGGCGATCGTCATCATTATCGTCATCGCGGCTACGACCACGGCGATCGTCATCATCATCGTCATCGCGGCTACGACCTCTACTACGTCCACGGCGATCATCGTCGCCATCATCGTCATCGCGGCTACGCCCACGACCTCTACCACGTCCACGATAATCGTCGTCATCATTATCATCATCGCGGCTGCGACCACGGCGATCGTCGTCGTTTATATGACTTCTGGCGCCGGCACGATGTGCTTCTTCTGACGTAAACTCATGTGCATTGCCACTGGCATGGGCTGCGCGGCCGGCTTCACGCGCTTCTTCGGATGTAAATTCGTGCGCATTGCCGCTGGCATGGGCTGCGCGCCCACCACGACTGGCAATTTCTCTTTGTTCATCTGGATCCATACTCGCAAATCCACGATTTGAAGTACCCTCATTACGTGTATTGGCCATGATTCACCCTTCCTGTTATTTATTTTGATTGTCTATTTTGCGACTCTTTTAAGATAAGAGTGAAAATTAAGATAAACAGCCGCGCTTTGTTTCAGATCATTGGAATGTAGCAGGTCTTTTTTATTTTAAAAAATTAACAGGCTGTATTTAAAATAGTAAAATTTTATTCTTTTAAATATCTTTTTTTAATTTTTTACCATCTTTATATTTCAGCTGCATTTATTTACAATAATGAAATAATGGACGCGTTAAGATGAAGTGGTTTATTTTCTTAATAATAAAAAATATTTAAATAGAGTCCATAATTTTTAAATATATTCTTTAGTCCCTTGATTTCACTTTCATTGTCTTATGAATTGCGGCTTAAATATAAAAAAAGCCAGTCAGTGAGCGCTGACTGGCGAAAAGGAAGACACAGATAAGTAGCTGAATGTCCGATTTAGTCGACCTGGGTAAAGCGGTTTAAGACAGCAATCGACAGCAGCAATAAGGCCACCAGCGCAAAGACGGTGCTCAGGCCAATGGCTTCACTTAAGAAACCGACCAGCGCCGGGCCACTTAATGAACCGCTATAGGCAATGGTCGATACCAGCGATAAAGCAGCCGCTTTAGGCATAATGTTCTGACGGCCAACACGGGAGAACATCACCGGCACAATATTGGAACAGCCAAAACCGAGTAAGGCATAGCCCAGCAGGACTACTGCCCAGTGCGGCGCCATCACAATAATCCCTAGACCCAAGGCCGCACACAGCGCGCTATAGGGGATGATGTTTTTCTCGCCCCACATTCTTAATAAACGACGTCCGGAAAAACGGCCGATGGTCATGGTAATGGCAAAGAAGGTATAGGCCAGACCGGCAAAAGAAGCGTCCATCCCAAAGTTGCTAACCAGATAAATTCCGCTCCAGTCCATTGCTGAGCCTTCTGATAAAAAGGCAATAAAACAGACCAAACCAATTAACAGAATCATCGGGCTTGGGCGAAATTTCTGCTTCGCTGATGGTGCGGTGTCTTCTGGGGCTGAGTCTGATTTTTTCTCAATTTCAGACAGGCTGTTGGGAACGGCCAGAATGGCAATAAAGGCCAGCACCGCGCTCATGATTAAAGCGCTCATTAGCGGTGAAACACCCAATGACAGCAGCACAGTCACAGTCAGCACACCAAGTAAACCGCCCAGACTGCACATACCATGGAAGCTGGACATCATATTTTTCAGGCTGTTCTTTTCAACAATCACCGCCTGTAAATTAATGGCCACACCAAATGCACCCACCGCGGTCCCAAAGATAAACAGCACAATTGCCATGCTTAAGGCAGTACCAAATACCGTCAGTAACGGCAAAATGATCATCGCTGCAACCAGCGCAATCCCGATTAAAATACGGCAGCCAATACGCTGGATTAACAGACCGGCCGCAGGCATGGCCAGCATCGATCCAATCCCCATACAGAGTAGCAACAAGCCAAAGTCTGCATGGTTTAAAGAAAGACGTTGTTGTGCAAATGGAATGAGCGGTGCCCAAGATGCCGTACTTAAACCCAGACCAAAAAAGCTGAGTTTGGTTGCCAGACCTTGTGCATTGAGCTGGGCAGATGCATCAACGACTGTGGTTTTGGAAAACAACATGTATGTGCCACCTTCTAAAAACAGGGCATCCCATTCCAAAAAATTGTCCATAGAAAAACCCCTGCACACTTATAGGAAAACTATAAACTTGCAGGGGCTTTTGTTGGCGGAATTATACACAATTCACAGCACTGTACAGCCCTTTTTTGTCTATTTTACAAACAATTTTGTAATGACAAAAAGTACTTCATTTTTCTCGTTTTTTTGAAAAATTCCAGCTGCAATATTTTTATATAATCATTTAAAAACAAATGCTTAATAGGTTGATTGTTTTATTCAATCAGTTTAATGAGTTTTAGTGATTGCCTGAAAATTGGTTTATATACAGAAACACAGCACTACCCTTTCAGTTTTGATTATTCCGACCGCTCAACCAGCTAGCTGTTTCAGGATTAAGCGTTTAAACCAATAAGTAGCTAGAGATCTTCTGTAGTTTATAATTTTTATTTAAAAATAATAAAATGAGATTTATAAATATATGATTTTTGATTATCTCAACTCATCTATTTCAATATAACAATAGCTTTAATTATTTAAATTTAGCCTCAATCATTTAGATATTTCATAATGTGTAATATATATCTCCATGTAGTGAATTGTTATACTCTATGGCGGAGTTGTTTCGATTTTAAATAAAGCTATTTTTATCTCTTTGAGGCGTTTAAATTAAATAGAGATATTTATTTCATCTGAATTGGAGTAATAAAAATGGCTGATATTAATTTAAATAACATTCAGAAACATAGCGAAGTTATTGCCTCCTGCGGTACTCATGTCGGTACGGTCGATCATCTGGAAGGCAGCGACAAAATCAAACTGACCAAGCAGGATTCTGGCGATGGGATGCACCATTACATTCCGACCTCTTGGGTGGAAGAAATTCGTGGCAACCAGATTATCCTGAACAAGAATTCTGAAGAAGTCACCCGTCAATGGGAAGCGGTATAACTTCTAAAAAGCACGATTTGCCCAGACTCGTGCTTTTTTTATCGCTAAAAATTGCATCTGATTGAGCAAAACAATAAATCGACCCAAAAATTTGGAGAACTCCATGAATCATTATCCTGACAGCCCATCTCCGCAAGAGAAACAGGAGCATCAGCCTGGTGTACAATATAAAATGACGCCCGAACCTGAAATTATTAAAAGCAATTATCAGGGCAGTCAAAAACTCAAAGACAAGGTAGCTTTAATTACCGGCGGTGATAGCGGCATCGGCCGATCTGTGGCGGTGCTGTTTGCCCGCGAAGGTGCCAATATTATTATTCCCTATTTAGAAGAAGATCAAGATGCGCAAGACACCAAGCGTCTGGTCGAGCAGGAAGGCTGTCAATGTCTGCTGATTCAATGTGACCTGCGCCAGCATGCGGCAGTACAACAGATGGTCGATCTGGCTTTGCAGCAATTTCCGCATATTAATATTCTGGTCAATAATGCTGCTGTGCAATATCCACAAAAAACCATTGAGGATATTAATCCCGAACAGCTGCATAAAACCTTTGAAACCAACCTCTACCCGCTGTTTTATGTGACCCAGCTGCTGATTCCTCAAATGCAGGCCGGTGACAGTATTATCAATACCACCAGTATCACCAGCTATCAGGGCCATAATGAGCTGATTGATTATGCCAGCACCAAAGGGGCAATTACCGCTTTTACCCGTAGCCTGTCGACCAACCTGCTAAAAAATAAAACCGGGATTCGGGTGAATGGTGTCGCACCCGGCCCAATCTGGACGCCGTTAATTCCAAGCAGTTTTGATGAAGAACAGCTAAAAGGTTTTGGTGAAGATACCCCCATGGGCCGCATGGGTCAGCCAAGTGAAGTTGCGCCGGCTTATCTGTTTTTAGCCTCCGATGAAGCCAGCTATATTTCCGGTCAGGTGATTCATGTTAATGGCGGTACTATTGTCAATGGTTAACGGCATTTAAAGGCACACAAGCAATGTAGATAACATTTTGAGTTTTATTGAAACATGCAGATCTATACAGGAGTGAAACTGATGTCTAGAGGTGATAAGTCGGCCTATACCGACAAGCAGAAACGTCAGGCCCGCCATATTATTGAATCGGAAAAAGAGCGAGGCCATTCCGAAGAAGAAGCAGAACGCATTGGCTGGTCTACCGTCAATAAACAGGATGGCGGCGGTAAAAAGAAATCTCACTAAATGCCCTTCTGTTCTGCTGGAACCCTTTTAAACTTCTATAAAATGCCAATCCTTAGGATTGGCATTTTGTTAGGTGATGACAAGTAGTCATCAAATTTTATTGAATCTGCTGCAGTGCTTGCGGGAATAAAAACTGGGTCAGTTGACGCGTGGCCCATAAACCAGTGGGATTATGATGCTGATGCGGCGCCAAGTAAGGCAATAGCAGATTGATTTTTTCTTCCGCGCTACGCGCCAGTTTTAATTGCTGCTGCAAGGCCTGCTGTTCGCTTGAATTGAAATAATCGACAATATAATCATCGACCTGCTGCACCGGGGTTACTGCCTTAAACGGCGCACGGCGTTCGGTATAGGCTTGGGCAATCCAGTCATAAATAATCTGCTGTTCAGCGACTGAAAACACCCCAAACATTTTACCTTCTTCATTGTGAATCAGCTGCCAGAAGCGGCTTTCACTCGGATGCTGGCCGCGTTTAATCCACTGTTTATCCTGTAACACCTGAAGGAACTCAACCACTTTCTGGTCATTGCTGAGCCATTCATTCACCGATGCTTGAGCAAAGCGGCAGCGGTTATTATGAATCAGCTTGCCGACCACGGCTTTTTTCTTGAAAATCTTTTCAATCAGCGGGGTTAAATCACTGTTTTTAATAATTTCAGTCGAGCCTAGGCCAACATCATTCAGAGCATAGCCGCGTTTCAGTTTGTCAATAAACTCTGTTTTATTGGCGGCCTGACTATAGCCATATTCCAGTGCGGCGACTGAACGATGCGCGTGACCATTGTCCAGGTTATCAATGGTAATGTGCACATTAAAATACTGATGATCCAGCCCCAGTTCAGCCAGTTCATAATTACTGATCAGCAAATGCAACGGCAACTGTTCATAGCCTAAATTAAAACCAATCACTTCCGGCAGATATTGCTGCGGCGCATAGGCCAGCGCCAGTTGTACCACGGGCTGATAATAGTATTCATCTTCCAGTCCTTCGACCAGATCTTGCAGATTCAGACTGCTCAGCAATTGCTGATACATCGACACGTGATTGGCTTTGGCTGAACCGAGGCCCAGCTCTTCCAGATAAATCATGATCAGATGCTGAAAATTCGGATCAGACCAATGTTTTAAGGTGCTATACAGCCAGGAACCATCAACATATTTTACTGGCGCGACTTTCACCAGAAAGTCATAGGCTGCTGCTACATGCTGAAAGTATTCACGCTGACCACCAGCCTGACGCCGGCTTAAATACTGCTGATAGCGTTCACAATTCTGCATATTCTGCTGAAAAAGCCAGTCTTTGATCTGGACTGGCTCATCGGGTAAAGGAATAGATGGGGGATCTATCTGGTGAAGCTCGCGCTGTAAAAGCTGGGCCGAAAGCTTTTCTTTTTCTGGTGCTGGCGTGCTTTCATCCAGAAAGAAATGAAACAGCTCCCGATAGCTTTTTTGTCGTTCGAGTTTTAAGGGGCGATAACTGTTCTGAGAGACAACTGACATCTTGTTATTTTCCATTATTTTTCACTCAAACCAGCTTAGGAGATTCGCCAAAATCACCATAGTTCAGTTTTGTTAAACCACGTTAACTTGCCAGCTGCTCAAAAATAAAGCGCAGAGATATCATAAACTTATAAAGATAATTCAGTTACATAATCGGCAAGACCGGGCGTTTTTTCTGTAAAAATAGCTCATGCTCCTGTAGCGCTGTTGCACTCAAGTTTGAGTCTTGAGTAAAAAATGCAGCAGTTATGCAAAATAAAAAAGACCAAAAGACATCTTATCTTCTGGTCTTATAAAAGCTGGCTAAAATCTGCTGTTACTGGAATTTGGCTTTCAGCTGGGCCAGACAGGTACGAATCAGGTGACCGCCCTGCCCGATTTTGTCCTGCCAGTGATTTGGCACCGAACACTTGGCCAGACGCACCCAGACACTGGAAAACTGCTGGATAAAATTGGCCTCATTATAATGAATGCCATATTCTGCACACAGCGCCTTGATTTTTGGTGCCACTTCGGCATAACGGTTGGCCGGCATATCCGGAAATAAATGGTGTTCAATCTGATGGCTTAAATTTCCACTTAAAATATGCAGCCACTGGGTGCCACTAAAATTACTCGAACCGCGAATCTGGCGGATATACCATTCAGCCCGGCTTTCATTTTCGGTGTTGTCGGCTTCAAAATTTTCCGCATCTTCAGTGAAATGGCCGTTAAAGATCACCGCGGATGCCCACAGGCTGCGAATCACATTGGCGACAGCATTGCCGGCAAAAACCGGAATGGCATTTGGCCCGGCAAGCAGCGGGAAAAAGACATAATCTTTGACCACCTGACGGCGCATTTTCTTTCTTAAACCGGCCGCTTCATCCCAGACCTGTTTCCAGGTTTTGGTTTTATAAACCAGTACATCTTCTAAATGCAGACGTTGCAGCCCCACATACCATTCAAAAAATACCATCAGCTGAATGGCCAGCGGAATATTCATCAAAAAACGCGGTTCCCATTTTTGTGCTTCGCTAACCCGTAGCAAGCCATAGCCGACATCGTGGTCTTTGTCGACAATATTGGTATAGGTGTGATGAATATAGTTATGGGTATATTTCCAGTCGTCTCCGGTGGCAATGGTGTCCCAGTCATAACTGGCACCGTTCAGGGTCGGATCATTCATCCAGTCAAACTGGCCATGCATGACGTTATGACCCAGCTCCATATTTTCAACAATTTTGGATAATCCGAGTAAACCAGTCCCCAATAACCATACTGGCGGAATCCAGCCGCCAAACATCAGCATCCCACGTGAGGCAATTTCACTATAGCGGACAAAATTACGGATTTTATAAATATACTGGGCATCTTTTTCCCCCAGATCGTCCATGACTTCACGGCGGATGGCTTCCACTTTGGCACCAAATTCCTGAATCTGAGCCTCGGTTAAATATTTTGACTTGCTGTTCGGATGTAACGCGGCAGGCATATTCATGTGATGTTCCCTCCAGATTATAAGTTAATCACGACAGGACTGATTGCCTGCGTCACGCAAAGTTTGATTTGGGTATTATGGTTATGGTCAATTTCACCGGTCAGCAGATTACGCACGCTGCCGCTGACTTTGGTACAGGAACAGGTATTGCAGATTCCCATGCGACAGCCATGGGCCGGTCTTAACCCGGCGGCTTCGGCACTGTCCAGCAAATTGCTGTTGGCCTGAAAATCCTGCTGCGAGCGCAAGAACTGCACCGGCTGCGCCTCCAGAGTTTCATCTGCGGTCATTTGAAAATACTCGGAATGAAACTGCTCGCTTAAATCCAGCTGCTGACAAATCTGCTGGGCGGCCTGCATCATCGAGGCTGAACCACAAGCATAAATATGTCGCTCACCCAGTTGCTCGACCGTGTTTTGCAGTAAGGCCAAAGACAAATGCTGACGCTGTTCTACGGTATTAAAATGATGATATTTAAAATGCGGATACATCAGCGCCAGGGTTTTAATTTCGGCATGGAAGGCATCATCCCGGGTGAAATACAGCAGGTCTATCGGCTGGGTCGAGCTGACCACGGCTTTTTGTAATAAGGAATAAATGGCGGTAATCCCACTGCCCGATGCAATAAAACATAAAGATGGAACTTGTGCCGGCAGCACAAAATTGCCCTGCGGCTGGGACAGCTCCACCACAGCCCCTGCCGGTAACCGGGTCAAGGCATTGGACATTTTGCCTTGCCGTTTGATGGCCAGAATCACATCGCCGTTATCGAGCAAAGTGACAATGGAATAGCTGCGCTGCTGGCGGACCCCATTCATCGCCAGCGTGATCAGAATACTTTGTCCGGCCTGAAAACGCTGTGCCTGAAAATTCTGGTTGGGACGTAAATGAATTTTATAAAAGTCTGGACTTAATGCCTGAATTTCAACAACGCAGGCTTTGACTTTTTTCAATGCCCAGACTGGATTTATTTTTTCTGCAATAAAATCAATAAAATCTTCTCGAATCCACTCGGGTTTATACTCTACAGAAGTGCTCATAGCGGCCTCATGATTTTTTCAGTGAACGGATGTTCTTTTTTTAATGTTCATGCCCACTATATAGATTCATAATCTCGATTCCATGTGAATGCAGGACAAAACTTGTCTTTTCCTTATGTTTTAGCTGGTTTTGTCTGACAAGATTCTGCACTTTTTCGGTCCCGACTTCGATGGGAGAAGTTTTATTGTTCTGATTTGCTTTTGTGCAGGCGCAGGATTTTTCATGAAAATGTCGTATGCTTTTGTCAGACTCGGTGAAAATGCCTGATATTTTTGCTGTAATTTCCCCCCACATTAGACTTAAGTCCAAAAAAAGTCTAAAACCAAAAAAGCCAGAAGTGTCCTTCTGGCTTTTTTAATCTATAGCGTGTAATTAGAAGTTATAGATGGCCACCATATTAATACGGTTATCTTCACCTTTATTACTGCCATTCGTTGCTGCTTCTAAAGCTGTACGTTCACCATAGACATATTCCAGACCTAAGCTAACCGGCTTGATCGGACTATAAAACACGTTGGCCCATGCCTGCCATAAGTCTTTGTTGGCTCTAGTTGCATTAGACTGTGTCTCTGTTGCCGGTGTTGAAGCAATCAAGGCATTTTTATAGTTCTGATCATTATCAAAGCTCATATAGCCATAACCCACTGTGCCGCGCAGTTTTTCATTAAACTTCTGGGTCAGACCGACCGTAATCGAATCAAACTCGCTTTGCTCCAGACCGTTTGCACCCTGGATGGTGCCGGTATTGGCAAAAGACACAAAGCTGCTATCACCCTTCACATGGTAGTAGTCTGCTTTTAAAGTCGTGCTTGGGGTCACATCATATTTAGCGCCCAAGCCCACACCCCACGCCATTTCTTCATCAGAATTGATGCGTTTTTCATGGCCCATGGCACGTGCGCTCACGCTCATGTTATCGGCGAACTGATGATTTAAGCGCGCAGTTAAAGCCGGTAAACGCTGGGTGATGCTGTTATCTTTTGGGTCTTCAGCAGCCACCACCAGATTGGTTTGCGGGCTGAATTTCGCGGTATAACGCACTTGCGGGAAACGTTTAACTGCGCCACCGGCATAGGCCAAAGCATCGACTGTTTCCGGCATATAATCCGGCACTGCAAAGTTTGACCAGGTTTGACCAATTAACCAGTTGGCATAGCTCATATAAGCATGACGGATACGTAAATTATCAAATTTATCACCACCAAGGAAATCTACCTCAATTTTACCGCTCAGGGCTTTGTCACCAGCACCAACCGGTGCTTTAAAGTCCATGCCTAAACGGGTAGCAGAAAGTGTTGATCTTAAACGATCACTACTTTCATTATTGCCTTCTAACGCTACGGCATTAATATGGTTATATGGCAAATCTCGGCTACTGCCCTCAACCTGATAAGAACCATCCATACGGACGTTTCCATACAGGTTAAATTCAGCATTACCCAGCGTCATACCCAAGCCGCGCTTTTCAGTGCTGGCTTTTTGTGCAACAGGTGGTTGTACCGCAGTATTGGCAAGTTGGTTTAAATTCGCTTGAACCGTTTGATTTTGTTGAGCATATTGATGAACAAGTGCTTTCAGTTGTTGCACTTCCTGACGAAGCTGCTCAACTTCCTGGCTGCTTTGCGCATTGGCCATTACACTCATTGTTAAACCGACAGCAATTACTAAAGGTTTGATCATCATTGTTTTCATGGGCACACTTATCCTGTGACTATCCGTTTTTGTCGTTCCTGACAAAGTTTCATTGTTTTAAAGTTTGGCTAGCCTGAAGAACTCAAGCTAGCGGTTTGCTCAGAGATTAATGTGCAGAGCTTTTGACTGCTTTGACATTGCTGTTGGCGAAGCTTTCCTGCTTGGCTTTGGCACCATCTACCGAGACTTTCAGATTTACCATAAAGATCGCTACGGCTGCAATTAGACCAGGGATGGCAATCATCATGAAATTCATCTGGTGTGGCAGGTTTAAAGTCAGCAGTGCACCAGTCAGCACAGGCCCGACAATCGCGCCGATCCGGCCAATTCCAGAGGCCCAACCCATACCGGTTGAACGTACTGTAGTCGGGTAAAACTGTGCGACGAAAGTATATAGTAAAATTTGTGATCCAATGGTGGCTGCACCGGCAATGGCAATTAAGGTATACAGTACTGGCTGTGGACTGTTAAAGCCAAGCAGGATTAGCGCAATTGCCCCCACGGTGAACATAATGGTCAATACCGGTTTCAGATGGAAACGATCTGACAAGGCACCGCCACCAATTGCACCGACCATACCGCCAATATTCAGCGCGAACAGGAACAGCATACTTGCACCGAGTGAATAACCGGCCTGAATCATCAGTTTTGGTAACCAGCTGCCCAATGCATAGACCATTAACAGACACATGAAGAACGCAACCCAGAACATTAAGGTACTGAAGGTACGACCTTGCTGGAACAGTGCACGTAATGGGGCTTCATCACCGGCCATCACTTCATTCAGCACAAACTGGGTATTTGGCGCAATATTCTGTTCTGGAGCAATTTTCTGTACAAAGGTGCGGACCTGTTCTGTTTCACCTTTTTTGGTGAGGAACATCAGGGATTCTGGCAAGAATTTCCACAGCAGCGGTAACAGCAATAATGGTGTACCGGCTAGGTAGAACATGATTTTCCAGCCATAATCTGCCACCAGCCATGCACCTAACAAGGCAGAGGTCATCCCGCCAATGGCATAGCCACTGAACATCACGGCAACCAGAGTACTCCGAATCCGTTTTGGTGCGTATTCGGTCATCAGTGCCACCACGTTTGGCATCACGCCGCCAATACCTAAACCGGCAAGGAAACGTAAAATACCAAACTCAATCGGGTTACTAGCAAAAGCGCCCAGGAAGGTAAAGCCACTGAAAATGGCCACACAGATCATAATGGTCTTTTTTCGGCCCAGTTTATCGGAGAGCGTTCCGAAACTCATGGCACCGAACATCATCCCGAACAGCGCGGTACTGGCCAATAGCCCTGCCTCTACCGCACCAAGTGACCATTCCTGCATCAATAGTGGTAAAGCCACCCCGTAAATAACCAGGTCATAGCCGTCGAAGATAATAATTAATAAACACCATAAAAGTACGCCCCAGTGAAATGGCGTAAATTTCGCGTTATCAACCACCGTATTGATGTTTACTGAATCTGTTGTATTCACGATAAGCCTCCTGCTTGTGAAACCGTCCAAATTTTTGTAAACAATGACCCAATGCGTTATTTTTGTCCAAAACCGATTGCATATATATTCATACCTAAAAAGTTAGGCGGAAAAATTAGTTTTATAAACAATTGTTTATGTTTTAAACAATCTATCTTTATGTAAGAAATATAAATTAAAGTTTATTTTTAAGCTGTGAAACATAAAAAAAGGTCTGAACAAAAGCGCGCCGTTCAGACCTGTTGCAACTTTATCTTTATAAAGGATGGAAAGAGCTAAACTTCAACGCCCTTAAATTACAGTACGATCATATTTAATCGCTTCCAGATCATAGACCTGATAAATACTGTCAAACAGCGAGCGGATATCTTCGCTTTCATCCATACTGCGAATCGCCAGGAAAATCGGGCTTTTAGCAGCATCATCGAGTAAAGGAATATAGTTCAAATGCGGCAACTGTATGGTACGCGCGCTTTCCGGGACTATACACATACCTTCGCCGGCAGCTACCAGCCCCAAAGCCAGCTGAATTTCACGCACTTCTTTTAAACTGCGCGGCTCCAGACTGTATTCGGAAAACAGGCCGCGCACTTGGGTCGAAAAATTCGGTTTGGGATGGTTTGGATAGAGAAAAATATTTTCTTCGACAATATCTGAAAGGTATATACCCTGCCGCTTTGTTGCAAATAGATGACTGTCATGCACTGCCACCATGAGCGGTTCTTCACGCAATAAAATACGTCGAATGGCCGGATCGGAAATGCGTAAACGGCCAAATCCGACATCTATACGACCTTCCTTTAAGGCCTGAATCTGGTTGGTGGTGGTCATTTCAACCAGTTCTATCTTTAAATTAGGATGTTGTTGGCGGAATAAATAGACTATTCTGGGGAGTAAACCATAAAGTAAAGAGCCCACAAAACCAATGGTCACGGTTTTCTCGACCATTCCCACCCGCTTGGTCATGGTTTTGATCTCTTCCGCATTAGACAAAAGTTTTACGGCATGCTGATAGAAAAATTGGCCTGCCGGAGTGGTCTGTAATGGGCGGCTACCGCGCTCAAATAGCTGAATTCCAAGCTCACTTTCCAGATTTTGGATCTGACGGCTTAAAGGTGGTTGCGCAATAAACAGTTTTTCAGCTGCTTTGGTAAAACTCTGTTCTTCTACCACAGCAACAAAGTATCTGAGATGTCTAAGTTCCATACCCTTTCCATACCTTTAGAATATAATAAAATGCCAAAATGATCTTCGACAGTGCGTTTCTATTCTTTTAAGGTATATCACATCAGATACACAACGCAAGATTGCGAAGAGTAAAGTGATGTATAAATCCATTGAAACCATGCTTGTCGAGATTCCTACCATTCGTCCACACAAAATGGCGGTGGCGACAATGCAGACGCAAACCCTGGTATTGGTAAAGATCTCCACAGACGATGGTTTTGTGGGCTGGGGCGAAGCAACCACAATTGGTGGATTAGGCTACGGTGAAGAAAGCCCAGAAAGCGTAAAAACCAATATTGATACTTACTTCGCACCTTTACTAAAAACATTGGCAGGTTTGAACTTTGCACAAACCATACGCGCCCTGAAAAAGAATATTAATGGCAACCGTTTTGCCAAATGTGCCATCCAGACTGCTTTACTGGACATTCAGGCACAGCGCCTCGGTTTACCACTGAGTGAAATTCTTGGTGGCCGTTTACGTGACAGCGTTCCTGTGCTTTGGGTATTGGCTTCAGGCAATACTGAAAAAGACATCGCTGAAGCGCAGAAGATGATTGAAATCAAACGTCACAATGTGTTCAAGCTGAAAATCGGTTCTCGTCCGGTTGAAGAAGATGTTGAACACGTGCTGGCAATCAAAAAAGCATTAGGCAAAGACGTTTCTATTCGTGTTGACGTCAACCGTGCCTGGTCAGAGCTTGAAGCCATTAAAGGTATTCAGCTGCTGCAAGATGGCGGTGTTGACCTGATTGAACAGCCATGCGGCATTGAAAACCTCGATGCGATGCGTCGCCTCACCCGCCGTTTCGATATTGCCATTATGGCAGACGAATCGTTAATGGGTCCAAACAGCGCTTACCAGATTGCCCGTAACAATGGCGCATCAGTTTTTGCAGTTAAAGTGGCGCAGTCCGGCGGCCTGATTGAAGGATGTGAGGTTGGCAAAATTGCCAAGCTGGCCAATATCGACCTATACGGCGGCACCATGCTGGAAGGCCCGGTAGGAACCATTGCTTCAGCGCATGTGTTCTCGACTTTTGAAAGCCTGGCTTACGGCACCGAACTGTTTGGTCCATTGCTACTGACGGAAGAAATTTTAAAAACACCATTGCAATATCAAAACTTTGAATTGGTGTTACCAACCACTGCCGGTTTAGGTATTGAACTGGATGAAGACAAGCTTGACCGCTTACGTCGTCAATAAAGGAGCTAGACATGCTTTTCCACGTACGCATGGATGTCAATATTCCACTCGATATGCCAGCTGAACGCGCTAATGAAATTAAAGCCGTTGAAAAGGCATATTCGCAGGAATTACAGCGCCAAGGTAAATGGCGTCATATCTGGCGCATTACAGGCCAGTATTCAAACATCAGTATTTTTGATGTTGAGAGCAACGAAGAACTGCACAACCTGCTGCAAGGTCTGCCGTTGTATCCATACATGAATATTGAAGTGATGGCGCTTAACCGCCACCCATCTTCTGTCCGTGATGATGACACCTGATTCACAGTTCATATCGGTATTTTAAGAATTTAAAGCCGCTATCGGGGTAGCGACTTTAGAAATCCAAAGGGTAAATAAACAAGGATTGTGGCCAGCCAGATCAGCCAGCCAAACAAGCATTCAGGCAGCCACGACAACTATATACATACATTCAAGGAGTAATTGTATGGATCGTCAAACAATTGAAAACGTAGTTAAGGCTTGTAACGTCGACACTGCAGAGGGTCCGGTAAATCCACGCGTTCAACAGGTTGTGGTACGTCTTGTAACTGATCTTTTCCAAGCGATTGAAGACCTGGATTTAAGCCAGTCTGAAGTATGGAAAGGTATTGAAACCATTATTGACATCGCCAAAGCAGATGAATTTGCATTAATGGGTTCTGCAGTTGGTCTGGAACACTTCCTTGATCTTCGTGCTGACGAAGCAGATGCCAAAGCAGGCCTGACTGGCGGTACGCCACGTACAATTGAAGGTCCTTTATATGTTGCAGGCGCACCTGAATCAGTAGGTTTTGCACGTATGGACGACGGTTCTGAAGAAGGCAAAATCCCGACTTTAATCATTGAAGGTACAGTAACTGACACTGACGGCAACATCATTCCTGGTGCTAAAGTTGAAGTATGGCATGCAAACAGCCACGGTAACTATTCATTCTTTGATAAGTCACAAAGCCACTTCAACCTACGTCGCTCAATCTTAGCTGACGAAAAAGGTCAATATGTTGCTCAAACAACTATGCCTGTAGGTTATGGCTTAAACCCTGAAGGTCCACTTCAAGGTGTATTGAACCAAATCTCTCGTCACGGTCAACGTCCAGCTCACGTGCACTACTTCATCTCTGCACCTGGCTACCGTAAGCTTACGACTCAGTTCAACATCGAAGGTGATAAATACCTTTGGGACGACTTCGCATTCGGTACTCGTGAAGGTCTAGTTGCTGAAGCTGTAGACGTAACTGACGAAGCTGAAATCGCACGTCGTGGTTTGAAAGGTCCTTTCAAATACATCCAATTCAACGTTGTTCTTCAGAAAGATAAAGAAGGCGCTCCTTCTACTGAAGTTGAACGTCGCCGCGCAAGCGCATAATTTGAATGGAATCGGGATGCAATCATTAGATTCATCCCGATGACTTCCCCTCCTTGGAAAGTCGGAGAAAGGACATGCCTCGTATTCCTGTTATTAACACCAGCCACTTAGACCGCATTGATGAGCTATTGGTTGATGATTTTGAATCTGGTGAATTTAAACTACACCGTTCAGTATTCACAGACCAAGCCCTGTTTGACCTAGAAATGAAATACATTTTTGAAGGCAACTGGGTTTATTTGGCACACGAAAGCCAAATTCCAAACAACAATGACTACTACACCACTTACATTGGCCGTCAGCCAATTATCATTGCACGTAACCGCAATGGCGAATTAAATGCCATGATCAATGCGTGTTCACACCGTGGTGCACAGTTATGTCGTTACAAGCGTGGTAACAAAGCAACTTATACTTGCCCATTCCACGGTTGGACTTTCAACAACTCTGGTAAGTTGTTAAAAGTGAAAGACCCTGCCGATGCGGGTTATTCAGATTGCTTCAACAAAGACGGTTCACACGACTTGAAAAAAGTTGCCCGTTTTGAAAGCTATAAAGGTTTCTTGTTTGGTAGCTTGAACCCAGATGTTCCTTCTTTAGAAGAATACTTAGGTGAAGCAACTAAAATCATTGACATGATTGTGGGGCAATCACAACAAGGTCTTGAAGTTTTACGTGGTTCTTCTACTTACACTTATGAAGGTAACTGGAAGTTAACTGCTGAAAACGGTGCCGATGGTTACCACGTGTCTGCAGTACACTGGAACTACGCTGCAACAACTCAGCAACGTAAAGAAAAAGAAGCTGGCGACAACATTCGTGCTATGAGCGCAGGTTCATGGGGCAAACAAGGCGGTGGTTCTTACGGCTTTGAAAATGGTCACATGCTACTTTGGACACAATGGGCTAACCCAGAAGACCGTCCTAACTTTGCCAAAAAAGATGAATATACCGAGAAATTCGGTGCGCCAATGGCGAAATGGATGATCGAGCGTTCCCGTAACCTGTGTATCTATCCAAACGTGTACTTCATGGATCAGTTCGGTTCACAAATTCGTGTGTTACGTCCGCTGTCTGTAGATAAGACTGAAGTGACTATTTACTGTATCGCACCTGTGGGTGAAGAGCCAGAAGCACGCGCACGCCGTATCCGTCAATACGAAGATTTCTTTAACGCATCAGGTATGGCAACCCCAGACGATCTTGAAGAATTCCGTGCATGTCAGGCAGGTTATGCCGGTATTGCCCTGGAATGGAACGACATGAGCCGTGGTGCCAAACACTGGATCCAAGGTCCAGACGATGCAGCCAACGAAATTGGTTTAAAACCAAAACTTTCAGGTATTAAAACTGAAGACGAAGGTTTATACCTTGCTCAACACGAATTCTGGCTCAAACTTATGAAAAAAGCGATTGCTGACGAGAAAGAGCTTGCTGCAACTGAAGGAGAAAACGCATGAGCGACATCACTTTAGAAAAAGTTGCACAGTTCCTTTATCAAGAAGCTCGCTTTTTAGATGATGAACAATGGGATGAGTGGTTACAGTGCTACGCTCCTACTGCTTCTTTCTGGATGCCAGCTTGGGATGACGATGACCAATTAACTACAGATCCACAGTCTGAAATCTCTTTGATTTACTACCCAGACCGTCAAGGTTTGGAAGACCGTGTGTTCCGTATCAAAACTGAACGTTCGTCTGCAACCATGCCAGACACACGTACGAGCCACAACATCAACAACATCGAAATTGTTGAACGTGATGGCGATAAAGTGACTGTACGTTTTAACTGGAACACCTTAAGTTTCCGTTACAAAACCAACTACAGCTACTTTGGTATGTCACGCTACGAAATCGACTTTTCTGGCGACAAACCACAAATTTTAAGCAAGTACGTGGTGCTGAAAAACGATTACATCAACCAAGTAATCGACATTTATCACCTCTAAGACTGTATTGATTTACAGCTAGGTAAAAACCTTTCAGCCAGATGGAATTTTGGCTGAAAGGTCAAGTTTTAAAGATTTCTATAGGATATTCAGCCATGTCAAACCACAATGTTGCACTTCAATTTGAAGATGGCGTTACACGTTTTATTTCTGTTACAGATGGTGAAACACTGTCAGACGCAGCTTACCGTCAAAAGATCAATATTCCTTTGGACTGCCGTGACGGTGCATGTGGAACGTGCCGTGCGTTTTGTGAATCAGGTTCGTATGACATGCCTGAAGAAACTTATATTGAAGATGCATTGACACCAGAAGAAGCTGAACAAGGCTATATTCTTGCATGCCAATGTAAACCAACTTCAGACGCAGTATTCCAAATTCAAGCCACTTCTGATGTATGTAAAACTGAAATTCATGCATTTGAAGGTACATTGGCACGTGTTGAAAACTTATCTGACTCGACTATTACCTTTGATATTCAGTTAGATGAAGGTCAACCAGATATTCACTTCCTTGCAGGTCAATATGTGAATGTGGGTATTCCAGGCACAACAGAAACTCGTTCGTATTCTTTCAGCTCTAAGCCTGGCAACCGCTTAACTGGCTTTGTGGTACGTAACGTACCAAACGGCAAAATGAGCGAATTCTTAAGCCAAAACGCTAAAGCTGGCGACAAAATGACCTTTACGGGTCCATTTGGTAGCTTCTACTTACGTAATGTAGCACGCCCTGTGGTGATGTTAGCGGGTGGTACGGGTATTGCACCATTTATGTCTATGCTGCAAGTGCTTGAAGAAAAAGGTTCTGAGCACCCTGTACGTTTAGTCTTTGGTGTGACCAATGACTTTGACTTGGTTGCAATTGAAAAATTAAACGAACTACAAGAAAAATTCTCTTGGTTCGAGTACCGCACTGTTGTGGCAAATCCAGAATCTGCACACGAGCGTAAAGGTTACGTGACTGGCCATATCGAAAACGAATGGCTCAACGGTGGTGATGTAGACATCTACCTATGTGGTCCAGTGCCAATGGTAGAAGCGGTACGTGGCTGGTTAGATGCAGAAGGTGTTAAACCTGCAAGCTTCCTATTTGAAAAATTCTCTGCCAACTAAGTTTGTTAGACAGTCTAGAAACATAGTCGGAGAATACAATGAATCGCTCAAAAAGATTTGAAAACAAAGTTGTAATCGTGACTGGTGCCGCTCAAGGCATTGGTCGCGGTGTGGCTTTACAAGTGGCTAGCGAAGGCGCACAAGTAGTCATGGCTGACCTTTCTCCTTATGTAGAAGAAGTGTTGGCTGAAATTGAAGAGCTTGGTGGCGATGCTGTTACTGTAAAAGCCAATCTTGAAACTTTTGCAGGTGCAGAATCTGTCGTTGCAAAAGCACTCGATACCTATGGCCGTGTAGATGTACTCATCAACAACGTCGGTGGTGCAATCTGGATGAAACCTTTCCAAGAATTTTCTGAAGAAGAAATTATCAAGGAAGTGAATCGTTCATTGTTCCCAACCCTATGGTGCTGCCGTGCCGTGTTGCCAGAAATGATTAAGAATCAAAAAGGTACGATTGTAAACGTATCTTCTATTGCAACACGTGGTATTAACCGTGTGCCGTATTCGGCTTCAAAAGGTGGTGTGAATGGCTTAACCGCTTCCCTTGCCTTTGAACACGCCAAAGACGGTATTCGCGTCAATGCAATTGCCACAGGCGGCACTGAAGCACCACCACGCAAAGTACCACGTAATGCCAACCCGCTTTCTGAATCAGAACAAGCGTGGATGCAAGAAGTGGTAGATCAAACAATTGATCGTACTTTCTTGGGGCGCTACGGCACCATTCAGGAACAAGTGAATGCGATTTTATTCCTTGCTTCTGATGAATCATCGTACATGACAGGTACGGTTGTACCTGTAGGTGGTGGTGATCAGGGTTAACCTGATCATCTTTTTTGTACAGGATCATTGCCAGACTTGCACGGAGGCAAACAATGAGTCACCTGTTAGATACCTTAAGAAAAGACTGGTCCTTATCAGCCACAGTTGCAGGATTTTTAGCTGTACTGATTTCCTATGCCGGTCCTTTAATCATCTTCTTCCAGGCAGCCCAACAGGCTCAAGTGTCCAATGCCATGATGATTTCATGGATTTGGGGCATTTCTATTGGCGCAGCCGTTGCCGGTATCTTCCTTTCAATTAAATTCAAAGTTCCGGTGGTCACCGCCTGGTCGGCACCCGGAACGGCCTTGCTGGTCACCCTCTTTCCTGATATTTCCCTGAACGAAGCCGTTGCAGCCTACATCACCTCAGCCGTGGTGATTTTCATTATTGGGATTACCGGTTATTTCGACAAATTGCTGGCCTTAATTCCGCAAGCAGTTGCAGCAGGCATGATGGCCGGCATTTTGTGCCAGTTTGGCTTTGGTCTGTTTACCGCCAGTAACAACATGCCGTTTATTGTATTTGGCATGTTGCTGGTGTTCTTACTGGCCAAACGTTTTAGTCCGCGCTATGCCATGCTGTATGTACTATTGACCGGAATTGGCCTGAGCCTGTTGCTCGGCACCATGAATCCGGTCGAAATGAGTTTTAGCCTGGCAGTGCCGCAGTTTATTGCGCCGGAATGGACCTGGAACTCGACCCTTAACCTGGCCTTACCGCTGATTTTAGTCAGCCTGTCTGGTCAGTTTCTACCGGGGATGGCCATTTTAAAGCTCAGTGGCTACGACACGCCGGCTAAACCCATTATTACCACCACCAGTATCGCTTCGCTGGCGGTGGCGTGTGTTGGCGGGATCACTATTGTCCTGGCCTCAATTACCGCCGCGCTGTGCATGGGCAAAGACGCGCATGAACTGAAAGAAAAGCGCTATATCGCCGGGATTGCCAACGGCCTGTTCTACATTTTAGGCGGTTTATTTGCCGGCAGCATTGTGATGCTGTTTAGCCTGCTCCCGAAAGAATTGGTGGCAGCATTGGCCGGTCTGGCACTTCTAGGAGCCATTGGCATCAATTTAAATGCCGCCATGCATCAGGAAAACCAGCGTGACGCAGCACTTATTACCTTCCTGGCAACTGCATCGGGTATGCAGTTTTTAGGTCTCAGCTCAGTTTTTTGGGGAATTTGTCTGGGTATTCTGGCTCATGTCATTTTAAGCAGAACCGGTTTATCAGGACTGACCTCACCTTCAAGCCCAAGCAAAAGCACGGGTCAATGAAGTTTGTTTGACTAGGAAACAACTATGATTGATAAAAGCTCAGCATCTTTAAAAGATGTGCTCTCTCAAATTAAAGATGGTTCAACCATCATGATTGGTGGTTTCGGTACAGCAGGTCAGCCTGCTGAACTGATTGATGGCCTGATTGAACTGGGCATCAAGGATTTGGTCATCGTCAATAACAATGCCGGTAATGGCGACTACGGTTTGGCCAAATTACTCAAAGCAGGCGCTGTACGTAAAATCATCTGCTCGTTCCCTCGTCAGTCTGACTCTTATATTTTTGATGAACTGTATCGTGCTGGCAAAATCGAGCTGGAACTGGTGCCGCAAGGTAACCTGGCTTGCCGTATTCAGGCTGCAGGTATGGGTTTAGGCCCAATCTACACCCCAACTGGCTTTGGTACTTTACTGGCTGAAGGTAAACCGACCTTAAATTACGAAGGCAAAGAATTCGTTCTGGAAAACCCGATTAAAGCCGATTTTGCTTTAATTAAAGCCTACAAAGGCGACCGTTGGGGCAACCTGGTGTACCGTAAATCTGCTCGTAACTTTGGCCCGATTATGGCCATGGCGGCAGATGTCACCATTGCACAGGTCGCAGAAGTGGTTGAACTGGGTGAGCTTGATCCTGAGCACATCATCACTCCGGGTATTTTTGTACAGCATGTGGTGTCAGTTGCTGCCAAACAGCCTGAACAATCAGCATAAATACGTGAAGGAGAACACGATGAGCTATACCAAATTAACACGTGACCAGATTGCTGAACGCGTTGCCCAAGACATTCCAGATGGTGCCTATGTCAACCTCGGGATTGGCCTGCCAACCAAAATTTCAAACTACCTGCCTGCAGATAAAGATGTATTCCTGCATTCTGAAAACGGTTTATTGGCCTTTGGTCCAAAACCTGCGCCAGGTGAAGAAGATCCGGAACTGATCAATGCCGGTAAAGAATATGTAACCATGCTAACCGGTGGCTGTTTCTTCCATCATGGAGATTCTTTCGCGATGATGCGTGGCGGTCACTTGGACATCGCCGTATTGGGTGCCTTCCAGATTGCAGAAAATGGTGACCTGGCCAACTGGCATACTGGTGCCCCAGATGCAATTCCTGCAGTAGGTGGTGCAATGGACCTTGCAGTTGGTGCCAAGAAAGTCTTTATCACTACCGATCACGTGACTAAAAAAGGCGAGCCGAAAATTGTAGCGGAGCTGAGCTATCCAGCAACTGGCCTGAAATGTGTAGATCGTATTTATACCGACCTGTGCGTGATTGATGTGACAGCTGAAGGCATGAAAGTGATTGAGAAAGTTGACGGTCTGTCATTTGAAGAGCTGCAATCCCTGACCGGTGCGAAGCTGATTGATGCGACACAGGGTTAAGTAATCCCTCCCAACCTCCCTGAGCGAGTTTTAAAGCACGGCTTTAAAAACTCAGCGCAAGCAAGGGAGGAAAAGTCCCTCTTTTCTAAAGGGGGATTTAGGGGGATTAAAAAAGAATTTAGGAAACAGAAAAAATGAAAAACGCATATATCATTGATGCTATTCGCACCCCATTCGGTCGCTACGCAGGCGGACTTGCCCCTGTACGTGCAGATGACCTGGGTGCCATTCCCATTCAGGCGCTGATGGAGCGTAACCCAAGTGTTAACTGGGAAAAAGTAGATGACGTGATTTACGGCTGTGCCAACCAGGCCGGTGAAGACAACCGTAACGTCGGCCGTATGTCTGCGCTATTGGCGGGTGTGCCGCATCAGGTGCCTGCAACAACCTTAAACCGTTTATGCGGTTCATCACTGGATGCAGTTGCCATGGCAGCGCGTACCATTAAAGCCGGTGAAGCACATCTGATTGTGGCGGGTGGTGTAGAAAGCATGTCACGTGCACCATTTGTGATGGGTAAATCTGAATCTGCCTATGGCCGTAGCCAGAAAATTGAAGACACCACCATGGGCTGGCGCTTCATTAACCCGAAACTCAAAGAAATGTATGGTGTTGAAACCATGCCTCAAACTGCTGAAAACGTGGCAGAACAGTTCAACATTAACCGTGAAGATCAGGACAAGTTTGCGTTTGAAAGCCAGCAACGTACTGCTGCTGCTCAAGCCAAAGGTTTCTTTAAAAATGAAATCGTACCTGTAGTGATTCCACAGCGTAAAGGCGAACCAGTTGTGGTCGATACCGATGAGCATCCACGTGCATCAACCACGTTAGAAGGTTTGGCCAAGCTAAAACCTGTGGTCAAAGCCGATGGTACTGTGACTGCCGGTAATGCCTCAGGTATTAACGATGGTGCAGCAGCATTATTAATTGCCTCTGATGAAGCTGTAGCGGAATACGGTTTAAAACCACGTGCCAAAATTATTGGTGCAACTGTGGTGGGTGTGGAACCACGCATTATGGGCTTTGGTCCAGCGCCAGCCATTAAAAAACTGTTGGCCCAAACCGGTCTGACGTTAGAGCAGATGGATGTGATTGAGCTAAACGAAGCTTTTGCTGCTCAAGCACTGGCGTGTACCCGTGACCTTGGTCTGGAAGATGGTGCCGCGAAAGTGAACCCGAATGGCGGCGCCATTTCACTGGGTCATCCACTCGGTGCATCAGGTGCGCGTCTGGTCACCACGGCCCTGAACCAGCTGGAAGCCACTGGCGGCAAATATGGCCTGTGCTCAATGTGTATTGGTGTCGGTCAAGGCATCGCTTTGATTATTGAACGCGTTTAAAGATACGATAACAAATTAAATTTCCCCTCCCTTTTTTAAAGGGAGGTCGGGAGGGATTCAATGCCAACATTTACATCTCAAGATGCTGAAATTAATTACCAAACCTTTGGTGATGCGACAAAACCTGCGCTGGTATTTTCTAACTCGCTAGGTACCAACTTTAACATGTGGCAACCGCAAATTGACCACTTCCAGCAGGACTTTTTTGTCATTTGCTATGACACCCGTGGTCACGGCACATCTTCTGCTCCACAAGGTCCATATACGCTTGACCAGCTCGGCCAAGACGTGGTGAATCTGCTCGATCATTTAAATATTGAAAAAGCAGCCTTCTGTGGTATTTCGATGGGTGGTTTGACCGGTCAGTGGCTGGCAATTAACAAGCCTGAACGTTTTAGCCATGTTGTGGTCTGTAATACGGCCGCTAAAATTGGTCAGGAACAGGCCTGGAATGAGCGTGCCACACTGGTCCGTGAACAAGGTTTGGCCCCTATTGCATCAACGGCGGCCGGTCGTTGGTTTACCGAACCCTTTATCCAAAGTAACGCAGCAACTGTAGTGACTCTTTCAAACGACCTGGGAGCTGGCAGCCCTGAGGGTTATGCAAGCTGCTGCGAAGCTTTGGCTAAAGCGGATGTACGTGAACAGTTAAAAGACATTCAGGTACCGGTATTCATTGTTGCTGGTCAGCAAGACCCGGTAACAACTGTAGCCGATGGTGAATTTATGCAACAACGCATTGCCAATGCTGAACTGTTTGAAATTAATGCTTCGCATATTTCCAATATTGAACAGCCAGAAGCCTTTAATCAGGCGGTGCAGGCGTTTATTCAACGCTAAACCCAGCTCGGTTGAAAGCATTTAAAAAAAGATAATCTCCGGATTATCTTTTTTTGTTTTTAGGCAATTTTTAAAAAGATTGATGATTCTACTGAGATGCCCTGCCCATCTACTTCAACTTTAAGCCCAGATCACCAGCATCGCGGCAATCACCACCAGTACCAAGCCCAGATGATCGGTTCGGGCCAGTTTTTCCTTAAAGAAAAAGGCAGAAATCAGCAAGCTAAATAGAATTTCAATCTGTCCCAAAGTTTTGACCAAGGCCACAGTCTGCATACTCATGGCACTAAACCAGCCAAGGGAGGCCAGAAAACTGCAAATACTCACCTTAAAGGTCAGTCCCAGCCGCTGCCACATGGCCTGTAAGGTATGCTGGCTAAACAGCCCCAAATACAACAACATGCTGATACATTGCAGCCCGATCACAAAACATAATACCCAGCCGGCACGATGTAAAAAGGGTAAATTATCCAGTTCCAGACTCGCTTCACGCACCAGCAGTGAGGTAATGGCAAAACTGAGACCACTGCCCACCCCAATCGCCAACGTGCTGACAGACAGCTTGGTATTGGCCGGCCCTTTACTGAGTAAAAAGACCGCCACGCCGCCTAATACGACGCCAACCCAGCCCAGCAGACTTAAATATTCGCCCAGTAGTGCCACGCCAATTAAAGCCGCCAGAATCGCCTCGCTTTTGGCCAGTCCGACACCAATGGCATAGTTTTTCTGCTTGAACAGTTGCACCATGAGAATGGTGGCCAGAATCTGGCAAAAAGCCGCCACAGCAATATACAGCCAGAATTTCCCGCTAAAGCTAACCGGCGTTGCGGCAGGCTGCTGCAGATATAAAAAACTCAAATAACCGACCGCAAACGGCAAGGCAAAAATAAAGCGTGCAAGCGTGACGCCATAAACGTCGACCGTCATGCTGAGCTGTTTTTGAAAGGCATTGCGCCAGGCCTGCATAAATGCAGCCATCAGGGTAAAAAGAATCCAGGTACTGGCCATGCGAGTATGAAAAATATGATCGGGAATAAGGTTTAATCTACTCCTTTCATGGCGCATATTCGACCATTTTTCATTCATTTACCGTGGCTTTGCTGAATAAATCTCCAATTCTGTCTATTTGCAGCTTTTATGTTCCTTTTAATCCGGAATGCAATGACTGCAAGGCACATGCTTGCCGTTTGCATCCACATGGCTTTTCGACTCAAAATGAAGCTAAGCGACTGATCGCATCAGGCAACTTTGTAAATCTGCTACAATTTTATAGCGGGTTTCAAATACCCTCCTGACTCAATCTATGTTTAGATAAATGGACGTATCCTGCAGGCTGAGGACCAAGAATGAAGTATTTTGAATGTGCGGTATGCCATCAGCAGATTTTTTTTGGTGCCTCATTTTGTGAATATTGCAAGGCGCCCATTGGCTTTGTTGCCTCCGAAAAAGATATGGGCACCTTTCGTAAGGATAGCGAAAATGAATGGGGCAGCCTGAATGAAAGCTATCGTAATCAGAAATTTAAGCCCTGTTTTAATTATAGTCACTATCAGGTCTGCAACTGGATGATTCCTGTCGATGATGAAAATATCTATTGCGAATCCTGCCAGCTTACCCACACCATCCCCAATTTAGATGAACCGGAAAATATCCAGTACTGGCGTTATCTGGAACAGGCTAAACGGCGGTTTTTATATCTGGCGCAGCGCATGAATATTATGCCGCGGCCAAAACGTTCTGAAGATGACCGCTATGGCCTGCGCTATGAATTTTTAATGCCCATGGAAGGCCAACCGGTGCTGACCGGCCACGCCAATGGTCTGATTACCCTCAATGCCATTGAAGCCGATGTGGTGTACCGGGAAACCACGCGCGTAACCATGGGAGAAAACTACCGCACCCTGCTTGGCCATTTTCGCCATGAAAGCGGCCATTATTATTTTGATGTGATGCAAAACCGCCATCCGGAACTGGTCGATGAATTCCGCTACTATTTTGGTGATGAACGTCAGGATTATGGCATGGCACTCAAACGCCATTATGAACAAGGCCCGCCCTCCGACTGGCAAGACAGCTATATCAGCACCTATGCCACCACCCATCCCTGGGAAGACTGGGCTGAAACCTGGGCGCATTATCTGCACATGATGGATACTTTGGAAACCGCCTATTTTGCCGGAATCCGGGTGCAAGGTAACGGCCGTACCCTGTCCAATCTGTACTTTACCGAATGCCCGATTGGCGGCAAGGATATTGAACACATTTTAGAAAACTGGATTGCCCTGACCTTTAATCTGAATGCGCTGAATCGTAGTATCGGGCTGGATGATGCCTATCCGTTTAAACTGACCGAGCCGGTAAAAGACAAACTGCGTTTTATTCACCGGCATGTGCTGGATAAAGCCTTTAAATCCAATCAGGCCAGTCATCCTGCTTAAGCTCGCTTTCAATTCAATGAGATTTGCTACACGATATAGCGTTTACTTAGGCCCCATTCGGCCAGAATCCGGCGGTATAAGGCCGATGCGCGATCTGCTTCAAAATGGGCTTCCATGCTTAAATCCAGCGGCAGTTCTTCCGGTTTCTGGCTTTCTACCATGTCATGATCTTCGGCAAAAATCTGCGCATTAAAATCGTAAACTGCTTGCAGGTCGCCGGTGGTATCAAAATTCCGGGTTAAAGGCACAAATAACCGGGTCTGATGGGCCGATACCGGACAACAGGCATTTAAGATTTTTAAGATGCCATCATTCGGAAAATAAATGGTCAAGGTCGCTGCAAAAGGTGGATAAACATCAAATTCACGCGTCCATAAAAAGCCTTCGGGTGCTAAATGCTGCATACCATGCGGATAATTGCTGACATTGGAAATATAGATACTTTTCAGGCCATAGTCAGTGCGTTCGGTATGATATATCGGTACCACCGGATTGTCCCGATCAGCAAAGGCCTGATGATGCACCCAGGCAAAATGTGCAACATCAATAAAACCTTCTAACTGACGGCCGCTAGAACCGGCAATATCCACACTGGGTGGTAAAATGGATTGATGCTCCGCATCTTCCCAGGTGTCCAGCACCGGAAAATTGGCTGGCTGTTCATCCCGCCCGAACAGGCTGGTCCAGACCAGACCATATTTCAGCACCACCGGAAACGTGGTCAGGCTAAAACGCTCCGAAATCTGGGTCAGGTCGGGCTGGGCCGGAATTTTGGTGCATTTGCCGGCACGGTTATAGTGCAGCCCATGATAAGGACAGACAATTTCCTCGCCCTCTACCCAGCCTTTGCTTAAAGGCACACCGCGATGCGGGCAAATATCCCGCACCAGCTGGATGTCACCGCTTTCTGTCCGGTACAGCGCCATTTTCACATCCAGTAAAGTCACCTGTTGCGGCTGGCTGCTGACATCCTGAATTCGTGCCACCGGATACCAATGCTGCGCCAGAATATGCCAGTCACTGGCATCAAAGCGGCTGTCATGGGGTTGGGCAAACAGGTTGATTACAGGAATCGCATTCATAGGCTGGCTCACTTTTAAGCTATACAGGGTCAAGAACAAACGGAAATCCGCGATTTTCTCATGTCGTTTATTGTTAATTTCCTGTTTTAAATTAAGAGCTTCTGCTTTTTCTGTCTATTAGAATGTTTTTGATGATCTGTTCTAAAAATTCGAACACTTTAGTCAAAATTGACCTGAACTGGCGCAGATCTTGCTCTTTTAAAACCTGTCGATATCACGCTGGCCAGGTCTTAAATGGTGAATACCCCATTTTCGCGTTTTTCAGAATATTTTATTGCGGTGGCGCAAACCGGCAGCTTGCGTAAGGCAGCCGAACAGCTGTTTATTTCGGTATCTGCCGTGCATCGACAAATTGTACTGGCCGAGCAGGAACTTGGGATTGCACTATTTGAACGTCTGAATCATGGGCTACGGCTGACTTTGGCCGGAGAGTTACTGTATGCCGATCTGTTAAAATGGCAAAAGGAATTTCAGCAGACCCGCATCCGTTTTGATGAAATTCAGGGCCTGCATCGTGGCAGCATTGAATTTGGCTTAATTTCAGCGCTCAGCGAAAGTTTTGTGCTGCAGTCGATGCAACACATGAGCCAGCATTATCCCTGGATTGATTTTCACGTGCATGTGCTGGACAGTGAAAAAGTCGCGCAGATGATTCAGGCCGCGGAGCTGGATTTTGGTCTGCTGCTGAATCCGCAAGCGCATCCGCATTTAGAAGTGGTGGCTTTTGTGGAAATTCCGCTGGGTTTTGTGATTCCGGTTGAGCATCCTCTGGCAGAACAAACACCGCTGTATTTTTCCGATACCTTGCCTTATGCCCATTTAATGCCAGCACCACCGCTGATTATTCATGAATATGTCAGCGCGCTGTATAAGCACCATCAGTTTAGTCCGCGTAGCCGCATCGAATGTAATGACATTCGTATGTTAATGTCATTGTTAAAGCAGAATTTGGGCCTGGGGCTAATGAGTTATTTAGATGCACTGCCGCTCCTGGAACATCAAACAGCCATCTTTAAACCGGTTCAGGACAAAGGTTTATATCCACTAACGTTGGCCCTGTGTGTGGCACCGAAACGGCAACTTTCCCGGATTGCGCAAATCATGATGAAACAGTTAACCGAGCAGATGGAGCAGCTGCAACAGCAGATTGCCCAGCTTTAAAAAACCGGCTGAATCAAAGGTACTACATTGTCCCGTTGTAAACGGCTGATGCCCTGCACTTTTTGCATTTGATACACCGTGGCCTGAAGTTCCAGCAATTCTTCCGGATGATGGGTCACATAAATCATACCCAGCTGCAATTCGCGCTGAATGCGTTTTAAAAATGGCAGTATCTGCTGTTTTAACTGCTGATCCAGTCCGCTTAAGGGTTCATCCAGCAGCAATAACTGCGGTGCAGACAATAAAGCCCGGCCAATCGAAACGCGCTGTGCTTCCCCGCCGGATAATTGATGCGCTTTGCGTCGAATCAGCCTGGACAGTTCTAACAGCTCAACAATCTGCTCAAACTCAAATTTACGCTGTGCCAGCGGCTGTAAACCTTCTGCATATCTTAAATTCTGCTCAACATTCAAATGCGGAAATAACAGGGCTTTCTGAAAAATCAGGGCAATTTTACGTTGATGCACAGGCACAAATACCTGCTGCTGGGTATCGAGCAATAAACGGTGATTCAGCACAATCCGGCCCTGTTGCGGCCGTAACAGTCCAGCCAGCAGATGCAGAAAGCTGGTTTTACCGGAACCGGAGGGCCCCAGAATGCCGACAATCTGCTCTGCACAGGTCAGCTGCAGCTGTAATTTGAACTGCGCATTCTGATAATCGATCTGACAATCCAGCATCAGTTTTGCCCCAATTTACGTTGATATCTGTGCAGAATAAAATAATTGGCCAGTAAGGCGGCAAAAGCCAAGCCGGTGGATAACAGCACCAGACGCATGGCAGCAGCTTCGCCATCAGGCTGTTGAATGAGCGTATAAATAGCGATGGGAATGGTGCGGGTTTCATCCGGGATATTGCCAACAAAGGTAATGGTGGCGCCAAATTCACCCAGACTGCGGCTAAAGCCCAGAATACTGCCCATAAGAATCCCGGGCAGCACCAGCGGTAAGCTAATACTGAAAAAGACTTTCAGCGGCGCAGCCCCAAGTGAGGCTGCCACCTGTTCCAGCTGTGGATTTAACATTTGAAAAGACAAACGAATCGGTTGAACCAGCAAGGGAAACGCCACCAGCATGGCAGCCAGTACTGCGCCTTTCCAGTTAAACGCCAGCTCAATGCCCCAGTGGGCCAAAACCTGTCCAATCCAGCCTTGCGGGCTAAACAGCACCAGCAATACATAGCCCAGCACTACCGGTGGTAAAACCATCGGCAGTTGTAACATGGCTTCAAGCAAAAACTTGCTGCGAAATTCATAGCGTGCCAGCATCCAGCCCAGACAAATTGCAAATGGCAGGCAAAACAAGGTCGCGACGCTGGCCACTTTGGCAGACAGATACAAGGCACTTAGTTCTTCGGGACTGAGCATCAAAGCAGCAACCTAGGGGCGAAAACCATGTTGAACAAAAATCTTGTGAGCCGCGGCGCTACCCAGATAGCGCCGGAACTTGACCGCCTGACGATTCTTTTCACCCTGTTTGGTTAAAGCCGCGGTATAGACAATGTCCGGATGGGTCTGCACCGGAAACGCACCCAGCACTTTTACTTTATCGCTACTGACGGCATCGCTGCGATAAACAATGCCGACCTGACAGGCACCGCGCTCGACAAAGGCCAAAGCAGCCCGGGCATCCGACGCGCCAATAATGCGTTTTTCCAGCCGTTTATACCAGCCCAGCTTGGTCAGACTATGTTTGGCATATTTTCCAACCGCCACCGAATCGACCTGTCCGGTACACAGCCGCCCTGTAAAGGCCTGAGGAAAATTAAAGGTAGGATGCGCCCGAAACGGAATCCGCGCATCTTTCAGGGCAATTGCCACCAGCTGATTATAAATAATTGGTTTGACCTGACTGGCTTTGACCTTGTTGCGTTTCACCAGATAGGTCATCCAGTCCTGATCGGCGGGGAAATAAAGATCGACTTTTGCACCGCGGACAATATGTTTGGCCAGGGTCGATGAAGTGCCAAAAACCGGTACAATCTTGGCTTCAGGATGTTGCAGCTGATAATGCCGAATCACATCCGTCAATGCCGGGCCCAGACTTGCAGCTGCATACACCTGAACGGAATTGGCTCGACTGAATGTGCTTAAGCACAAGGCGACACAGATTAAACCCAGTTGGATGGTCTTCAAAACGCACTCCCTCAATGCTGTATGAATATTCCCTTTAAGCATTGGCCTTTTTGAATCGGCTGATGGGCCGGCACACGCACCAGACAGTTGGCATACATCAGATTACTGAGCATATGCGACTGCTGCTTGGCTAAACTGTGCAGTTTCAACACCCCATCTTCAAAACAGGCGGCCATTCTTAAAATCCTTTCTCTCGCATCGGGCTTTAAGTCATGTTGTATTTGCCCTGTCCACCACGCGGGCGGCTGACTTTGCCCTTGTAATACTTCTAATAAAGTTTGCGTATAGATCGAGATTCCAACATATACCGCCGCAGGATTGCCCGGCAATGCCAATAAGTGACAAAATTTGTTAGCCGATTTTCGGTATCTGGCGAAAAAAACCGGTTTCCCCGGCTTCTGTTTCACTTTCCAGAACACCTGCTCAAAGCCTGCATTTAAAGCCACCGGACGGATAAAATCATAATCACCAACCGAAATTCCGCCAGTGCTGATGATGACATCATACTCCTCCTGAAGTTGCTGAAAGTATCGGATTAAGGCAATTTCATTATCTTCCACATGCACAATATGCACAGGTTGATGCCGTGCCTGACACCAGGATGCAATTAAAGGCGCATTGGCATCAAAAATTTTTCCTGCTTGCAGATCTGCAGCCGACTGCGCGACTTCATCGCCGGTAATCAGCACGGCAACTTTAGGCTGCTGATAGACCTGTACCTGATCAATACCGGCCATGCTTAAGGCGGCAATTGCGCCGATATTTAAATATTGTCCGGCTGATGCCAGTAACTGACCTTGGCTAATTTCTTCGCCCACATCCCGGATATCGGCATGCAGTTTGAGCGCAGTCTCTAGCTGAACCAGATGGCTCGACATCCGCTGCACAATTTCCTGACGTGCCACCGTGGTGGTACCGGCAGGAATGGGCGCGCCGGTAAAAATACGCATCGCCTGTCCACGCTGCAGCGTCACATCGGCCGATTGTCCGGCCCGGATTTCACCGACCAGCTGGAACTGCTCGCCTGGCGCTATCTCTCCATCGCTACACAGGGCATAACCATCAACCGCGCTTTGGGAAAATAAAGGCAGATCAATCCCCGCATAAATATCTTCAGCTAAATAGCGATGCAGGCCCTGTTGTAGTTGCAGGGTTTCCACCTCCAGACAGGGTGTTGCCGCAATCATCTTATCTAGTGCTTGATCCAGACTGATCAGCCCGCTTTCTACACCACAACCTGACATTATTGATAGCCTCCTGCATGTGGAATATTTTTCTGCACATCAAAGACATGCACCAAGGCCGGTAATACCGCCAGCAAGGATTCCTTCGCCCCCTGACGACTGCCCGGTAAAGTCATCACCAGACTATTTTCGATATAGCCGGCGACTCCACGGCTTAAAGCCGCATACGGCGTGCGTTTCTGGCCAAAACTGCGCGAGGCTTCCATCAGCCCTGGAATTTCCCGTTCTAATAGCGGAGCCAGGGTTTCTACGGTTAAATCTTTCGGGCCAAGACCAGTGCCGCCAACGGTTAAAATCAGCGGATACTGATTTTTCTGCTGTTCAATTAAGGCCAGCAACTGTTCCGGGCTATCCGGAATCACCTGATACTGAACCTGCTGGAAATTGGCCTCTGCCAATATTTCCAGAATATTCTGGCCGGCGGTATCCGGTTTTTTACCCGCGGCGACGGTATCGGACAGCACAATCACCGAAGCCGGCATCGGCTGCGCCAAGACCCGGCTAAAATGGGATTTACCGCCTTTTTTCTGCTGTAATTTGCATTGATCCAGACACAAATCTTCCGGTTCACAGTGCGGTTTCAGCATGTCGTATAAGGTCAGTCCGGCCAGACTAGCTGCGGTTAAGGCTTCCATCTCGACACCGGTCGGGCCAATAGTTTCTACCGTGGCAATAATTTCGACATGCTGTTCATGCAGTTCATAGTCCACATCGGCCCGGTAAATGGGTAAAGGATGGCATAGCGGAATCAGCTCATCGGTACGTTTGGCCGCCAGAATACCGGCAATACGCGCGGTTTTCAGCGCATCGCCTTTTTCAGTATTGCCCTGACGCAGCAGCTCGATACAGTGCGGCGGCGCATATAAAATGGCACTGGCCACCGCAGTACGATAGGTTTCGGCTTTCATGCCTACATTTTTCATGACTTTATTCCGGAATTATTGATTTAAAAAATTAGGCTTAACATCAAATTTAAAGCGGCCATTGATAGGCGTTTTCGCCTGCATGGGGGTGATTGCAGCACTCGGTATGCGTATTCGCTTCCACTGGCGGATGATCTTTACGAATACAGCAGCCTTCGACATACTGGCTGCTGCCATCGCAATAAAATTCTTCTTTCCAGACCGGGACTTCATGTTTGACCCGCTCCACCGCCACCTCACAGGCCTGAAAGGCTTCACGGCGATGGGGCGCATACGCCATGGCAATAATTGCGGTTTCACCAATGGCTAAATCCCCAATCCGGTGGATGACCCGCACATAAGACACGCCATATTGCTGCTGAATTTCCTGCTCAATCTGCCGGATCATTTTTTCTGCCACCGGTGCATAGGCGGTATATTTCAGCGACTGCACCGCTTTACCTTCATGATGATTGCGGACTGTGCCCACAAAAATGCCAATGCCACCACATTCAGGAAACTGCTGAATCTCATCGAAGCTGGACTGGCTGAGTGGCATATCCTGAATCCGGGCAAACTGTTTTAGATGTTGCATCGTTTAACCTCCTGCCACCGGTGACAACAGCACCAGCGTGGTACTGTGCTGCAAAGTCTGCTGGCGCGGCACAATATCTTCACCAATCGCGCAGGCACAACGTTCGACCAGAGACGCTGCCGCTGGATAACTGTGGTTTAACTGCAGCAACAAGTCCGCAATGGCCGTACCGGGCAGGCACTGCATCTGAATAGTTTCTGGCAGCGCCTGTTTTACAGCGCCAAAGGCTTCAATCTGAATCAGGATATCGTGCATACTTAACCTCCAATCATATACATGCTGATTTTCCGGGTGCTCCCGGCAGTGGTTGTGGCTTGAGAATGAATGGCATGAAAGCCGGCTTTTTTCTGCCAGATATAGCTTTGTAATTGCTGCAGTAACTGCTCACGTGCCACGGGCGCCGTGTGAGTCTGTAGCTGTTCAATCAATACTTTTAAGGGCACAGGCTGTTCGGCAAACAGGCAGTTATACAGTTCACCCTGGGCACTTAAACGCAACCGGTCACACTGGCCACAAAAGGCATGACTGATGGTGGAAATAATCCCTACCGGGTGGCCATCGACCCGATATTCCCGTGCCGGATTCGCGCCTTGGCTGTGGATGGCTTCGACCGGAAAATGCAGGCTTAAACGCTGCAAAATTTCCTGTTCGGTCACTACATGCGCGGCGCTCCAGCGTCCATCACCATCCAGCGGCATAAATTCAATAAAACGCAGCGGAATCTGCTCGGCTTTGCTCCACTGCAAAAGCGGCACCATCTGGTCGTCATTAATGCCTTTAATGAGCACGCTATTCAGTTTGATGGGCAAATGCGCCTGCTGCGCGGCCTGAATCCCGTCGAGTACCGGCTGTAACTGTTTTTGGGTTAGCGTAAAAAACTGCTGCGGATCTAAACTGTCGAGACTGATATTTAAATCATCCAGACCGGCCTGTTTTAATTCCTGCGCATAGTGGCTTAAATAATGGCCATTTGTGGTCATGGAAATTCTCGCCAGCCCCAATTGGCGTAGCGGCTGTAAATCCCGGATAAAATGCACCACCCCCTGACGCATCAACGGTTCGCCGCCGGTAATCCGGATATGCTGAATCCCCTGCTCAACCATCAACTGGCAAAACTGCAGCAAGGCTTCAAAACTCAGCAACTGATGTTTCTTCATCCATTCAGGATGTTCAGGCATACAGTAGACGCATTTAAAATTGCAGCGATCGGTCACAGAAATCCGCAGTTTGCGTTTGCTCCGGCCAAACTGATCCTGAAAATATGCGGGTCTCACGGGAATCTGGGGATTGATCACGCCTGTTATCCTCTGGGCAATTGCTTCATGGCTGTGCAATAGGCAATAGGTTTGCACGGATCACATGCCGCGCTTTAGGCTTGAATTTGCAATTAATGTTCCAACTTTGGGCTTTTAATAAAGAGAGTGTTTAAATTCTGCCCAGCACATGCTAGAAGCGAAGAAATGAGATGATTTTTAAAGAAATTTCAGCTGACGATACTGTTGCAGTTCATCCAGCGAGTTAATACTGTGAAAAAATAGCGCACGATTTTTAAATTTTGCCACCTGAGCATGCATTTCTGCGAAACAGTGCTTTAAACTGCGCTGATGTTGTGCAAGATGCGCGCGAAGTGTGGGCAAACTGCTGCGTTTCATCAGACAAAATGGATACAGCGCCTGTCCGTTCATCATCACATAGGCCACGTCGGCCTGCGGCTGTCTGGCCAGACGCTGATGCAACCGTGGCAGCACATCGGGCGGAATATAGGTCACATCACAGGGAATAAACAGCACATAATCGGCCTGTACATGGCCCCAGGCGCTTTTCATCCCCATCAACGGGCCTAAAAAACCGCCTTCATCATCATGATAACAATGCAGATGCGGCAGCAATCTGGCATAAATGGAACGATCGCGATGGCTATTGATCCACAATTGCTGAATTTCCGTTTTAAAGCGCCGCTGGATTTTGAGCAGCTGGATATCATCATCAAACTTTTGTAGCAGCTTGTTCATGCCATTCATGCGGCGGGCTTGTCCGCCCGCCAGAATGACCAGATCCGTGGCAGGATAATCCATCTGAATGGTGGCATAGTTGCGATTCATGGCATTTCCTCCATCTGACAGGCTTTAATCAGGCCACGAATTTCCGGTAAACATGAACCGCAATTGCCGCCAGCTTTTAAACAGGCCGTGACCTGTTTTTCATGGCTTAACTGCTGCTCCCGAATGGTCTGGATGATGCGGTTTTTGCCGACTTTAAAGCAGCTACATACCAGAGGTCCTTCATTGTTCTGTACCGACATGGCCTGTCCGGCCAGCAAGGCTTTACGATGCGTGGCACTTAAACGCTCACGTTTAAACAGGCTGGCGACCCAGTCCCGATCGGGCAATAAAGCGTTGGGCGCAATATACAGGCTGGCAATTAAAATCCCGTCCTGTAACACCACACTATGGCTGATGAATGCCGATGGATCTTCCAGCTGCAGCCATTCAAAGCGGCTATCTTCCAGCTGCAGCAGCTGTTTAATCTGTGCGGCGGTATGTTTAAATTTTTTCCGGTCGGCCAGTTCATAACGCACCGCTTTGGCGGTCTGAATCTTGCTCCACCACGCTACCTGCGCCAAAGTGGCCTGAACTGCCGCTTCATGACCGTGGCGAATATACAGCACGCCCTGCCAGTCGGTATAAAATGGCTGGATGCTAACCGGGGTATGTTTAAATTCGGGTTCGCCGGAAATGGCATCCACCACCGGATTGACCACTTTTCCAATTCGCGCATCGGAAGCGACCTGATCATTCCAGTGAATGGGCGCAAACAGCTGACCACGGCGAATACCAGTCGAAACTTCAACCCGCAGTACACAACTGCCCCAGCGGGATTTCAGCTCCACCAGCTCCCCATCTTTCAGGCCATATTTCAGTGCATCATTGGGGTGAATTTCACAATAGGGCTCGGCTTTGTGAGTGCTTAAATTGGCCGATAAACCGGTACGGCTCATGGTGTGCCACTGGTCACGAATCCGGCCAGTATTCAGAATGAGAGGATAATCGTCACAAGCGCCATGTACCGGGTCGATGGCCTGAGTGGCAATAAAACGGGCTTTGCCATTCGGAAAGCTAAACTGTCCCTGGGTAAACAACTGTTCCACCGGCGGATTCTGCTGAGGCGTTAACACTGGCCATTGCAGCGGCTGTAGCTGTTCATACTGTTGCAGGCTTAGCTGGCTCAGACCGCTTAAATTAAAGTAGCGAAATAGCGGATAGTCCTGACGCTGTGTCACCGGACCATTTTCACAGGCCGATAAAGCCACATGTTCCAGAAAAATCTCATGCACATGCTGATAATCGAAACCGCGAAAGCCCATGGCCTTGGCCACCTGACTGATCGCCCACCAGTCGGCCCTGGCCTGACCCGGTGCGGGCAAAAAGGCACGCTGTCTGGAAATGCGCCGTTCGGAATTGGTAACACTGCCCTCTTTTTCGCCCCAACCCAAAGCCGGTAATAAAATATCGGCATAGGCGGTGCTATCGGTATCCTGACAGATATCCGACACCACCACAAAATCACACTGCGCCAAGGCGCGTTTGACCTGATCGGCATTGGGTAAACTCACCACCGGATTGGTGGCCATAATCCACAGTGCCTTGATTTTCCCGGCTTCTACCGCTTCAAACAGATCGACCGCTTTTAACCCCGCTTGGGTGGCAATTTTTGGACTGTTCCAGAACTGTTGTACCAGCTGTTGATGCTCCGGATTCTCTAAATCCAGATGGGCTGCCAGCATATTGGCCAAGCCACCGACTTCACGGCCGCCCATGGCATTCGGTTGTCCGGTCATGGAAAACGGTGCTGCGCCCGGCTTGCCAATTTTGCCGGTCAACAGATGACAATTGATAATACTGTTGGCTTTATTGACCCCTTGTGAAGACTGGTTCACCCCCATCGAAAACAGGGTCATGACTTTGTCAGTCTGGGCAAATTTTTCAAAAAATAGCTGTAATTTCTCGGCAGAAATCCCGGTACGCGCTGCCACATTTTCCAGCTGCTGCTCCGCGGCGCTGGCTTCTAACGCCTGCTGCAAGCCTTCGGTATAGGCAGCGGTAAAATTGTGGTCCTGATGACCATTTTGCTGTAAGTACTGCAGCAAGCCGTTAAATAATGCAACATCTTGCCCGAGCATAATCGGCAAATGTAAATCGGCCGCTTCACAGGTCGCGGTAAAGCGTGGGTCGACCACCACCACAAACAGATTGCGCTGTTCTTTGGCCTGCATCATGCGCTGATACAGAACCGGATGGCACCAGGCAGTATTGGAACCGACCAGCACCACCATCTCGGTCTGTTCAAAATCTGCATAGCTGGCAGGCACCAGATCTTCGCCAAAGGCCCGTTTATGCGCCGCCACCGCAGAAGACATACACAGCCGCGAGTTGGTATCAATATTAGCCGTGCCCAAATAACCTTTGACAAATTTATTGACCACATAATAGTCTTCGGTCAGCAATTGCCCCGAAACATAAAAAGCAATACTTTCCGGGCCATATTGCTCAATACAATGCTGGAATTTTTGCGCAATTTCGGTGGTGGCAGTCTGCCAGTCTGTTGGCTGACGGTTGTCCTTACGGCCCAGCATTGGGGTTAATACCCGTGTCTCTAGCCCCAAGGTATCGGCCAGATTGCTGCCTTTAATACACAGTTTGCCAAAGTTGGCCGGATGCTGCACATCGCCTTCGACTTTCACCTGCACGCCCTGTGGTGAATGGCTGACATGGGCCTTAACCCCACAACCCACACCACAATAAGGACAGGTGGTTTGTGTAGTCATCGTTTTTAGTTCTGTGGAGCTTTCTAGTTCCACAACGGGAATACTGTTCATGGATGCCCCTTAGGTGTTGAAACACAATTTAATTCTTTTCAAAAAGATTCATTCCAACGCTGTCTTTTCAATGCAACCCATTTATCTGGATTAAGCTTCGGTTCGACCTACTTTTCTTTCGGGAAAAGTAGGCAAAACCTGAGCCACACTGTGGCGTAAGAACCGCAAAACTCGCCTTCATCGGGCATTTATCAAAAAGGTCGCAGAAACATTCATTTTCATATTTTGTCCTGGCTCAAACAGTTGCGGATGACGTTTCCGTGTATCCGCTTAGGTACAGGACAGAATAGTTTGTTCTTAACCCGCTTTCTTTAATGCAAAATCCCGACCAAATAGCAGTTTATTCCGAATCGAAGTGATTGGTGTCTGATCTACAATCAGCTCGGCATACCATGCACCATCCTCGGTATCACCAAACAGTACTGCACCAATGACTTTGTCTTTCTGGATGATGATGCGTTTATAAATCTGACGTTTTTCATCATTCAGGACAATGTCTTCAAAATCATCTTCCGGTTCAAAATTACCGGCCGAGAACACATCACAACCACTGACTTTGAGCTGGGTCGGAACAGTAGGTGCCTTAAAGGTCAAGCTACCGTGTTCTGCCAGATGCGAGGCACAAATAAAGGCTTGGCCCCACAGCGGTTCCACCAGACCAAAAGTTTGACCACGATGTTCGATACACTCACCGACTGCATAAATACTCGGGTCATAACTTTGCATGGTGTCATTGACCAGCACCCCACGCTGACAGCGCAGGCCGGCACTTTGCGCCAGGGCAATATTCGGACGGATTCCCACCGCAAACACCACCAGATCGGCATCGAGCAGCGTGCCATCGTTTAGCCGGACTTGTGTGACATGGCCATTTTCACCAAGCAGCATTTCGGTATTGGCTTCGGTCAGGATACGAATACCTTTTTCTTCAATACTGTTTTTCAACATTAAGCTGGCTTTGCTATCCAGCTGACGATCCATAATACGGTCCATTAGATGCAGTACGGTAACGTTCATGCCACGCTGTTTCAAACCATAGGCCGCTTCAAGTCCAAGTAAGCCACCACCAATAACCACAGCATTTCGTTTCTGTTCGCAATATTCCAGCATCCGGTTCACATCATAGATATCGCGGAAGCTGAGCACACCGTCCAGCTCTGTGCCCGGAATTGGGGGAATAAACGGCTGCGAGCCAGTGGCTAAAATCAGCCGGTCATAATTCACCACTTGCCCCGACTGGGTGAAGACTTGCTTGCGTGGACGATCAATTTTCACCGCAGCATCACCGGCAATCAGCTGAATACCTTTTTCGGCATACCAGGCATGCGGATGCAGCATGATATCGTCCACCGTTTTATCACCGGCCAAGACCGGGGACAGCATAATCCGGTTGTAGTTGCCCCACGGTTCTTCGCCAATCACGGTAATCTCGTAACGATCAGGTGCCATATCCAGCAAATCTTCCAGACAGCGCATGCCCGCCAGACCATTACCCACCAGCACCAGCTTCATTTTTTCCTGTTGCACGCCATTATTGGTGATATAGGTTTTTTGTGCGGTCGGACTGACAAAAACCCGGCCCTGTTCAATTTTGCTTGGAAACACCAGTAATTTCTGGTCTTTATCTTCCAGACACCGGCCGGTGGCCAGACTGAAATGCTGTTTATAGATTGGTGATGCCACTACACGCTCACCTTGCAAATCACCCAGAATACCGCGCGACATCACATTGGCGCCGCTAAACGGGTCCTGATTACTCAGGGCATAAACACGCTGTTCCTGCCCCACACGGAAAATTGCAATCTGCTGGCCTTCCACCAAGGCTGCCACGCCGGTATGTGGTGTAATCTCCTCCAGATGACAGACCTCTACCCAATCCAATTCATTCATATCTTTTAAAATTGTCATCATCGTTATCCTGTGCTTTGGCATCTTCTGCTGCATATCCCATTTGGTTTTTCTGGCGGATTTGCTTTAGAAGATGCGTCTTGATCTTGAAGGTTATGCCTGCATCACCGGAATCCGGCTTTCATCACGCTCGGCTGCCGTTTTCGGGCGAATCTGCCCACGCTCGGTGGCAAACTGGATGTGCGGATCGTGCTGCTGCTCGGCTTTGGCATTGATAAAGGTTTTAAAGCGTTTGCGTACTTCCGGATCTTCAATCGCGGTGCGCCATTCATCCTGATAAGTACCCACCACATGCTGCATGCGGCGTTCTAGTTCTTCGGCCAGACCTAAGGAATCGTGCACAATCACGTCTTTCAGATAATCCAGCCCGCCCTCCAGGTTGTCGCGCCAAACCGAAGTACGTTGTAAACGGTCTGCGGTTTGAATGTAGAACATAAAGAAGCGGTCGATGTATTTGATTAAGGTGCTGGTATCCAGATCGGAAGCCAGCAGCTCGGCATGACGCGGTTTCATGCCACCGTTACCGCAAACATACAGGTTCCAGCCTTTTTCAGTGGCAATCACGCCCACATCTTTACTTTGTGCTTCGGCACATTCACGGGTACAGCCCGATACCGCCATTTTCAGTTTGTGTGGAGAGCGCAGGCCCTTGTAGCGGTTTTCCAGGAAAATCGCCAAACCAACTGAATCATCCACGCCATAACGGCACCAGGTGCTACCCACGCAAGATTTCACGGTACGCAGTGACTTGCCGTAGGCATGACCCGATTCAAAACCGGCATCAATCAGTTTTTGCCAGATTTCCGGTAACTGATGTACCTGCGCCCCAAACATATCCACGCGCTGACCACCGGTCAGTTTGGTGTACAGGCCGTATTCCTTGGCAATCTGGCCAATGGCAATCAGGCCATCTGGAGTCACTTCACCACCGGCCATTCGTGGGACCACCGAATAAGAACCATCTTTCTGGATATTGCCCAGATAGTAGTCATTGCTATCTTGCAGGCCGGCATGACTTGGTTTTAGCACAAAGTCATTCCAGCAGGAGGCCAGAATATTGGCCACAGTTGGTTTACAGATATCACAGCCCAGACCGTGACCATGTTGCTGGATTAAATCTTCAAAAGTCTTGATCTCGTTCACACGCACCAGGTGATACAGTTCCTGACGCGAATAGGCAAAGTGTTCACAAAGATGGTTATTGACCGTCACCCCTTGACGCTGCAATTCGGCTTTTAATACCTGAGTCACTAAAGGTGCACAGCCCCCACAAGCAGTTGCGGCCTGGGTACATTTCTTCAGTGCACCGAGTGAAGTTGAACCGGCTTCAATCGCCTGGCAGATATCGGCTTTAGACACGTTATTACAGGAACAGATGGTGGCGCTGTCTGGCAGCAAATCGACACCGCTGCCACCGGCTTTGGCACCTGACTCGGCAAAGCCCGGCATGATCAGGCTTTCTGGCTGTTCTGGAACTGCCAGACCATTCAGCATCATTTGCAGTAGATCGTTATATTCTTTGGCACAGCCAACCAGCACCGCACCCAGCAATCGGTTTTTTTCCGCATTAACCACAATTTTCTTGTAGATCAGCGCATCTTCATCGGCATAAAAATAGCTGAGTGAATTTGGAGTCATGGCATGTGCATCACCAATAGATGCCACATCCACACCCATCAGCTTTAATTTAGTGCTCATGTCGGCGCCAGCAAAGCAGTTCGGGTTTTGCTGCATCACATGCTTGGCGGCAATTCGAGCCATGTCATAGCCCGGTGCGACCAGACCGTAAATCTTGTTTTGCCACAGCGCACATTCCCCAATCGCATAAATATCCGGATTGGAAGTCTGACAGTAATCATTAATCACAATCCCGCCGCGCTCGCCAATGCTGAGTCCGCTTTGGCGCGCCAGTTCATCACGTGGACGAATCCCGGCAGAAAACAGGATGATATCGGTTTCCAGTTCAGCGCCATCACCAAACTTCATCACATGCTTGGCCGACGCGCCATCTTCAATTGAGGAGGTGGCTTTCTGGGTATGGACTTTCACGCCCAGATCTTCAATTTTGCTGCGCAGCACCTTACCGCCCAGGTCATCAACCTGCACCGCCATCAGACGCGGCGCAAACTCGACTACATGGGTTTCCAGATTTAGGTCTTTTAAGGCTTTGGCTGCTTCCAGACCAAGTAAACCGCCACCAATCACGACACCAGATTTGGCATTCAGACTAGCGGCTTTAATTGCATCCAGATCTTCAATAGTGCGGTAAACAAAGCAGTTTTCACGGTCATTGCCCGGAATAGGTGGCACAAAGGCATAAGAGCCCGTCGCCAGTACCAGTTTGTCATAGGCAATCACATCACCCTGATTGGTGGTGACCAGTTTATGTACCGGGTCAATATCCGTGGCTTTGGTATTGAGGCGCAGATCAATGCCATAGGCATCGGCGAAGTCACTGCGGCATAGACTTAGGTCTTTGGCAGACTTGCCGGTGAAGTATTCAGTTAAATGTACGCGATCATAAGCCAAACGCGGTTCTTCTGCCAAAATGGTGATTTCAACTTCATCGCCCGCAGTTTCCAAAACCGATTCGATAAATTTGTGGCCGACCATACCGTGGCCAATCATGACAAGTTTCATACAGTTCTCCTCAATAATATTCTGTGTTGGCTTAGGCTGCGTTATTGCGTTCAACAATGGCCTGTTCGAATAGGCGTTGTTCTTTTTCTTTATGCTCCACCGAGAAGCGAATCATCAGGACAAAACTTGCGGCAATTACCACCAGTCCGCCCAGAACCATCAGGCAGGTCTGAATATCCAGTACGCCTTTTAACAGGAAGCCTGCGGCGACTGCGCCGACGTTCCCACCGGCACCAATAATGCCGGCCACACCGCCCAGTGCATCGCGGTCAATAAATGGCACCAGTGCATAGGTCGCGCCGCAAGCCATGTGAGTAAACAGGGCAAAAATGGTCATGACTAAAATGGCCAGCATGGCACTGTTCATTTGCGAGAACAGAATCAGGAACAAGCCTTCCATTAAAATCATGGCAAACAGCACTTTGGTACGCCCATCCAGACCGCTTTTTAGTGCCACCTTGTCAGAGACAATGCCGCCCAATGCACGGGCAAACAGGGCCAGCAAACCGAAGATGCCCGCCGCCATACCGGCTTCTTTCAGGCCAAAGCTAAAGTGTTCGACGTAATACATCGCCACAATGTTGTGAATAAAGATTTCAATCCCGAAACAGGCAGCATAGGCACCAAATAAAATCCAGACGCGGTAGTTACGTGCAGCATGCAGCAGAATCGCCATACCGCCTTTTTTGTCGCTGCCGACCTGAATGCCCTGTTCGCGTAATTCTTTAAAGTTGCCTTGGGTACAGTCCTGAGTCAGTTTCCAGTACAGGATGCCGACAATAATCATCATGATGCCCGGTACCAGCAAAGCAATACGCCAACCCATGGCCTGCTCGACCCCAAACATCACCAAGGCAGATAACAGCAAAGGCATCAGTGCCTGGGTCGCACCACCGCCGGCATTGCCCCAGCCTGCCGTAGTGGCATTGGCGGTTCCCACCACATTCGGTGCAAACATGATGCTGGTGTGATATTGGGTAATCACGAAGCTGGCACCAATGGCGCCAATCAGCAAACGGAAAAACAGGAAAGATTCATAACTGTTGGAAGCCGCCACCCCAAACACCGGAATACTGCCGATAATTAACAAGGCGGTATAGGTTTTGCGCGGGCCGTATTTATCACACAGCGGCCCGACAATTAAGCGGACCAGAATGGTGATGGCCACCGCAGCAATATTGATATTGGCGATCTGATCTTTGGTTAGGTTGAACTCGCCGGCAATGACTGGCATTAACGGTGCGCAGGCAAACCAGGCAAAGAAACAGACAAAAAATGCGAGCCAACTCATATGGAAGGCTCTCATCGCTGAAGTTTTAAAGTTAAATAGACTTATTTTTGTCGCTTTATTCGCTTGCAAATTTGAAGACATAACCATCTCCTACCTGAACTGAACGTGTGGGTTAACCTGCTATACGGATAGCTGCATAACAGATTCGAACAGAGCGGACGTCGTTGGCCGTCTTTCAAATTTTGGGAGTCTTCTTTGACTCAGCTGGAATAATGCAGATAGCGTGCCAACTTTTTAGAAAAGCTCAGCAGCTTGCTGTTTTTTATTGGGTTTTGAGGGTTATCTATGCTGGGTGAAGGTATTCAGATGCTGTCTACCTCCCGATTTCACGGTTCTGGCAGCCTCCTGTTTTATTTTTTAAAGCTCGCTGCCTTATCTTGGTGCGTTTTGTTTCATGCAAGTGCATCTTCCCATCAAGTCCAGATTTAATTTTTGATTTTAAAGGTTTTATTTTAATAAATTCGGGTTTGGCACCATCTTTGCTTTATTAAAAGTACTCGTTGTACAGACTCTATTGAGAGTTGCATGCCAAAACTGAAAATCGCGTTAATTGATGATGATCTCGAGCGCGCAGAGTTCATCAAAACCTCCTTAATTCAGCATGAATTTGAGGTGGTTGCCTGTTTAATTATCAATCATTCCAATATGTTCCATTTACAGCAACTGCATGCCGATGTGATTCTGCTGGATATGGACCATCCACATCGGGACATTATTGAAAGCTGCGTCAGCCAGTTTGATTTACCAACCGTGCTGTTCACCAAAAACAGCCACAAAGACACCATCAAAAATGCCATTGATGCCGGTGTTACGGCTTATATTGTCGATGGGATTGATCCGGCCAAACTGGACAGCATTCTGGAAATTTCTATCGAGCAGTTTAAAAAACACAAAAAGCTGCTGCACGATCTGGAAGAAACCAAAGGCAAACTGGCTGACCGTAAAGATATCGAAAAAGCCAAGGTCTTGCTGATGCAGATGCATGCCTTAAGCGAAGAAGATGCCTTTGGCCTGCTACGCAAAAATGCCATGAGCCACCGGATGACCATTGGTGAAATGGCACGGCGCCTGCTCGATGCCCAGCAACTCCTGCAAAAACAATTTAAGGATTAGCCATGCATAACTTAGAAAAAACCAAACTTCAGATTGGCTATATTCCTTTGCTCGACTGCGTCGCCATTTTATGGGCCAAACAGCGTGGCTTTTTTGCCGATGCCGGCCTCAATGTCGAACTGCTAAAAGAACCGTCCTGGGCCAGTTTAAGAGACCGGCTGGCCTTTGGTTTTATGGATGCCGCGCATTGCCTGTCGGCCATGTTACCGGCGGCGGCGCTCGGCACCGACCAACTGGGGATTCCGCTGCAAACGCCGCTGGTGCTAAGTACCAATCAGGCTTACATCAGCCTGAGTCAATCGCTGTGTTTTGAACTGGGCATCCAGCCGGAAGATGATGCCGCACACATTGCCAAAAAACTGATAAACGCGCATCAGCAACGCCCGATACAGCTGGCGCACGTCTTTCACGCCTCGATTCATCATTACTGTTTAAGAGAATGGCTGGCCTTGGCCGACCCGATCCTGGCGAAAAATATTCAGCTCATTACGCTGCCACCACCGTATATGGTCGAAGCGATTTCCCAGCAGCAGATTGATGGCTTTTGCGTCGGCGAACCCTGGAATACCCAGGCCGAATTACAAGGCTATTCTAAAATCCTGCTCTCGGGTCAGCAGGTTATTCCGCAAGTGGCCGATAAAGTACTGGCGGTAACCGCAGAATGGGCCGCCCAGCATCCGAATACCTTAAATGCCATGACCTCTGCCATTCAGCGCGCGCAAGCCGAATTGCACCAGCTGGAAGATGTACAAGCGGTCTGGCAAATGCTAAATGAGGCCGGCATCATCCAGTTTCCTTGCTCCGCACAGGTCCATGTCGAACGCTATTATTTTATTCAGAATATTATTCGCAGTTTGGTGGATGAATCGTCAGCCCAGCCGCAAGCGCAGGATTTTATCTGGCTTACCGAGCAGATGTTGAAATGGGACGCGCTGGATGTGCTCGAGGTGGAAAGTGCTGCGGTCAGTCAACGCTGTATTTATCCGCTACCATCAAGTCACGTCTAATCAAAAAGCCCGCAACGATGGCGGGCTTTTTTAGCTATTTTTACAGTCGACAGACTTAGTCGGCAGAAATATCTTCAAACAGCACTGAAGATAAATAGCGCTCGCCACCATCTGGCAAAATCACCACAATATTTTTACCGGCATTTTCCGGACGTGCAGCCAGCTGTGCCGCAGCCGCCATTGCGGCACCACTGGAAATTCCAACCAGAATGCCTTCCTGGGTTGCCGTCTTACGCGCAAAATCAATTGCTTCCTGGCTTGGAATGGCAATGACTTCATCAACCAGGTCTAAATCGAGGTTTTTAGGAATAAAGTTGGCGCCAATACCCTGAATTTTGTGTGGTGCCGGGCTAATCGCTTCACCACGTTTGGCCTGGCCAATAATGGCTGATTCTGCCGGCTCAACCGCCACCGAATACAACGGCTGGTTCTGCACTTTTTCGAAATAACGCGAAATACCGGTAAGCGTACCGCCCGTGCCCACGCCGGCAACCAGAATATCGACCTGACCGCCTGTGGCTTGCCAGATTTCTACCCCTGTGGTTTTTTCATGAATGTCCGGGTTGGCCGGGTTTTCAAACTGCTGCGGCATGAAGTAGACATCCGGTTGCTCCGCCACCAAACGCTCGGCTTCTTCAATCGCGCCTTTCATGCCTTTGGCTGGTTCGGTCAATACCAGATTGGCCCCCAGCGCTTTTAATACTTTACGGCGTTCAATACTCATGCTGGCCGGCATGGTTAAAGTAATCGGATAACCTTTGGCTGCTGCTACAAAAGCCAGCGCAATACCGGTGTTGCCGCTGGTTGGCTCAACAATATGCATGCCAGCTTTAAGCGCGCCACGCTGTTCTGCATCGGCCACCATTGCCGCACCAATCCGGCACTTGACGGAAAATGCCGGATTACGGCTTTCCACTTTGGCAAATACATTGGCTCCCCCGCCAATGACACGATTAATGCGCACCAGTGGCGTATTGCCAATGGCTTCGGCATTGTTGGCATAAACCGCAATCCCCAAATTGTCCGGGGCGGTAAAAGCTGTATCTGTTGTCATCATGTTTTCCTTAAGTCTTTTTTCATTTACCTCACCTTCTATCATACAGGCTTCTTTAAATTTTAAAATTCGATTTCTCTAAGATTGGTTACAATAAAAACTGAATAAGTTTCACACAAATACGGCCAGTTTTTCGTTAAATTAGGTGATCACCCCATGAAATCTATTCAGTCCAGCCTATAAATCGCTGTAAACTTAGTTCAATTTTGATCTTGACTGACGACCGTGTCAGCCCACCGGCCTCAGGTTCTACTGTAAAAACAGCCCATCCGGCCCATGAAAATATTTAGGGAATGCAATGTCTAACAAGAGTTACAGCCGACTTTATCGTAACCTGACGCAAAAAATTCTAGATAAGATTGTGACCCCGCAAGTCCTGGGCAGCACCAGCGAACTGGAACAGAATCTGGCGCAGAATCAGCTACATACCCGTATCTGCTATGTACTGCAAGATGCCTCTTTAAGTAATACTGTACTGATTGATAAAGAAGCGCAAGCGCGTGGCCTGCCTTCGGTGTTTTCACCACTGATTTTAGGCCAGTACAATGAAGATAACTCGATGCTGGCACTGAATGAGCAGGATCATCCGCATGACAGCTATCATTATTCAGCCCGCCTGATTCGTCTAATTGAGGCCTTGCAGCAGCATCCGGATCAGGATGTGCAGCTAGTACCGGTAACTGTGCTCTGGGGTCGTGCGCCGGAATATGAAGATTCCTGGTTTAAAGCCCTGTTTGCCGATGCCTGGGCCAAACCGAACAAGCTGAAACAAACCCTGAATATTTCCTTATATGGCCGTGAAAACTATATTGAATTTCACAAGCCGGTATCGTTAAGAGCTTTGCTGGAAACCGCGCAGACCGAGCGCCCGAACTTTTCTCCGGCGCATTTTGTGGTGCAAACCCTGGACCAGAACTTTAACCAATATAAAGAAGCCATTTTAGGCCCTGACCTGTCCGACCGCCGCAACCTGATCAATAAACTAATGAAAACCGAGGCGGTGCAACAGGCGATTCGTAAAGAAAGTATTGATCAAAAAGTCAGCATGTTTGAGGCAGAAAACCGTGCCAAAAGCTATCTGACCGAAATTGTATCGGACTTTTCCTATTCGACTTTACGCTTTGCCGAGCTGGCACTGACCAAACTCTGGACCCAGCTCTATGACGGGATTGAAGTGCATCATTTCGATACCGTGCGTGAACTGGCCAAAGACTATGAAATTGTCTATACGCCGTGTCATCGCAGTCATATTGACTATCTGCTGCTGTCCTATGTGATTTTTAACCGTGGCCTGATGGTGCCGCATATTGCTGCCGGCATTAATCTGAATTTACCGGTGGTTGGGCAAATTTTACGTGGTGGCGGTGCCTATTTTATTCGCCGTACCTTTAGTGGTAATGCACTATATACATCGGTATTTAAGGAATATCTGCACAGCCTGCTGTCACGCAATACCCCGCTGGAATATTTTATTGAAGGTGGCCGTTCCCGTACCGGCTTATTGCTGCCACCGAAAAAAGGCATGCTGTCGATGACGGTGCAAAGCCATTTACGCGGTGCCACCAAACCGATTGCCTTTATTCCGACCTATTTTGGCTATGAAAAGCTGATGGAAGGTACCTCTTATTTAAATGAGCTGAATGGCAAGCCCAAAGAAGCTGAATCGTTATGGGGCATTTTGAACTCGGCGCGGAAAATTGAAAAAGTATTTGGCCAGGTCTATGTCAACTTCGGCGAACCGGTGTTCCTGGACAATATTCTGCAACAGAATCAGGCCGATCAGATTCAGCTTTCAATTCATGATGAATTGCCACGTCCAGTCATCAACACGGTTGATCAGGCAGCACGGGAGATTCTGGAAAATATCAATAAAGCGGTGGTCATTAACCCGATTTCGCTGATTTCCACCATCTTGCTGAATGCACCGCAACACGCCTTAAGCCAGGATGATTTACTGCGCCAGATTGAACAGTATCGTGAGCTGCTTAAAGCGATGCATTATGATGATCGCATGATTATCACCCAGCTGTCGGCACCGGAAATTATTGAATATGCGCTGAAACTGAAACAGGTTGAGCATTATCAGCAGGATAACCAGACCTGGATTCGTGTGGCCGAGAGTCAGCGTATTTTACTCAGCTACTTTAGCAATAATATTCTGCACTGCTTAAGCTTACCGGCACTGATTGCCCTGCTCGTGCAGGATATGCCGGCGATCACCACAGCGCAGCTTAAGCAGCACGTCAGCCGCTTATATCCATTCTTGAAATCGGAGCTGTTTTTAAAATGGTCGGCCACAGAACTTCCTGCGCAGATTGACCGTATTCTCAGCAGCATGCAGCAACTGGGCTGGATTGACGTGTCGGAGAACATTCAGCTGCTTGAACTCCAAGCAACACATCCAATGCATAGTCTGGCAACGCTGGCACGCAGCAGCCTGAACAACTTTGTGCTGATTAGCCAATTATTGCAGGAATATGCCGAGCCGTATCAGTTAGATTTAAAAGCGCTGGAAAAAATGGCTAAAACCGTATTTAAACGGCTGGCAGAGTCAGGTAATTTAAACAGCGGTTATTACTTCGACAGTGCCACGTTAAAGAGCTTTATGGGCAGTTTACAACAGCTTGGACTGCTGGAGATGCAAGGTCAGCAGTTACAACTGAAACCACAATTTGATACAGAAATATCAGATTATCTGGGCTGGTATGCCCCTGAGCTGCAACAGCAGATTGCAGATAAGCTGCTGTTCTCTGAGAAAGAAATCAAACAGTTTAAAGAGTATAGTAAAAAATAAAGTATCAGATTCTCAGATATTATTTTGATACTAATCACACGATCTTATCAGTTAATTTGATATATTTATTCACAAAAAACAATGGGGTTTTGGCGCTTTTATTCAGCGCTTTGCCCCGACTCGCTCTATACTAGCAGCAACGTGTTTTAGAGAAATTAACTATGAGTGATGGTCTTGAAATAGACGTAATGCGTGATTCTGCTGAAACTGTCGTAACGATTTTAAAATCGCTTGCCAATACCGACCGTCTATTGATTCTTTGCCATCTTTCCCAACAAGAGTTGAATGTATCGCAAATTGAGGAAATTACTCAAATTCGCCAGCCGACCCTGTCGCAACAGCTGATGATGTTGCGTAAAAGTGATGTGGTGAACACCCGCCGAGACGGTAAACAGATTTATTACACTATTAAAGATCCGAAACTGGTTGAAGTTCTCAGCACGCTCTATCGACTGTATTGTCCTGCTACACCACTTTAATAAATTTTGCATAGGCAGATTTCTTAGCATTTTTTATGCATAATATATCTAAATTTATGATTTAGATTTTTATATGTCAGATTTTAAGTCACGCCTGCTCAATCGCTTACCCGCCTGGCAATGGTTAAAACATTATAATACCGTGACCCTGAAATCTGACCTGCTGGCCTCGCTAATTGTCATTGCGATGCTGGTGCCGCAAGGTATGGCCTATGCCATGCTGGCCGGTCTTCCACCGGTAATGGGACTGTATGCCAGTGTACTGCCGATGATCATCTATGCTTTTTTCGGCAGCAGTCCTACGCTTTCGATTGGCCCGGTGGCCATCATCTCCATGATGACCTTTGCCACTTTAAATCCTTTATTTGAAGTCGGCTCTCCGGTGTATATTCAGGCTGCCTGTCTGCTGGCGCTGATGGTTGGGGTCATTTCCCTGCTGCTCGGTATGCTGCGTTTTGGCTTCCTGATCCAGCTCATCAGCCATCCAGTTATTAAAAGCTTTATTATTGCTTCGGCACTGCTGATTGCACTGGGCCAGTTAAAGTTTCTGTTTAATGTGCCGCTACAAGCCAACAATATTCCGGAATTTGTGCTGAGTATCTTTGAATATATCGGCCTGATGCATTGGGAAAGCCTGATCTTTGGTATCGCATCCATTCTGTTTTTGGTCTTCATGCCGAAGTTTTTTAATCTGGAAGCAGTCAAACAGCGCCTCGGGGCCAGCGGATTTATTATTAAATCTTTACCGCTGGTGCTGGTGGTGGTCTCCATTGCCCTGGTCTATTTCTTCAATCTGCAACAGGTCGGCATTAAAACTGTCGGTGAAATTCCTTCCGGTTTCCCGGCGCTGTCGATGCCGTTCTGGAATCTGGAGCTGGTACTGCAACTGTTACCCGGCGCCGCGATGATTGCCATGATCAGCTTTGTGGAGTCATTATCCATTGCCCAGGCCACCGCCTTGCAGCAACGTAGCCAGCTGAATAGCAATCAGGAACTCATTGCCTTGGGTGCAGCCAATATTGGGGCCGGCCTCAGTTCAGCCTTTCCGGTGACCGGCAGCCTATCACGTACCGTGGTCAATGCCGATGCTGGCGCCAAAACCTCTATGGCTGGCGTGCTATCATCTTTGTTTATTGTGCTGGTCAGTCTGTATTTCACCGGTTTTTTCCGTGATCTGCCACTGACTGTACTGGCGGCAACCATTATTGTGTCAATCTGGAAACTGGTCGAGCTAAAACCGTTTATCGACACTTGGCGTTATTCCAAGGCTGATGGTCTGGCGATGTGGATTACCTTCTTCGGCGTGTTATTTATTGATATTTCTACCGGGCTGATTATCGGGATTGTTTCAACCTTTATTCTGCTGCTGTGGCGTATTAGCCGGCCGCATATTGCCGAAATTGGACTGGTCGAAGGCACCCAGCATTTCCGTAATATCCAGCGTCATCAGGTCATCACCTCGGCCAAAGTGCTGTCGATCCGGATTGATGAAGACCTGACCTTTTTAAACTCCAATACCTTAAAAGGTTTCCTGATTAATGCAGTCAGCCAGAAACCGGAACTGGAGCATGTGGTAATTAACGGTTCCAGTATTAGTGCCATTGATTTAAGTGCGCTGGAAATGCTGGAAGATCTGGACAATGAACTGAGAAAACTGAATATCCAGCTGCATTTTTCCGAAGTTAAAGGCCCGGTCATGGACAAACTGCAACGCTCTAAATTACTGAATCATTTAAGCGGTAAAATTTTCCTGACCCATTATCAGGCCATTCGCGAGCTGAGTCCGGACATCACCTAAAATGCCGATCCTGTCTGCTTTTCAGGCAATTATTCGCCCTAAAAAGCAGGCATAAGCATAAAAATATGAAAAAATCATGACTTTTGAATGGCTTAATTTTTCGAATATTCTATTTAAAAACAGCCATTTGATTTTTATATGAATTTTTTTTGTAAGCTATTTAAATTTTCGGTATAAAATACATCGCTAATTTTTCCCTATATTGTCCGTAATTCAGACAAGGCCTTCCTATGTTCTCAGCATATCTGCGCTTGAGCTTAGTCACTCGAATTCTGATCGCTATCATTTTAGGTGTGATAGTTGCGGTGGCTTTTCCACAATTTGCGCCCTACTTAAGCCTGCTCGGCGATTTATTCATTAAAGCGCTTAAATCCGTGGCACCGATTCTGGTGTTTGTCCTGGTGTTATCCTCTATTGCCAATTTCAAAGTTGGCCATAGTGCGCATATCCGCCCGATTATGCTGATGTATGCCGCAGGTATGTTCCTGGCTGCCCTGGCTGCAGTAATTGCCAGCAGCCTGTTCCCAAGCACGCTGTTCCTGGATATTCCGGCCAATACCGACATGCAACCACCGGGCAGTCTGGCTGAGATTTTAAAGAATCTGCTATTAAGTTTTGTGGCTAACCCGGTAACAGCAATTAGTGAAGCCAACTTTATTGGTATTCTGGCCTGGGCTGTGGCTTTAGGTGTGGCCTTCCGTCATGCAACAGACAATACCAAAGCCTTCCTGACCGATGCTGCAGATGCTGTGAATAAAGTGATCCGTCTGGTGATTAACTTTGCGCCGTTTGGTATTTTCGGTCTGGTGGCGGTGACTTTTGCCGAATCTGGTATGAGTACCTTGGTTAGCTATACGCAATTATTAACTGTGCTGATTGGTACCATGATTTTCGTGGCGCTGGTGATTAACCCGATGATGGTGGGCTTTGTCACTCGTTCCAATCCATATCCACTGGTATTCAAATGTTTACGTGAAAGTGGCATTACCGCCTTCTTTACCCGCAGCTCTGCCGCTAACATTCCGGTGAACCTGGATTTGGCCAAACGTTTAGGCGTACAGGAATCGACTGCCAGTGTCGCCATTCCATTGGGTGCTGCGATTAACATGGCTGGTGCTTCTGTAACCATTACTGTGCTGTCACTGGCGGCGGTAAATACTTTAGGCATTCAGGTTGACTTTAGCACCATGCTGATTTTATCCGTGGTCGCAACAGTTTCGGCTTGTGGTGCATCAGGTGTGGCCGGTGGTTCATTGCTGCTGATTCCGGTGGCATGTGGCCTGTTCGGAATTTCATCGGACATCGCCATGCAAGTGGTGGCCATTGGTATGGTGATTAGCGTGTTGCAGGATTCAACTGAAACTGCACTGAACTCATCTACCGATGTATTATTTACTGCCGCAGTTGATCGTAGTTTGCGTTAATATATGCACTACGTCTGTTGATTAATCAATGAATTATGCCATTTCAAAAATTACCGCTCTGGGTTCAGCTGGGTGCATTTTTTCTTTCTGTTAATGCCGGAATCATTAATGTTCTAGGACTGGTGACTGTGTTGCACCAGTCCGTTTCCCACATGACCGGTAATGTCAGCATGCTGGCAATGGCACTTTTGGACTGGCAATGGTCACAGGTAATTTATCTGTTTCTGGTCGTTGTCTGTTATGTGATTGGTTCATTTTATAGTGGACTTATCTTGGGAAATAGCCACTTTCTCCTCGGACGCCGTTATGGGCTGCCGCTGAGTTTAGTGGCTATTTTTATTCTGCTGTGCTGGATTTTACTGCCGTATTTCCCGCGTTATGCATTGCTCTGGGCCTGTGTAGCGATGGGCGTTCAAAACGCCATGATCAGCTATTACAAAGGCACCATCATCCGGACCACGCATTTATCCGGGGTATTGACCGATTTGGGTCTGGCCTTGGGCTATCGCGTGCGTGGCCTGCATGTTGGCAAACGCCGGGTGATTTTGCACCTGCTGATTTTAATTGGCTTCTTTATTGGCGGTCTGGTTGCGACAGCGGTTTATCCTTTATTACAATTAAACTCTTTCCTGGTGCCGGTGGCTTTAAGCTTTAGCTTAAGTCTGGTGTACTGGGTGATTTATTTTCGTTATCGACATTTTCAGAAATAGTTCGGACATTTTCTCATGGTCAAAAATGCATTACAGGCACAGTTACTCAAAGCAGGTTTAGTCGATAATAAAAAGGCTAAAAAACTGTCTAAACAGGTAGTACATGAGCAGCGCACAGGTGTGAGTAAAGATGCTGAAGTCAAAGCCAAAATCGAGCAGGACAAACAGCAGAAAATGGCCCGTGATCAGGCGCTGGAACAAGAGAAAAAAGCCGCCTTGCAGGAAAAAGAGCTAAAAGCCGCCATCATGCAAATGATCAACCAGCATAAAATCCGCGACACCGATGGCGACAGCGTGTATCAGTTTATTGATGGCACCATTAAAAAAGTCTACATCAACCAGCAGATTTATAATGCACTGGTGGCCGGCAGTCTGGTGATTGCCAAGGAAAATGACGGTTATGCCTTCTTGCCAAAAGCGTTGGCAGAGCGTATTAACCAGAAAATGGAAGGCTTTATTCTGGTGAATAATTCACAAAGCAACGCGGATACCACCGATGAAGAGGATCCGTATGCTGCTTATGTCATTCCTGATGACCTGATGTGGTAAGCACTACAAAGAAAACCGGCTTGGGCCGGTTTTTTTATGGGCCGTTTCATGTGATTCAGAGCCGATTAAACGTAAGCAGATGCACAGGATATGTATAAAAATTTTATTAGAGGTTATAAATTTAAACATAAACCTTTAAACTCTATCACATTTTTAAAATGAATTAAGCGAGGATCACTTGGAACAGTTTGACGTCATCCAGAATCTGCAAGACTGGATAGATCAATACCCATGGCTAGAAATGCTGTCATCTCTCAGTATTGTGATTTTATTGGCGATTATTGCCAATTTTATTGCCAAGCAGGTGGTGGTACGCGGCATTCGCAAGCTTATTTCCAAACTTTCTTTTGCCCACAACGAAATTATTGCCGAACACAGCGTCATCCGCCGTATTGCCAATATTGTGCCGGCGATTGTAATCATGAACGGGATTACCACCGTTCCACATTTTTCCGATAAAGCCATCACCTTTGTACAGATGGGTGCGCAGGCTTTTATCTTCCTGACCATTGCCCTGGCCATTGGCGAATTGCTGAATATCTTTAACCTGATTTACCAGCGCAATCCCAAGTCACGCAATAAACCGATTAAGGGCTATTTGCAGCTGGTCAAGCTGATTATCTTTATTGTCTGCGGTCTGATGATTCTGGGCACTTTCTTGAAAAAAGATGTATTCACCTTGCTGGCCGGTTTTGGTGCCATGGCTGCGGTGCTAATGTTGGTGTTCCAGAATACGATTTTATCGCTGGTGGCTTCGGTACAGATTGCCTCTTATGACATGGTGCGTTTAGGGGACTGGATTGAAATGCCATCTTTAAATGCCGATGGTGATGTCATTGATATGTCATTACATACCGTCACAGTACAGAACTTTGACAAGACCATTACCACCATTCCGACCAACAAATTAATTACTGACACCTTTAAAAACTGGCGCGGTATGCAGGAAGCCGGTGCACGCCGGATTAAACGCTCGATTCATATTGATCAGAGCAGCGTGCATTTCATGAGCGCTGAGGAACAGGCCAAGCTGAAAGAATTTATTTTGCTGGATCAGTATTTAAATACCAAAGCGGAAGAACTGGAGAAATTTAACCAACAACTGAACAACCATGCCCAGTACAACCATCGTCGTCTGACCAATCTGGGAACGTTCCGTGCTTATGTCGAGTTTTATCTTCAGCAGCATCCGGGCATTAGTAAAAACCAGTCCCTGATGGTGCGTCAGCTACAACCGACCAGCGAAGGCTTACCACTGGAGATTTATGCCTTTACCAATACCACAGTGTGGAAAGAGTATGAAAATATCCAGTCAGATATTATGGATCATTTACTGGCAATTATTCCGGAGTTTGGTTTACAAGTGTATCAGGCGCCATCTGGAACCGATTTTAAAGAGTCGTTTAAAGCATCTTAAGTTTTTAGACTGAAACTAAACACATGAGAACCCACCGCTTGGTGGGTTTTCTTTTTCATCTTCCCTTTCGAATGTATCAGACTCATTTCCCTGTTCTTTCTTACCTAAACACTGCCCGCTGATGTTTACAATGACACAGCATTGCAGCACGCTGTTTTTACGTATACTGAAATTAAGCTTATAAAAGAAAGAGGTACATCCTGCATGAAAATTAAAATACCGTTAATCTTCGCCAGTGTTCTGCTTGCACTTTCAGCTCCTGCCTTTGCGGATGATGACCAGAAAATTATTGCGCAAGCAGCAAAAAATATTATGACCACTGCGCAGGCACTGAAAGCCGCAGATGAAACACCAGTTACGGTGTATGGCACTATTCATAAACATATTAAAGATGAAATGTACCAGCTTCAGGATCAGACCGGCATCATCCATGTCGAAATTGATCATGATCTGGCGACACCGGCGCAATTGCTGAATCCGGGTAAAAAAGTCCGGGTGGTCGGTGAAGTGGATACACACCGTTATAAACCAACCGATATTGATGTAGTCGAGATTGAAATTCTGTAAGTTTCAGGCAGATATTTTCTGATCGAAGCTCGCAAAAAATATGAGGTTTCTTTCAACTGCAAAGCCTTATTTATCTGCCTGATTTTAAAGCAGCACCGCCCTGAAAAGTTTTACTTTTCTTTTAAACTGGGTATTCTTGGCAATAAATCTGTTGTTTATCTCGCAAGCGTTAATCGTGATCAATAGTGCTTGGAACCGGCTTTGAATAAAACACACTCTTCGTCTGTTCAAGCCGCATGGCCGATACCAATGATGATCATCAATCTGCTTGCTCAAAAGGACATTGTGTATGTTTAAGTGGTTCGAGAGCCTGGTTAATCCATACCCCACCAAAGGTTTAAATAAACCACTACCTACCCGTTTTTTTCCTTTTGTCTGGCAGGCCGCGCGCGGTGTTCGTCCGTACTTATTGCTATTGGTGCTGTGTACCGCAGGTGCGGCAAGTTTTGAAGCCCTGCTCTATGCCAAAATTGGCGAGCTGGTGAACTGGCTCAGTCAAAGTCAGCCAGATACCTTTCTGGCCGAACATCAAACCAATCTGACTATTCTGACTTTTATCCTGCTGGCCAATATTTTCTTTGCTAGTTTGCAATCCATTATCAAACATCAGATTTTATATAGTAATTTCCCGATGCGCCTGCGCTGGCGTTTTCACAACTTACTGCTGCGTCAAAGTCTGGATTTTTTCCATAATGATTTTGCCGGGCGGCTATCGGCCAAAGTCATGCAAACAGCGCTGGCGGTACGAGAATTCTGGATTATTCTGGGCGATATGCTGGCCTATGTGGTGATTTACTTTATTACCATCAGCGTGGTGTTAGGCGCCATTTCACCTATGCTGATTATCCCGTTGCTGGTATGGCTGGGCCTGTTTATTGCCGCAGCCAGTTATTTTATTCCACGTTTAAGCAGAATCTCCAATAGCCAGGCTGATGCCCGCGCCGTCATGACCGGCCGCGTGACCGATGCCTATACCAACATCCAGACCGTGAAACTGTTTGCCCATGCCGGCCGCGAAAGCCAGTATGCCAAAGAATCCATGCAGGAATTTATGGTCACGGTCTATAAACAGATGCGCTTGGGCGCACAGTATGAAATCAGCATTAACCTGCTGACGGTTGTGCTGTATGTCGGTGTGCTGGGTACGGCGCTGTGGTTATGGATGAATGGCCAGGCAGAACTCGGCATTATTGCCGCCACCACCGCCATGATTCTCAAGCTGAACAGCATTGCTGAATTTATGATGTGGCAAACCTCGGCGCTGTTTGAAAATGTCGGTACCATTCAAGACGGGATGAAAACCCTCGGCCGCCCGATCACAATTGAAGATAAACCGGATGCCAAAACCTTGAATGTCGCGCAAGGTGAAATCAAATTTGAAAATGTCAGCTTTGCCTATAATGACAAAAACGTAATTGAGCAGTTTAACCTGACCATCCGTCCGGGTGAAAAAATCGGGATTGTCGGACGTTCCGGTGCTGGGAAATCGACCCTCATCCAGCTGTTACTGCATTTTTATCAGATTAATCAGGGCCGGATTCTGATTGATGGTCAGGATATTGTCGATGTCACCCAGGACAGCCTGCGTAAAAATATCGCGCTGGTGACTCAGGACACGTCGCTGCTGCATCGTACCGTAGCTGAAAATATTAAATATGGTCGCCCTGATGCCAGCGATGAAGAAATGTATGCTGCAGTGGCCAAAGCCAAGGCTGAAGAATTTATTCCGCAGCTGACCGATTTACGTGGCAAACGCGGTTATGAAGCCTATGTGGGTGAACGCGGCGTGAAACTGTCGGGCGGACAACGTCAGCGGATTGCGATTGCCCGGGTATTCTTAAAAGATGCGCCCATTTTAATTCTGGATGAAGCCACCAGCGCGCTGGATTCTGAAGTTGAAGCCGCAATTCAGTCCAGTCTGGATGAACTGATGCAAGGTAAAACCGTTATTGCCATTGCTCACCGTTTATCGACCATTGCGCAGATGGATCGCCTGATTGTGCTGGATCAGGGTCAGATTGCCGAACAAGGCACGCATGATGAACTGGTGGCACTGAACGGAATTTACGCGCAGCTGTGGCAACGCCAAACTGGTGGCTTTCTGATTGAGCAACAACAATTAAAGCAAAAACAAGGAACCTGATATGTTGTATCTGGAAGATTTGAAGGTGGGTGATCACTTTGTCAGTCGTGACTACGAAATGACTTTAGAAGAAATTCAGCAGTTTGCCCACCTGTATGACCCACAAATTTTCCATACCGATGTGCAGCAAGCCGCGCAGCATCCGGTATTTCAAGGCATTGCCGCCAGTGGCTGGCATACTGCCGCGGTAACCATGCGTTTGTGGACTGAATGTTTTCCGGTTGCACATGGCCTGATTGGTTCAGAATCCAGTCTGCGCTGGCCGCGTCCGACCCGTCCGGGTGACCTGATTCATGTTGATGTTGAAATTACCGCCATCAGTCCATCCAAAACCAAGCTGGACCGTGGTCTGGTCAGTTATGTGACACAGGCCTTAAACCAGCATGGTGAAGTTTTACTGATTTCGACCACCAAAATTGTGGTGTTCCGGCGGCATGCACAGGTGGCCTAAGCAGTCATTTTGTCAAACAATTTTTCTAGTTTTCCGGTTTTTTTCATGCCAATATAGGCAAGCAAATTTAAAAAATAATACTCATTAGTGCAATGGACCGTGCATGAAAACACTTTTACCGCGTCAGGATCAGGGTGTTCCTGGTGTTTATGGCTTACTTATTCTGGATGTTGTTTCCCGTTGGGGATATAACGCTGAAACCTTTTTTGCTCCCTTCCATCTGACCACTGAACAACTGGCCGATCCTGACTTTCGGATTCCGACCAGCATGGCCAATGACATGGTCAAACATGCGCTGTATCTCACCGGTGAATCGACGCTGGGCTATCATTTAGGCACGCAAATGCGCATCTCGATTCATGGCTTTATCGGCTATGCGATTATGACTGCCAATGATATTAGTGATGCTTTAATGCTGGCCAACCGCTTTATTCAGCTGCGGATGCCCTTTTTACAGCTGTTTTTCTCTACCTTTGGTGAAAAAGCCACCCTGCAGCTGCAAGGTGAAATTGATCTGGAACCGCTCAGAACCGAAATTGCGATTGCACTGATTATTGGCATGATCACCATGGCCAAAGCCATTACCGGCATGGAGCATCTTTCTGGTGAAGTCGATTTTGATTTCCCGGAACCGCTGGGCTTTGAAAAATATGCAGCCAAATTCCCGAATCATAGTTTCCGTTTTGACCAGCCCTATCTGATCTTAAGTTTTGACAAGCAGTATTTGGGGCTGAAAATGATTCATGCCGATCCGATTGCCAGCCAGATTGCCATTAACCAGTGCGAAGCCGAACTTTCTGCCTTGGGCGAACGGCGCCGCCTGTCGATGCGCGTGCGCGATATTCTGACCAATTCCGAACAGCATTATTTAAGTATCGAGCATGTCGCCGACCAGCTGCATATGTCAGATCGCACCCTGAAACGCCAGCTGGCAGCCGAAGGTACCTCTTTTTCTACCCTGGTTGATGAAGTCCGTTACCGGCATGCCACCTCGCTGCTGTCACGTACCGATTACACCCTGGAACAGATTGCCGATGAACTGGGCTATAGCGATGTCGCCAATTTTAGCCGCGCCTTTAAGCGCTGGAGTGGCCGCAGTCCAAGCAACTGGCGTAAAGATCCGTATTTATAAAACTTTTGTTTTTCTGCAAAAGCATGTATAAACATGCCAAAAATGATTTAAATAGTTAAGGAGTCATCATGAATCACCCTTCAGAACTGAAATATGCACGTACACACGAATGGGTACGCATTGAAGGTGATCTTGTTGTTACAGGTATTTCTGATCATGCTCAAGATGCACTGGGCGATCTGGTCTATGTCGAAGCACCTGAAGTGGGCCAGCAAGTGACCGCGGGTGAACAGGCCGGCGTGGTGGAATCTGTGAAAACTGCGTCTGACATTCACGCGCCAGTATCCGGCACAGTGGTTGAAATTAACCCGGCGCTGGAAGATGACCCGGATTTTGTGAATGATGAGCCGTATGGCAAAGGCTGGATTTATAAAATCAAGCCAGACAACCTGGCCGATGTCGAAAAACTGCTTTCAAGCAGCGAATATGAAACCGGTTTATAAAAAATAATCTTGCAAGAAGATCAGCCTACGGGCTGATTTTTTTAGCTTAAAAGCCAAATTAAGTGCAATAAATATCATATTAAGATAATTTAATTAATAAAATTTAATAAATACCATTAAAATAAACATAGATTATAGCAATACTATATTTTTACCATAAAATAATTTAAGATGGGCCTTGTCTCTCCCATATATCAATAGCGGCAGATCAGCACAACAACAAACGCCCTATTGATCCCAGCACAAAGGTTTAATATGTCAAATACCGCGTCACAGCCTTTATGGAACAAACCTTTTCTTCTGTGTTTTTCCAATAACCTGTTTCTGTTTATTTTCTATTTTGCCCAGACCACCATTTTGCCAATTTATATCCTGAATGAGCTGAACGGTTCACTGGCACAGGCCGGTCTGGCCATGACCCTGTTTATGGTATCTTCTATTCTGGTTCGGCCATTTAGCGGGTTGATTATTGAAAAGCTGGGCCGTAAAAAGACCTTGTTCCTGTCCGAAAGCATGTTCTGCCTGCTGTCTTTTGCCTATATTTTTGCTGACAACCTGACCCTGCTGCTGATCATCCGTTTTATTCATGGTATCTGGTTCAGTATTTTAACCACCGTTACCGTACCAATTGCCAATGACTTTATTCCGGAGCAGCGTAAAGGTGAAGGCATGGGTTATTTTGTTATGTCGGTGAATTTAGGGATTGTCCTCGGACCTTTGCTGGGCATTTCCTTAATCCAGACTTGGTCCTATAGCATTATTGCGACTGTATTGGCGGTGATTATCAGCCTGGGCTTTGCCTTCTGTTTTATGATCCCGCTGCGTGAGCCAGAAAAAACCGATACTGCTGCAACTGTTCGCCGTAAGCTATCGCTGCATGACTTTATGGAGAAAAAGGCTTTAACAGTTTCAGTGATGGCGATGCTGGTGGCCTTTTCCTATGCCAGTATCATGTCTTTTATTTCCACCTATGCCGAAGAAAAAGACCTGCTCAGTTATGCCAGTATGTTCTTTATTGTGTTCGCCATTTCCATGATGAGCCTGCGCCCGATTACCGGGAAAATTTATGACCGTTATGGTCCGCGCTATGTGATTTATCCTTCAATCTTAATGTTTGCCGCAGGTCTGGCATTGCTCAGCCAGATGCAGGGTGTGGTCAGTTTTATGGTCTCTGCGATCTTTATTGGGATGGGATTCGGCACCTTGCAACCATGTTTACAAACCTTGGCGATTCAGCGCGCGCCTAAATCGCGGATTGGCCATGCCACCTCAACTTTCTTCACCTGCTACGATATTGGGATTGCCCTCGGTTCGCTACTGGTCGGCTTACTGATTAGCTGGCAAGGCTATAGCATCACCTATCTGGTCTGTGCCGGGGTGGTGTTGTCGAGTCTGCTCTTTTATAAGTTTGTGGTTAATCACCCAGCCACGGCCTAAATTAAAAAACGCCCCAATTGGGCGTTTTATTTTTTAAGTGATGCTAGATAAATTGCAGCTTAAGCACTCTGTTGAGGAGCAGATTCCGTATCTTCATCTTCCGGTTTTGGCTCTTCCAGCATGCTAAAGCTCATAGCTGCCGAAGCTTCGCTTGGCCGGTTACTTTTCAATTTAATCTGTAAGCGCAATTCATTCATCGAATCGGCATTACGAATTGCTTCTTCATAGGAAATCGCGCCTTCGTTATACAAATCAAATAGAGCCTGATCAAACGTCTGCATGCCCAGTTCACGCGATTTGCCCATAATCGACTTTAACTCATGGAACTGGCCTTTTAAAATCAGTTCAGAAATCAGCGGCGTATTCAGCATAATCTCGACTGCCGCACGGCGGCCTTTACCATCTTCGGTACGCACCAGACGCTGGGAAATAATGGCCTTCATATTGGACGACAGATCCATCAGCAACTGGTTACGGCGCTCTTCCGGGAAAAAGTTGATAATCCGGTCCAGCGTCTGGTTGGCGTTATTGGCATGCAAGGTGCCCAAACATAAATGCCCGGTTTCAGCAAAGGCAATCGCATGTTCCATGGTTTCGGTGTCGCGGATCTCGCCAATTAAAATCACATCCGGTGCCTGACGTAAGGTATTTTTCAGCGCATTGTGCCAGGAATGGCTGTCGACCCCGACTTCACGATGGGTAATCATCGACTTTTTATGCTTGTGCACATATTCCACCGGGTCTTCCACGGTAATAATATGCCCGGCTGAATTTTCATTACGATGATCAATCATCGCCGCCAAAGAGGTCGATTTACCTGAACCGGTTCCCCCCACCACCAGCACCAGACCGCGCTTTTCCATAATAATATGCTTCAGTGATTCCGGCAGTTTCAGCTGGCTAAAGTTTGGAATTTCCGCGCTAATGGTTCGAATCACCATCCCGACATGCAGCTGCTGTTGAAACACATTGACCCGAAAACGCGATACCTCCGGCACACTAATGGCAAAGTTGCATTCCAGATCAGTTTCAAACTCGCTACGCTGTTTTTCATTCATGAGGCTGTAGGCAAACAGCTTGGTTTTTTCTGCGGTCAGCGCCTGTTGTCCCAGCGCTTTCATCATGCCCTGATGTTTAATGCTCGGTGGAAAATCCGCGGTAATAAATAAATCTGATCCCCCAAATTCAACCACTTTGCTGAGCATATGAAACATAAACTTACGCGCATCTTCGAGTAATTCTGCACTGTACATCATCAATTATTCACTATCTGTTCTGTCATCATTTTTGGCCCCAACGCGCCGGTATTCAACCGATTGGCAGCGCTGAGCATGTTGTCGATATTGCATCAATCATCCTGATTTCACAATCAATAAAAATTTCAACTTATTCAAAAAATTCAAGATAATCTGCCAATTTCATCAAACTTTTCTATTTTAATTTTAAGGTGCTGATAAAAAATAAGCCCCTGAGGTTCAGGGGCTATTCATTCAATACAATTGCAGTTTAAGCACTACGTTTTAACGGTCGTAAGACCAGTTCTTGTGCGACCTGAAACAATAACTGTTCAGTCTTGTTCCAGCCTAAACAGCCATCGGTCACGGACTGGCCATAGGTCATCTGATCCGAGATTTTCTGTTGTCCATCGACCAGATGACTTTCCAGCATGACACCGCGAACCTGAGTCTGTGCACGCTCTGCCACAATGGTTTTTAACACCTCTGGTTGTAATAACGGATTTTTACTGCTGTTGCCATGACTGCAATCAATCACCAGCGCTGGCATCTCGCCTTTGACTTTGGCTTTGATTTTTTCAATTTCAGCCAGCTGGTAGTTCGGGCCAATATTGGCGCCACGTAAAATCAGATGTGCTTTCGGGTTGCCCTGTGATTCTAAAATACACGGTAAACCTTGCTGGCTCATGCCTAAGAACTGATGCGGATGTGAAGCCGATTGAATTGCGTCTAAAGCAATTTGTACCGAACCATCGGTACCATTTTTGAAGCCAATGCTGTACGGCATGTGGCTAGAAATTTCACGGTGAATCTGAGATTCACTGGTACGCGCGCCAATCGCACCCCAGGCCAGTAAATCGTCAAAGTAGGCCGTTGCCATCGGGCTTAGAATTTCCGAGGCAATAGGCAGCCCCATTTCAATAATTTGTAAGTACAGTTCACGTGACTTTTCCAGTCCCAATTGCATATTGGATGAACCGTTTAATTCTGGATCGTATAAGAAGCCTTTCCAGCCAACCGTGGTGCGCGGTTTTTCGATATAGGCGCGCATTACCAGGAAAATCTGGTCTGCCACCTGGCTTTGCAGTTGTTGTAATTTTTGTGCGTATTCCAGTGCTGCCGCAGGATCATGGATGGAGCATGGGCCGGTAATCACCAGCAAACGTGAATCGGTACCGTTAAGAATATTCTGAATGGTTTGACGCTGCTCGGCAATTTGCTGTGCCAACGCGCCAGAAAGCGGCAATTGCGCCTTGAGCTGATAAGGTAAGCTTAAAATTGTTTCTTTGGCTGAGGATTGTTGTAATGCAGTATTTAAAGCGTTCATTGATTCTTCCTTTGGACTGTGGTTTGACAGTCCGAACTTTTATTTGAGCGATATGGGTCTAATACAGGTCAGGTTGGTCATAGCTTGACTAAAGTAAAACCAATAAAAGTTGCTAAAGTATGAATAGTTAAATGTACGCATGAGAATCTCCAAAAGATTGATTAAATTCAAGATATAAAAAAACCTGATCAGGGTTGCCGATCAGGTATCAACTGGTGGGCAACCTTATTTTGCCCGAACGCGTTCAGGCAATTATCTAAACTGCCAGAAGTAATAGTATGCGTTTGAGATTACAGGTTGCTTTAACATCTTTATTTCTTCAAAAAAGTATGTGTCTGAAAAATAAAATACGCGCTATTTCCAGCTTTGACAATAGTTTTCTGGATGTTTTTTAGCATTCTTCCGGATTTCCTTTCACATTTAGCAAAACACAGCTTTCCTCCAATTGATCTCCTATCTTCCGGGTTAAATCACGTCGAAAGACTCAAATTACTTTTGGATAAAAAATTATCCGCATTAAAATTACCTTCTATTGGATATTTACAGTCAAAACACCACCATTAAAAACCTTTTAAAATCATTAACTAATTCATTAAAAATCATAGCCCACCCACCATAATTTACAAAAAGTTACAATTATATTTCTTCCTATTCACCAATAAAACACAAAACAATATTTTATAAATATCATTACTTTAATTTATCATTAAGCCTGATTTGAGTTATAAGTTACGAAATGCGTAATCATATTACGTATTGAACAAAGATTAACTCTTGCTAAGATATTTTCATCTGGAACTCCCTGATTTCAGGAAATTCCTGCAAAAACAACAAGTGAAGCAATTGGATTGCTCACCATACATGAGGATGGAACATGCACAACTTAGCTAACCCTTTAGAGCTATGCGGATTTGAATTTATTGAGTTTGTCTCGGAAAATGGCGCTCTGGATTCAGTTTTTCAAACGCTCGGTTTTACCCAAGTGGCTAAGCACAAATCCAAAAATGTCTACTTATGGTGTCAGGGCGACATCAATATCATTCTGAACTATCAGCCAGAATCCTATGCATCGTATTTCTTTAATGAACATGGTCCATCGGCCTGTGCCATGGGCTTTAAGACCAAAAATGCAACCCGTGCCTATCAGAAAGCGCTCGAACTCGGTGCCGAACCAATCAAAAACGTGATTGGTCCTATGGAACTGAATATTCCAGCGATTAAAGGCATTGGTGGCTCACCAATCTTTCTGGTCGACTGCGATATTTATCAGCAGGATTTCGAGTTCTTTGAAGGTGTTGATCCGCGCCCGGTGGGTACTGGTTTAAAAGAAATTGACCATTTAACCCATAATGTCTACAAAGGCCGGATGCAGTACTGGGCCAATTTCTATGAAAAAATCTTTAATTTCCAGGAAATCCGCTACTTCGATATTAAAGGTGAATACACTGGTTTGACCTCAAAAGCGCTGACTGCACCAGATGGCAAAATCCGTATTCCACTGAATGAAGACTCGGACAAAGGCAACGGACAAATTGCCGAGTTCCTGTCAGAATTTAACGGCGAAGGCATTCAGCATATTGCCTTCTCAACCGATGACTTACTGGCGACCTGGGACAAGCTCAAAGCCATGGGTGCCAAGTTTATGACCCCACCACCGGCAACCTATTATGAAATGCTGGCAGAACGTTTACCGGAACATGGCGAACCGACTGCAGAGCTGCAACAGCGTGGCATTTTACTGGATGGCAATACCAAAGATGGTGAAAAGCGCCTGCTGCTACAGATTTTCTCGGAAAATATGATTGGCCCGGTGTTCTTCGAATTTATTCAACGTAAAGCAGATGATGGCTTTGGCGAAGGAAACTTCAAAGCCCTGTTCGAATCGATTGAGCGCGACCAGATTAAACGTGGCGTGCTTGACGTCTCTGCCTGATTTTCAGGTGTTCTAAATCCCGACAACGCCGCTCTTGCACATGCGATTTGGCATGTGTCAGGGGCGACGCATGTTTAAATTTCAGCAATCACATCACCTGCGCCAAAACAACAACAACACAGTGATGTCGATTTTACATGGATGATAAAAGATGCAACAACATGATGGCAAACTACATAAGGGTTTGAGCAACCGGCATATTCAGCTCATTGCCCTCGGTGGCTCAATTGGCACCGGATTATTCCTCGGCATCTCCCAGACCATTAAACTGGCTGGCCCGTCGGTCATTCTGGGTTATGCCATTGCCGGCCTGATTGCATTTTTAATGATGCGTCAACTGGGTGAAATGATTGTCGAAGAACCGGTCAGCGGTTCTTTTAGTCATTTTGCCTATAAATACTGGGGCAAGTTTGCCGGCTTTATGTCGGGCTGGAATTACTGGGTACTGAATGTGCTGGTGTGTATGGCCGAACTGAGTGCCATTGGCCTGTATATCCATTACTGGTGGCCGGAGATTCCAACCTGGGTCTCAGCACTGGGCTTCTTTATTTTTATTAATGTGATTAACCTGCTGCATGTCAAACTGTTTGGCGAAATGGAATTCTGGCTGGCGATTATTAAAGTGCTGGCGATTGTGGCCATGATTGCGTTTGGTAGCTATCTGCTGGCGTCCGGTAACGGCGGTCCGCAGGCGCATTTAAGCAATTTATGGGAACTTGGCGGCTTTTTCCCCAATGGTGTGATGGGCCTGGTGATGGCAATGGCCATGATCATGTTTGCCTTTGGCGGTATTGAGCTGGTCGGTATTGCCGCAGCAGAAACTGACAACCCGAAAAAGACCTTACCGAAAGCGGTCAATCAGATCGTATACCGGGTTTTATTATTCTACATTTTAACCCTGCTGATTATTCTGGCCTTATATCCATGGAACCAGATGGCACAAGGCGGCAGCCCGTTCGTGATGATGTTTGACTCCTTAGGCAGTCAAGGCGTTGCCACAGTATTGAATTTCGTGATCTTGACTGCTGCGGTGTCGGTCTATAACAGTACCAACTACTGTACCAGCCGTATGCTTTTAGGTCTTGCGGAACAAGGCAATGCACCGAAGTTTTTAAGCAAAATCAATTCACGCGGTATTCCGGTAAATGCGGTGATGGTTTCGGCCTTTTTCACCCTGCTCTGTGTGCTGCTGAATTACCTGTTCCCGGAAACGGCGTTCAGCCTGTTGATGATGCTGGTGGTGGCAGCCATTGTGATTAACTGGGTGGTGATTTCCTATACCCATCTGAAATTTAAACGTCAGATGCTGGCGCAGCAACAGCAAACCCTGTTCCCAAGTATTGCCTATCCGTTTACCAATTACCTGTGTATTGCCTTTATGCTCGGTATCTTGGTGATTATGAGCCAGACCCCATCGATGCGTATTGCAGTCGGTCTGCTGCCGGTATGGATTGGCCTGTTATCGCTGGCCTATTACCTTAAACAGAAAAAACTGGCGCGCGATCCTGCGCTCATCAAAGCCAAAAGCTATTAATTCAGGAAGATTGTATGTTTCAACATGTCGATACCTATGCCGGCGATCCGATTCTGTCCCTGATGGAAGAATTCCAGCATGATCCGCGTCCGCATAAAGTTAATCTCAGTATCGGGCTGTATTATAACGAGGCCCAGCAGGTTCCGCAGTTGCGTGCCATCCAGCAGGCTTATCAGGACCTAAATGCCGAGCAGCAGAAGGTCAAACTGTACCTGCCAATGCAAGGTATGCCGGCTTATAACAGCGCCGTCCAAGCACTAATTTTTGGCGAAGATAGTCCGGCTTGTCAGGCCGGTCGTGTAGTGACCTTACAAACGCTGGGTGGTTCGGGCGCGATAAAAGTGGCGGCAGATTTCTTAAAACGCTATTTCCCGGCCTCTGAATTATGGGTCAGCCGCCCGACCTGGGATAACCATATTGCGATTTTCCAGGGCGCCGGCATTCGCTGTCATGAATATCCGTATTTTGATCCGCATAGCGGTCAGGTGAACTTTGCTGCCATGCTGGATTGCCTGCAACAGCTGCCGGCGCAAAGTATTGTTCTGCTGCATCCCTGCTGTCATAACCCGACCGGTGCCGACTTATTGCCAGCGCAGTGGGATCAGTTGATTGAGCTACTGGCGCAGAAGCAGCTAATTCCGCTCTTGGATATGGCCTATCAGGGCTTCGCCGAAGATTTTCACGCAGATGCTTATGCCATCCGGGCGATGGACAGGGCCGGCCTGAATTTTCTGGTCAGCCATTCATTTTCCAAAATTTTCTCTTTATATGGCGAACGGGTTGGCAGCTTAAGTGCGGTCTGTGATGATGCCACCACCGCCCAAAGCGTGTTAGGCCAGCTGAAAGCCACCGTACGCCGGATTTATTCCAGCCCGCCGACTACCGGCGCGATGCTGATTCAGCATGTGTTGCACACGCCGACGCTGTACCAAAGCTGGCAGGACGAACTGACCGAAATGCGTGAGCGCATTCAACAGATGCGTGAGCGTTTAAAACAGCAGCTCGAACTTGCCTTACCGGGGCAATCTTTTGACTATCTGACCCGGCAGCGCGGCATGTTCAGCTATACTGGCTTGAGTGCAGCCCAAGTCGATCAGCTCAAGCAGGAGTTTGGTATTTATCTGGTGCGTAGTGGCCGGATGTGTGTGGCAGGACTAAACCAGAACAATGTCGATGCAGTGGCACATGCCATGGCACAGGTATTACAGCATAGTGATACTGCTCTCACTGCTTAAACCTCTGTTCCCTCGCAAATAAAAACGGGCCATGTGCCCGTTTTTATATTTTTATATCGTAGAAATTTGAAGATTATGAAGCGGCTTTTAACATCTGCTTGGCTTCAAGCTGATTGACAGCATTGCTAAATAAATAGCCCTGACCAAAATGGCAGCCAAACTGTTTCAGGGTTTCAAACTGCTCCTTGGTTTCAATGCCTTCGGCAATAATATCCAAGGACAAAACCGGCCCTAACTTGATAATCGCTTCGACAATGGCCTGAATTGATTTATCACTATTGATGCAGTTGACGAAATCACAGTCAATTTTCAGGCTATCTACCGGATAATCACGTAAATGGGTTAAGGAGGAATGTCCGGTGCCAAAATCATCCAGCGAAATGCGAATACCGGCCTGTTTCAGTTTATGGATGGTACGAATCACACATTCAGAGCCACGCTCGGCCAGTGATTGCTCGGTAATTTCAATTTCAATTAATTGTGCCGGAATCTGATAATGCTGCATCCGTTTTAACAGCACTTCTGCGTAGTTATCGCGCATCAATTCCACCGGCGAGGCATTAATTGACACCGGCACCGTCTGTAGACCCTGTTTGATCCAGCTTTGTAAATCACTAAAAATCGCCTGCTGCATCAATTCGCTGATTTTTGTGGTCAGTTCATAATCGCTAAAGGCTTCTAACAGCTCTTTCGGATAACGATAACGCTGCTGTTCATCCTGCCAGCGCAATAAAGCCTCAAAGCCAATCAGCTCACCGGTTTCAATACACACTTTCGGCTGATAAAACGGTACAATCCGCTGTTCACGAATAATCATGCGTGCGGTCTGCAACTGCTCTGCCTTGCTCTGGACCGCCGCCAGCATAGAATGATCAAACATGCGGATGCCACCTCGGCCACCGGCTTTCAGGTCATTCAGCGCGGTATCGGCACATTTCATCAGTTCGGGAATTTCTCTGGCATCTTTGGGATACATCGAACAGCCAATGCTCATGCCGCAGTTAATGACCCGGCCGCTATAGGTAATGGGTGCATCCAGCAGTTTGGCAAACTTCTTGGCCAGTTCAATCAGCTGCTGTTCATTTTCAACCGAATGCACTACCACGGCAAACTCATCACCACCCAGGCGCGCAATACTGACCTGTTCTGAAATATATTTTTGAAAGCGTTTGGACAATACTTTTAATAAATGATCGCCGGCCTGATGGCCCAGGGTATCGTTAATATTTTTAAAATGATCCAGGTCAATCAGCATGACCCCGACCAATGTGCGGGTTTCTTTGGCGACCTGAATTGCCTGTTTGGTTTTTTTCCGGAAAGTTCGGCGGTTAATCAGCTTGGTCAGATCATCGACTTCACTGCTGAGTCTTAATTTATCTTCGGCAATTTTTTGCAAGGTCACATCACGCGACACACATAAAATACTGGTGGTTTCGCCGTGTTCGTTCAGCACTGGGGTCAGCATATTGTCCCAGTATTTCACTTCATCCTGATTAATGCTCATACCCGGGAAACGGGAATTTTTGCCTTTAATCGCCTCACGAATGGCCTGCTGACCTTTTTCACGAGCTTCGGGTGGTAACAGGTCAAGCCATTTCATGCCGAAGTTCTTTTCCCGCTCTTTGCCTAGCAAGGCCTGGCAACCCGAACGGTTCATATGCGACAGTGAGCCATCCGGTTTGACAATCTTGATACAGTCAACACTGACATCCAGCATATGGGTGTGGGCACGTAAGGTATCTTTGGTTTCCCGATATTTCACCGCACTGTCATGAATATTGGTACAGCTGATCATCCACTGGTCACAACCCTCGAGCTGCTTCGAATTTCGGGCAATTAACAAAAACCAGTGATAGCGCTGCTGGCGATCCCGAATCCGGCATTCTTTTTCAAAACTCTGACCACTTTTTTGCGCACTTTCCCATAAAAAACACAGATGCTCGGCATCTTCCGGGTGAATGGCATTCAGCCAGCTTTGAGCAGTCAGGCTTTGCTCATCTGAAGCAAGATACTGTTTAAAATTAGAATTATATAGATGATGTCCGGCTGAACTAACCCAAATCAGTTGTGGCATCATTTCAATGGCGCGAATAAAGTCTTTCTGAAAAGGAGATTTCTCAAGTTTAGGCGTGACCTGTTTGGACTTGTCTTTTAATACCTCAAGCAGATTAATATGACTCATATCGCATTTTCCAAGTTATAGTGCCAATAAGATCACACCTCTATACAAATATGTATTATAAGAGCTATAAAAATTATTTTTAACCCACGGTAAATAAAAATACCCAGTTTTTGTATATTCTTTTTGTAATTAAAATGGCTTAAGAATATACAATTTTCTGTGCATATTCCTGACTTTAAGCATGCAGCCTAGTTCTACTTTGTAGCGAGACTGGGCAGTTTTGATAGAAAAAAGATATCAGTTGTGATGGTTTCTGTGAGTGCAGATACAAAAAAACACCGGGTCTAAGCCCGGTGTTTTTTAGATAAGGTCATTACGACTCGAAATGAATTACACTACGAATTGATTTACCTTCATGCATTAAGTCAAATGCTTCATTAATCTGTTCTAACGGCATGGTATGGGTAACAAAAGGCTCCAGCTGAATATCACCTTTCATGGCCTGCTCGACCATGCCTGGTAATTGTGAACGGCCTTTAACGCCACCAAATGCAGTGCCCATCCATTTACGGCCCGTCACCAATTGGAATGGGCGGGTCGAGATTTCTTTACCGGCACCAGCCACACCAATAATCACCGATTGGCCCCAGCCACGATGGGCACATTCCAGCGCGGAACGCATGACGTTGACATTGCCGATACATTCAAAGGAATGATCAACACCCCAACCGGTCATTTCAACAATCACTTCCTGAATTGGGCGCTCATAATCATTCGGGTTAATGCAGTCAGTCGCACCAAACTGTTTGGCCAGTTCAAATTTTTCCGGGTTGGTATCAATTGCAATAATACGGCCGGCTTTGGCCTGACGCGCACCTTGCACCACGGCCAGACCAATCCCGCCTAAACCAAACACGGCAACGCTGTCACCTTCCTGCACTTTGGCAGTGTTATGCACCGCGCCAATACCGGTGGTTACACCACAGCCCAACAAGCACACCTGTTCATGGTTGGCTTCCGGGTTAATTTTGGCCAGTGACACTTCGGCCACCACAGTATATTCACTGAAAGTTGAGCAGCCCATGTAATGATAAATGGGCTGACCATTATATGAAAAACGGGTGGTGCCATCTGGCATCAAACCTTTACCCTGGGTAGCACGCACCGCCACGCACAGGTTGGTTTTACCCGATTGACAGAACAGACATTCACCACATTCCGCGGTATACAGTGGAATCACATGATCACCCGGTTTAAGGCTGGTCACACCTTCACCGACTTCCACCACCACACCCGCGCCTTCATGACCCAACACGGCTGGAAACACCCCTTCAGGATCATCACCTGACAAGGTAAAGGCATCCGTATGACATACACCGGTATGACTAATTTTAACCAAGACTTCTCCAGCTTTTGGCGGAGCCACGTCTATTTCTACAATTTCAAGGGGTTGACCCGGACCAAATGCGACCGCAGCTCTTGATTTCATGAAATTGATCATCCTTTTGATACGTCTTTAACAGATGTCTTACAGTAACCGCTTTTTATCAACAGATTCAACCTATAACATCATGATAATCTATATGAATCAGTAAAAATCTACTTCATAAAAATGATGCCATTAAAATATTACAACATGATCTGGTTGTGCTGTCTGATTCTGGCATGTACCGGTTGTAATTCGCTTGAACAGAACTATGCTGCGCAGGATGCGCCAATTGAACCAGATTTTGAACACTGGATGCCGCGACCAGAGGCACAGGCACAACTACAACGCGGACAAACCGCCTATTTACCGCTGTATGACGGATTTATCAGTATTGCTTCACGTTTATATTTAATTCATAACGCCAAACATCATTTAGACCTGCAATATTACATCTGGACCGATGACGAAATTGGTCATTTAGTGCTGGCCGAATTACTCAAAGCCGCCGACCGCGGGGTACAGGTCCGGTTACTGATTGATGACCAGAATGGCACCCAACTGGACGATACCTTGCTGGCACTCAGCCATCATCCGAACTTTAAAATTCGCCTGTTTAATCCTTATAAATTCCGTCATTTTCGGGCACTGGATTATGCCTTCCGGATGCAGGCAGTGAATCACCGCATGCACAACAAACTGATTATTGCCGATGGCGCGATTGCCGTGACCGGTGGCCGCAATATCAGCCGGGAATATTTTGATGCCAGTGATGACTTTCAGTTTACCGATGTAGATATTCTCTTTGCCGGTAATGCGGTCAAAAAAGCCAACGATAATTTCCGTGCTTTCTGGAACCATGAACTGAGTTTTAATCTGGTCCAGCTGATGGACCAGAACAGCAATAAATACCATCGTAATAGCTTGACCTTGCTGCGGGAAAAATATGCCAGCCAGCAACTGGATGAACAGGAGGTGCAACGCCGGATCAGTTTTGCCGAGCAACAGGTGGCGCAGTATTTAAAACAGCGTTCCTATCATTGGGCCAAAGCGCATTTTGTGGCCGACCCGCCAGAAAAAATCCAGGGCAAAGCCAAAGATGAAGAGATGATTTACCATCAGATGGTTCAGATTATGGGCACACCCAATCAGCATCTGGAACTGGTGTCTGCCTATTTTATTCCAACCCAACGTGGTACAGATTATATGAGCCGTTTGGCAGAACACGGCATTGATATCCGGGTTTTGACCAACTCGTATATGGCCAATGATGTACCGATTGTGCATGCCTTCTATCAGCAATACCGGCCGCAGCTATTGGCCAGTGGCATTCGACTGTATGAGTTCAAGCGTTATATTCAGCGCGAAGAACGCACCTGGTATGAAATTATTACCGGTAACGTGATTCCAGCCAAAGGCCGCAGTGCTTCCAGCCTGCATGCCAAATTCTTTGATATTGATGGCAAGGTATTTATTGGCTCTTTTAATTTTGATCCGCGCTCGGCTTTTTTAAATACCGAAGTCGGGCTGGTGCTGGAATCTGATGAGCTTCAAGATGAAATTTCAGATTCATTGAATCAGTACCTGCCGCAAATTGCCTATGAACTAAGGTTGGATGAGAAAGGACATATTATCTGGCTGGATTATCAAAAAGATGGTTCAGTGATTCAGCACAAGGTTGATCCGGAAACCACCAGTTTCCAGCGTTTTGTGATGAATTTAATGACCCATGTCCCAATCGAGTGGATGATGTAATGACATCCACATTACAGTAAATATACATTGACCAAGATAATTGAATACGAGTTGCTCTATGGGTTTGCAGCAAACCCGATACCCGGAGAGATTGTGTGATCTCTCACTTCGTATTTATCGCCAGAAGGTTTTACTCTTCTGCTACATTACTTTAAAATTCACGCTTTATTTTTCTTCTTTTTTAGATCTCTCCTCATGCAATTTTTTGATTTAAGCCGTCAATTTAAATTAAGTGATATTCTCAGCCCGACTAAAACCCTGAATGAATTGGGCCAGCAAGAGTGGTTTCTGGCCAAAGTGCGGGTCGAACATGATTGCCTGTCCGACTCGGAGCAGCTTGAAGGTCAGGTAGTGTTGCAATCGAATGAGAATATTCAGCTGGAACTGGAATGGCTGATTCAGGACACCGGTTTTGAATTGCAGGTGTTGTTTAAGGGTGTAGAAACTGCGGCTGAACAGGAAACCTTGGTGATGGTCAAAGGTGCACAACTGGTGGATGATGCACAGCAACCGCTCTCAGCCCAAGCCCTCAGCTTATGGATTGATGGCACTTTATTACCGATGTTGCCGCAAATCCGCAAGGAAATTAAAGCCCGCCTGAATTTATGGGATTATGTGGAATACGGAGCTTAAGTCCTTTTATTCTGCTTTTACTGCTGAAACATGAAAAAAGAGCGAAGTTTCTCGCTCTTTTCTGAGCTGTGCTCGTCAGATTTCCTCTCGTTCTATTTTTAAATCCAATTTATGATGAATATGCAGTTGCGCTTTCACGCATAACAATAGTTCTGGTCTTTATTATGCTGGTTTTAACTATAAAATGAGTATAAAAATGAACAAGAATATGGATGCTCAAACCTGGGGGCAAATACGACAAGTGGTTGCGCAGGCGCAGCGCGCCAGTATGCACTGCTCCATCGCCAGTGTGAGTCCAGAAGGTATCCCGAATATCACCCCGATTGGAACCTTATTTTTAAACGACAGCTCTCCCACCGGTTTCTTTTTTGATACCTACTCTGCCACGCTGCAACAGCATCTCAAACATAATGCGCAGGCCTGTATTCAGGCCGTAAACAGTAGCCGCGGGTTCTGGCTAAAATCAATGATGTCAGGTCAATTTCGCACTTATCCGGGTGTGCGTTTATATGCCAAGATTGGTGAGTTACGCCCGGCCACTGCCGAGGAAATGCATCAGGTGCGCCGTAGAATTGCGCCGTTAAAATGGACACGCGGCAGCAAGCTGATCTGGTCGGATTTCACCCAGGTTCGGGAGGTGCATATTCATGCATTTAGATGGGTAGAATATCCATCAATGATGCCAAAGACATCCTCTCTTTTTTAAAGCAGGCCGACATCCTTAAACAGACCGCAATAAAGTTCAGCCTTTTTCTCCACCGCTAAGGGATAGGCGCGAGATGAAGACGGCATACGGTATAAATGCAGCTCTCGACCAGCAAAGATCGCCTGTGAAGATTGGCCAATTACCGGTTTCGGCGTGCCTTCCGGCATTGATTCCATCAAGGTATCAGTGGCTTTATCACCCGTGGTCATAATGTACTGGCACAGCGGCATTTGCTGGAGCAGCCGATTTAAATCGGTCGGGGTGTGAATATGCAGAAATTTATCTGAAGCATTGCCCTTTAAACGGCTGATCCGGTAGGCGGTATCAAACAGCGCAATACCGGTATCTTTTAAAAAGTTTTGAATCAGTTCGAGCTGAAAGTTTTTATTCGGCAGGTCTAAAAAATAGTTTTTATCCTGAAAAAAGCAGATACCAAAAATCCGCCACATATCATTCTGATAATTCGGATAATAAAATTCCATTTTCCAGCGATTTTTGGGCGGTGGAAAACTGCCCATCATCAGCAGTTTGGCATTGGAGGGTAAAAAAGGCTCAAAGGGATGGGTTTCAATTTCAAGATCATCAATCATAAGGTGGCAAACTCAATTCACTTTATTCATCTTAAGCCGTTGTTTAATTTTGAGTGTTACTTCTTTGCCCCATATTTGATAAATTTCTTTACTCGGATGAAAGCCATCTTCGGCCATTTCCAGTTGCATCTGCTGATATTGCGCAATGTCATATTCAATCCAGTCCATGTTTGGCTGTTTTTGAATAAATTTATGCAGTTCACGGTTCATCTGCTTAGCATATTGGCCAAACAGCCATGCCAGCGGGTTCGGTAAAGCCGGGAAAAGCTGCATCGGTGGTACACCTGCTGCAAGGATGAGTTGTGGCTGAAATTTAGCTGCAATCAGTTGATACAACTGCGCCTGTTTTTGCATCCAGATATCGGCCGGCATCAGTTTGGTGACATCATTCACCCCGACCGAGGTGACCACTACATCAAACTTTTCAGTGTTCAGCTGCTGAACGCTTTGAATGACCTGTCCCGTGGTATTGCCTGTTTTGGCATGCAGTTTCCAGCTGACCTGAAATTCGGAAGTGAGTCCGGCCAGAATCGCGCCGAGCAAGGCATCTTCCTGATGGCTGACGCCAACACCGGCAGCAGCTGAATCCCCCAGAATCAAAATAGATAAGGCCTGTCCCTGACCGCTCGTGCCTTCACGTTCCCCTTCTGGCTCTGCCAATCTTAAAGTATTTTTCTTGACCCGGCGGCCTTGAATAATCAGGGCGGGAATTAAACCCAAGGTTGCAAGCTTCAGAAACATCGCGTTGTCGATCATCTTCAAAAAAATCGGGCCTATTTTAACCAAAATAAGCCCTCTATTTTTATCTTTCTATGAAATATTTTTAAATTTTCAAATATTTAAAACAAACATTTAAAATAAAAAGTGAGAAGCGCCAAATGGAACTTTTCACTTGATATACATGTGGATTAACCGAGTTTATTGACCAGTTTTAATGGTAAGACTTTCATGGCCAAGCCCAGTGGCAACCATGGCCATTTCGGCACATAGGCTTTTACCGGTGCTTTTTCAATTTCTGCAGCCAGTAAGCGTGAACCAGTTTGCTCATCCACTTCAAATGGTAATTTTTTCGCGCCTTCGTTAATTTCGGTACGGATATACCCCGGGAAAATGGTGGTGACTTTAATTGGCGTATCAATCAGCTCGGCACGGATGCCTTCAGCCAGATGCGCCACGCCGGCTTTACTGGCGCCATACGCAGTCAGATGTTTTGGCATACCACGCATTGCGCTCATGGAAGAAATCATCACCAGATGGCCAGAGTTTTGGGCACGGAAAATTTCTACCGCAGCTTCACATTGCGCCAGCGCTGAAATAAAGTTGGTTTCAACCGTGGCGCGGTTAATCGCAAAGTTACCTTTGCCGATCCGGCGGCCTTCACCAACCCCGGCATTGACAATAATCCGGTCAATCGTGCCCAGTTCTTCCTTAAAAGCACGAAACACCTCAAATACCTGATCATAATTGGTCACATCTAAGGTTTTTGCGGCCACGCTCACGCCGTACTTGCTTTCCAGTTCCTGTTTTAAGCTTTCCAGACGTTCCATACGACGCGCACAAATGGCCAGGTTATAGCCTTTTTGCGCAAATTCGCGGGCCATACCGGCACCAATGCCGGAACTTGCGCCGGTAATTAAAATTGTTTTGGTCATCTGTCTATTCCTTGATTAAATCCAGGTTAATAATTCTGGATGTTGTGCTTTTATAAAATGATGTTCATTCAGACTTAACAGTTGCGGCTCATTGCCGACCAGACGCAAAGTGGTCATGCTGGTATTGGCGATGGCCCAGTTCAGTGCAAAAGTCCGGTTAGGATTCAGTTCCAGAATTTTTCCAGCAACAACCGAAATGACTCCGCCCGAAGTAAACACAATCGCGTAACGCGGTTTGGTTTGGGCCAGTTCATCACACAGGTTTTGCAAGGCGGTTTCGACCCGGGCCTTGAAATGCGGCCAGGATTCTTCATATTCATGGTGATATTCACCGCCAGTCCAGCGTTCAATGGCACCTTCAAAAATTTTTGCCAGATACGCCCGCGGATTAAGCTCTTTGGCTACATCGGCCTTTAATAAATGCGGTTCATTAAAGCGCGGTTCGTATTGGGCAAACACCTGCTGATGATTAAACTCGTTCCAGTCCGGATTGGTGACCAGATGAGCTTCAGGGAAACATTCGGCCAGAGCGATCTGTGCAGTCTGCTGATGGCGCTGCATGGAGCCGGCCACCACATAGGGTTCTTCTTTTAAGATGTTGTCAAAATACTGCCCCAGCAGTTTGGCCTGCAATTCCCCATTCGGCGAAAGCTGGTCATAGCTTTCTGCACCAAACGAAGCCTGACCATGACGGATTAAATAAATAGTCGTCATTTCGGCAGCAGCTCCTTAAATTTGGCCATATATTTTTGTGCCAGCTCATTGGCTTCAATTTTTTGCAGCCCAATCAGTTTTAAGGCGCGGATATGCAAGGCATGAATCACAATCCAGAAATCTTTAAAGGCCGGATTATTGGTCTGTTTATGATAATAACGGTAGTAAATCTGCTGGGCGATCACTGCCAGACGGAAAATCCCGAACACTTCATAGAAGGTCCAGTTTTCCGGTTGCAGGCCGGTTTTTTCCAGATAGTAATCGACCACCTGTTTACGGGTGAACATGCCTTTTAAATGGGTCGGCTGACGGCGGGTGGCTTTAAAAATCTGGTTATCGGTTTCTTCTACCCAGTAGGCCAAAGCCGAACCAAGATCCATCAGCGGATCGCCCAGAGTTGCCATTTCCCAGTCCAGCACGCCAATCACTTCGGTTGGACGCTGCGGATTTAAAATCACATTATCAAAACGCCAGTCATTGTGAATAATACAGGTGGTAGAATCTGCCGGAATATTCTCGTGCAGCCATTTACGTACATATTTAAATGACGGCACATTCAGGGTTTTGGCTTTTTCATAACGGCTGTCCCAGCCTTCCACCTGACGACGGCAATAGCCCTCACCTTTACCGAGTTTTTCCAGTTCAGTGCCCTGATACGGCACCTGATGCAGCTCGATTAATTTATCAATCACATTAATGCACAGTTCCTGAACCTGGGTTTCATCAAAGTTCAGTTCTGGCGGCAGTTTGGCCCGCGGGATAATACCTTCCACGCGCTGCATGATATAAAAATCACAGCCAATCACCGATTCATCCTGACACAGCGCCACCATCTGCGGTAACACCGGATAATACGGCGCCAGATTTTTTTGTACATGATATTCACGCGCCATGTCATGCGCAGATTTGGCTTTGGTGCCTTTGGGTGGACGACGTAAAATTAAATCGGCATTGCGATAGTTCAGACGATAGGTCCAGTTGGAGGCACCGCCTGAATATTGGGTCACTTCAACGGGTTCCTGAACATCAACCCCTTGCGCCTTTAACCACTGGCTTACTGCCTGAATATCCAGTTCCTCGCCTTCACGAACCTGACCGCCAACATCAATCACTGACATGTTATTTTCCTGATTTTTCACTTTTTTAGGTCTTGCCCTATTAGAGCATTTTCAGCTGTAAAGACCCACACTGTTTCTGGTGTTTTGCCACTTATTTTTTACGACGGGTACTGTAGCCACGTTTGGCCAGTTCCAGTTTGGCAATCATGCCTTTATGCACTTCATCGGGACCATCGGCCAAACGTAAGGCACGCGCCTGGGCAAAGAAACCGGTCAATGGCGTATCGCGGGACAGCCCGGCACCGCCGTGGATTTGCATGGCCATATCCACCACTTTTTCCAGCACGCTTGGCGCCACCACTTTAATGGCAGAAATTTCTGTGAGCGCGGCCATATTGCCTAAAGTATCCATTTTATAGGCGGCATAGAGCGTTAACAGGCGTGCCTGATCAATTGCCACACGCGCTTCGGCCACACGCTCCAGGTTGCCACCGAGTTTCAGGATTTCCTTGCCAAAGGCAGTCCGGTTCATGCCGCGGTCAATCATCAGTTCCAGTGATTTTTCTGCCGCACCGATACAACGCATACAGTGATGAATCCGGCCGGGTCCTAAACGGCCCTGGGCAATTTCAAAACCTTGGCCGGCACCACCAATAAAATTGGCCACTGGCACACGGACATTGTCAAAGCTGACTTCACCATGCCCATGCGGCGCATCGTAATCGCCAAACACCGGTAACATACGTTCAATTTTCACCCCTGCAGTATCGACCGGGACCAGCACCATTGAATGTTGATGATGACGGTCTTTGCTTTCGTCCGGGGTATGCGCCATAAAAATAATGATTTTGGCATTCGGATCACCCAGACCCGATGACCACCATTTACGCCCGTTCAGGACAATCTCATCGCCTTCTACCACCGCCGTGGCCTGCATATTGGTCGCATCAGAAGAGGCGACTGCCGGTTCAGTCATACAAAACACCGAGCGGATTTTGCCTTCAAGCAGCGGCATCAGCCATTGCTGTTTTTGCTGTTCTGAACCATAACGCCATAACACTTCCATGTTGCCGCTATCTGGCGCGTTACAGTTAAATACGGTCGGGGCAATCAGGCTACGGCCAGACAATTCGGCAATATGTGCATATTCCTGCACTGACAGGCCCTGGCCCAAATTAGGACAAGGCAAAAACATATTCCACAGTCCCGCGGCTTTGGCTTTGGCTTTTAAACTTTCTAATTGCGCCGGCCACTGCCATTGCGTCCAGTCACCGCCCTGATTCAGTTCATGCACCTGCTGCCAAAAGTCGGCTTCAATTGGTTCAATTTCTGTTTGAATAAACTGTTGGGTTCTTTCGAGATAATCCTGTGCGCGTGCTGACAATTCAAACATGACTGTAGCTTCCTCAATCTGTTGTTATATTGGCTTTACAACACCTTAACCTAAAAATTATTATGCATGAAATGATTTTATTGAATTAAATACTATGCACAATATTCATAATAATAGCCCGATGGATCTGGGTGCTTTTCATCGTATTGATATTAATTTATACCCGCTGTTTATTGCGATTTTTGAACAAAAAAATATTTCCAAAGCGGCGCAGCTCTTATGTATCAGCCAGTCGGCCACCAGTCATGCCTTACAACGGCTTAGGTTACAGTTACAGGATGATCTGTTTATTCGCACCGGCCATCAGATGTTACCAACGCCGTTTGCCGAGCAGATTTATCCGACCATTAAAACTGCACTGCTGTCTATTCAGCATATTGCCCGGCAAAAACAGCAGTTTGAACCGGCGATGGTACATACCCTGAAAATTGCCATACATGATGAAATTGAACCGATTATTTTTCCCAAACTGGTGCAGCATTTTCAGCAGCTGAATCTGGAGATTCAGTTTTTAAGCAGCAAGCTGGACCGTAAAACCATGATCAATGATCTGGCGACCCAGCAAATTGATTTTGTGATTGATCTGGAACACAAGCTGGGCGATAAAATCCAGTTTCAGGCGCTGGTACAAGACCGCTTCGTGGTTTGTAGCCAGCGTTCATCCATAGATAAAGAATTATATTTGTCTGCGCCGCATATTGGTGTTTCTTCACGCCGTAGTGGCTTGCTGCTGGAAGATATTTATTTAAAGCGCAATCAGCTGTCGCGAACCCTGTTATTACGCTGTCAGCATTATTCCACTGCCCTGCAAATTCTGGCGCAGCATGACACGGCGATGCTGACCATTCCGGAAAGTATTTTGCGGCATTTACATATTGACCCGAAGCTACATATTTTTGAATCGCCTGTAGACTTGCCGCAAATTGATTTGGGGATGTTCTGGTATAAGGAGATGCAGGAGAATGCACGTCATGCATTTTTAAGAGCGGAAATTTCTAAAATTTTTGCTTAGGCTATTTTAAATGAGGTCAGAAAATTTACTTAGGCTATTTAGATCACTCAAATTCAAGGCGCTTTATCTTCATTAAATTTCAAACATCGCTCAAGCCCTTGCCAGATCAGGCGTTGCAGCGTAGCTGATTTGTTAAAAACTAGCTAATTGGCGATTTAATCGACCGGCGAATTGCGCCATTTCTTTTACACTAGCACTTTTATTTTTCACGGTTTACAGCTGGCTGGTCTGTTCAGCTGAATTGAAAGCGTCTATGTTGACTGAACTCTCCCCTTTCTGGCTGCTGGCATTGGCCGCTGGATGCTGTCTTGTTGCGTTTATGCTGTTGGGTAAGATTTCCCGCTTTGTGCAGCAACTGTTTCGACCTTTTAAAAAAGGCAAAACCTATTGGGCGCGGGTCACTGCGGTCAGCGATGGCGATACCCTCACCCTGTACCGTTTTAATTTAAGACGTTCAGAAACCCGCATCCGCTTTGCTTATATTGATGCGCCAGAATCGAGTCAAAGTTATGGTCCGGAAACCCGGCGTCTGGTGAAAACCATGCTGCATCAGAAGGTTGTGCGAGTCAAAATTACCGATATTGACCGCTATGGCCGCCATGTTGGGGTGATTTATCGCTACCGTAAAAATGTCAATGAAGAACTGGTCAAACGTGGTGCCGCCTGGGTCTATGAAGATTATATTCGTGATCGCAAGCAGCTGGCGCATATGCGTGCCTTACAGACTCAGGCCAGAGCACGGAAAAAAGGCCTCTGGAAAAGTAGCCGCCCGGTGCGGCCAAGTGTCTATCGCAAACAGAACCGTAAATAAAATGCTCAGGTGGATTTTTAAAGTCCGAAGATGATTCAGCTTAATAAGCCCATTGCACCAGCAAACGAAAAGCCCCGGCAATCAGCGCCAAAGCCACAAAGCCGGCCAGCCAGAGACCAATAAACCACAGCAGCTGTGTACGTTTCATTGCGGCTCCTTGATGACTAAGGGAATAACTGACCTATAATGATGTGCTTCATGTCGATTTTCTTTAATGATAGCCATCATCCCCCACCCGGACTTTATGGCGAAAAATCCAATAGGACATCGCGCTATAACCTAGAATAATCGGAATTAAAATCAGCGCGCCAATGAGAGTAAAACGCTGACTGCTTTCCGGTGCAGCAGCCTGCCAGAAGCTGACCGAGGGCGGAATAATATAAGGCCATAAGCTGATTAAAAAACCGCTATAGGCCAGAAATACCAAGGCCAGCGTATACAAAAATGGGCGAAACTGTTGCTGTTGCCGGCAGGCTTTTAAAGCCAGATAAGTAAAGATCAGCACCAGTATCGGCACCGGAGAGAAATACAGCAGCTGCGGCAGACTAAACCAGCGCTCGGCAATGTGCGGCTGGGTTATCGGGGTATAAATACTGACGGCTGCTAAAACAATCAATAGGCCGATCAGCATCTTCGGCATTAAACGGTACATACGCTGCTGTAGTGCCTGATCGGTTTTAAAAATGAGCCAGCCACAACCTAAAGTGGCGTACAACATTACCACGCCAGCACCAGTAAACAGGCTAAACGGCGTTAACCAGTCCAAGCCATGGCCCGCATATACCCCCTGCTCGGTACGAATACCCTGAATATAAGCGCCCAAAATTACGCCTTGTAAAAAGCTGCTAAAAACAGAGCCACCAATAAAAGCTTTGTCCCACCAGTGTTTGCTGCTGTTGGCCTTAAAACGAAACTCAAAGGCAACACCGCGAAAAATTAAGGCAATCACCATTAAAATGACCGGTAAATACAGGGCTGAAAGCACCGTGGCATAGGCCAAGGGAAAAGCAGCAAACAGGCTGGCACCTCCCAGCACCATCCAGGTTTCATTGCCATCCCAAATTGGCGCGACGGTATTCATCATCACATCCCGCTCTGCCTGTTCGGGAAAAAATGGAAATAAAATCCCGATACCCAAATCAAAGCCATCTAACACCACATACATCAGCACCGCGAAGGCAATAATCCCGATCCACAGCAAAGATAAATCTATCATGGCTCATGCTCCTGTTTGGGGCGCTCGGCGGGCGGGTTAAGCCGCTCGGTGACACTGCTTAACGGCCGTCTGGAGGCTTGAGTAAGCTCAGCATCAGAGGCTGATGATGGCGCTGAATGAATCAGTTCCGGCCCTTTGTGCATCAGTCTGAGCATGTAATAAATGCCCATCCCAAACACCACAAAATACACCAGTACAAAAATCATCAAACTCAGGCCAACCTGCTCTGCAGACACCGGCGATAAGGCATCTTCGGTACGTAACACCCCATAGACCACCCATGGCTGGCGGCCGACTTCTGTGGTAAACCAACCGGCCAATAAGGCAATAAAACCGGAGGGCCCCATCCACAGGGCAAAACGCTGAAAACGACGATGTTCATATAAACGCTGTCGTTTACGTAGCCACAATCCCCATAGCGCCAGAATCAGCATCAGCACGCCTAAGCCGACCATAATCCGGAAACTCCAGAACACAATGGTCGAATTGGGCCGATCTTCCGGGGCAAATTCTTTTAAACCGGTCACGGTGCCATCCAGCGAATGGGTCAGAATTACGCTGCCCAAGTTGGGAATCGCCAGCACATATTTGGTTTCTTCGGCCTGCATATCTGGAATACCAAACAGATACAGCGGCATGCCTTTCTCATGATTGGTATTCCAATGCCCTTCCATCGCTGCCAGTTTGGCTGGTTGATGTTGCAGGGTATTCAAGCCATGTAAATCGCCCACCAGCACCTGTAAGGGAGTTAAGATCAGCATCAGCCACAAGGCCATTGAAAACGAGGTTTTTACCAGTGCATCCCGACGGCCTTTAAGTAAATGCCAGGCAGCCGTGGCAGCCACCAGCAAAGCAGAGACCAAAAAGGCAGCAATGGCCATATGCGCCAGCCGATACAGGAATGACGGATTAAAGACAATGGCCCACCAGTCCTGTGGCACCAGAATGCCATTTTCGATGCTGAAACCTTGCGGAGTTTGCATCCAGCTATTGGCTGATAAAATCCAGAACATGGAAATACAGGTGCCAATTGCGACCATTAAAGTCGAGAAAAAATGTGCTTTAGGTCCCACCCGTCCCCAACCAAACAGCATGATGCCGAGAAAACCCGCTTCCAAAAAGAAAGCGGTGAGCACTTCATAGGCCAATAATGGTCCGGTGACACTGCCGGCGATACGGGAAAATTCACTCCAGTTGGTGCCAAACTGATAGCTCATGACAATGCCAGAAACCACCCCCATGGCAAAGGCGACCGCAAAAATCTTGACCCAGAATTTAAACAGGTCCTGATAAATCGGATTACGACTGCGTAACCAGCGCCATTCCAGAATCGCCAGAAAACTGGCCAGACCAATGGAAATGGCCGGAAAAATGATATGAAATGAAACTGTAAAGGCAAACTGAATCCGGGCCAGTTCCAGCGCGGTAAAACCGAGGGTCATCATGCCACCTTTCAAAAGGTCGAGCTGCGCTCAGGGTGTAGAGTTTTAAATATAGCGTTTTGAATTTTTCTCATCGCGCTTCAGCATAGGACGAAGTTGTATAGGCCTTGTGTAGGCTTTTGATCAAGAATCTTTAAGCGAGTAATTTCTGCAACTGATGAGTTTTTTTGGAAGATAGAAGCGCTGATTTTTTATTCTTGCGGTTTATCAGCTGGATAGACAGGACTGGATGAGAGGAATTTTTGTAGTTCAGTTGATTGACCTTAACGCTGCTTAACAAATCTATAGCAATACACGTTGCCCCCTCATCTTTTATCATCTGTTTTTTTGAATCCTTCGCTGGCTTCCCTACTTGAAAAAAATTCCGAACAGGCGTACATTGACTTTGTTTTAGTTACCCTGGTTAACTATTTTTTTTATGCCAAGCTCTCCCTTAAAATTTCGTACCGCCTTATTACGCTGCGCACGTCTGTTCAGCGATGAAGTTAATACTCTGTTATTGCCGCATCAGCTTAATTATTCCTTGTGGCAGGTGTTATATGTCATTCATTTAAAACAGCAATGTACCCAGGTAGATATTGCCGCCTATTTAAAGGTGTCCAAACCGAGCATCACCAAACGTATTCGGGTGTTGCTGGACTTGGGTTTAATCCATCAGCTTGAAAGTAGCGATAAACGGCAGAAATGCCTGACTTTTAGCTCTCACGGGCAGGAACTTTTCAAGCATTGTTCAAGCCAGATTGATCAGTTTGAACAGCAGCTGCTGCAGTCTTTTGCAGTTGCGGACATCGCCCATACCCGCGAGATCCTTAATCAGCTGAGTGAACAGTTACAACCGACCCTACAAGGTGAAGACAAATGAGTTCAGCACAAGCACCGCTATGGACCAGAAACTTTATCCTGGTCGGCCTGATCAATTTTCAACTGGTACTGATTTTTTATCTATTGGTGATTGTGATTGTCGGTTATGCCGTGGCGGAATTAAATGCCAGCATTGCCGAAGCCGGTTTAATTTCAGGACTGTTTATTGTCGGCACCTTATTTGGCCGTCTGCTGATTGGCAAATGCCTACAGCGTTTCGGTTATCGTAGCACCCTGCTTTTTGGGCTGGCCGGTTTCTTGCTGCTTTCCTTAGGCTATTTTATAGAGATGGGGGTGACTGCCCTGCTCGGCATCCGTTTTATTCATGGCTTTATGATGGGAGTCGCCTCTACCGTACTCGGCACAGTCATCGCACAAACTCTGCCGCCCACCCGCCGTGGTGAAGGTATTGGCTATTACAGCATGAGCAGCACCCTGGGTACGGCGATTGGTCCTTTTGTCGCGATCTGGATGATGCTGCACACCAGTTATCAGACAATTTTTAGCTTATCCAGTGCCTTAGCGCTGGGCTGTCTGGTGGTGGCCTGTTTTATCCGGATGCCGAACCTGGCACAGCCTAAACCTGCAGCCACCGCGACAGCAGGCAAAGGTTTTGGCTTCTGGACCCAATATCTGGAAAAGAATGCACTGCCGATTTCCCTGATTATGCTGTTTGCTTCCATCTGTTATTCCGGCGTGCTGTCGTTTATTAACTTTTACGCCAAAGAAATTGATCTGGTCGAAGCCGCGTCCTTATTCTTTTTGATGTATGCCATCGCCATTTTTTTTTCGCGTCCATTTACCGGGCGGCTTATGGATCGTAAAGGTGAAAATATCATTATGTATCCCGCCTTTATTGTAATGGCGATTGCCCTGTTTCTGCTGAGTCAGGCGCATAACTCCAGTATGCTGCTGCTTTGTGCTGGCTTGCTTGGTCTGGGCTATGGCAATATTCAATCGGTCTGTCAGACTATTGCGGTCAAAAGTACCTCACTGGAACGTATGGGACTAGCGACTTCGACCTATTTTATCTGTCTGGATGCCGGGCTGGGCTTCGGGCCGTATTTGATCGGAATCGCGCTGAAATCGGTTAGTTATACGCAGATGTATTTCTATAGTGCCATCGCCGCGCTGTTGTGTTTAGGCCTGTATTATCTGCTACATGGTCGTCATGCTCAGCAGGTGCAGCCACAATTATCACGCTAACGAAAGCAACACGCTTAAAACCGCCGGCCAAAGCGCTGGCGGTATTCCATTGGGGTTAGGCCGGTTTTCTTGCGAAATAAACGCCGGAATGAACTCGGATCTTCATAGCCCACCATTTGCATAATCCGGTCAATCGGCTGCTCGGTTTCTTCCAGCCGTTTTTGCGTAGCTTCAATACGAATAGCCTGCACATACTGATTCGGCGCCACATCTAACACTGCTTTAAAACGGCGAATGAGCGTGCGCGGGCTGATATTAAAGCGCGCCGCCACATCTTCCATATTCAAGTTTTCACTAAAATGCTGCTCCAGCCAATGCTGGATTTCTTTTACCAAACCATCCTGATGTGGCTTGCTCATACGCATCAAGGAATAGGACAACTGGTTGTCACGGCGAAAATCCAGCACAAAGGATTTGGCCGTCTGAATGGCAATTTCAAAGCCATAAAAACGTTCAATTAAATGTAGCCCCAAATCGAACCAGGCCAACCCGCCACCGGCACAATAGACATGATCGGACTGGGTAATCAGGCGATCCGCCTGCAAATGGACCTCCGGATAGCGCTGCTGGAACTGATCTTTAAAACCCCAATGCGTGGTGGCACTGCGGCCCTGTAAAATTCCGGCTTCGGCCAGAAAAAAATTCCCGGTACAGTTTCCGGCAATCAGGCATTGAGCTTGATCGGCCTGTTGCAGAACATTCATGAGAGACTGATTTTTTTCCAGAATCTGCTCGATGGAACCGGCCAAAGTCGGAATCACCAGCAAATCGGCCTGCTGGATTTCACTATAGGCCAGATGCGCCTCAATGCGTAAACCATTACTGCATTGCACCGTTTCTCCCTGTGGCGAGGCAATCTGCACCTGAAACAAACGCTGGATGTCCTGTTTCTGAATCCGGTTCCAGCTAATGCCGGCCAGACTGAATAAATCGGCCACACCGGTTATGGCCGAAGCCAGTGCACCATCATAGGCCAGAATAAAAACCCGCTTCATGCTTTCTTCCCAAATGTCGTTTTTGGCTCCTTGAGTGTCATTATTGACAATTTATCTGCCAATACAAGTCTTGTTAAGCTAAGAGCAATCAATAAAAACAGGTAACGGCATCCCATGACCGCACTCATCAATCAAAAAGATCTGGATTTTTTACTCTATCAGGTATTTTCAGCCGAACAGCTGACCCAGCTGGAACGTTATCAGGAACATGACAAAGCCACCTTCGACAGTATTTTAGATACGGCGCGCGGCATTGCAGCAGACTATTTTGCCCCGCACAATGCCAAAGGCGATGCGCAAGAACCGCATTTTGATGGTACACAGGTACATACCATTGCCGAAGTGAAACAGGCCTGGCAACAGTTTGCCCAGGCCGGTCTGTTATGTGCCCAGCATGATTATGATCAGGGCGGTATGCAGCTTCCCACACTGATTAATATGGCTGCCAATGCCTATTTTATGTCGGCCAATCCTGCCACCGTGGCTTATTCATTTTTAACCGCCGCCGCAGCGAATCTGATTCAGGCCTTCGGTACCGAGCAGCAGAAACAGACCTTTGTCCCGTCGATGTTCAATGGCCGCTTTTCCGGCACCATGGCCATGACCGAGCCGAATGTCGGTTCCTCTCTGGGTGATCTGACCACCAAAGCCATTCCACAAGCTGATGGCAGCTACAAAATTAAAGGCCAGAAAATGTTTATTTCTGGGGGTGATCAGGACATTACTGAAAATATTGTGCATCTGGTGCTGGCGCGGATTCAGGATGCGCCACAAGGTGTCAAAGGCATTTCCCTGTTTATTGTGCCGAAATTCCTGACCAATGAAGATGGCACGCTGGGTGAACGCAATGATGTCAAACTGGCTGGCCTGTTACATAAAATGGGCTATCGCGGGACAACATCGACTGTGCTGAATTTTGGTGAAAATAACCAATGCTTAGGCTATTTGATTGGTGAAGCCAGTCAGGGCCTGAAATATATGTTCAAAATGATGAACGAGGCGCGTGTCGGTGTCGGACTGGGCGCCGCAATGATTGGTTATCGCGGTTATTTGGAGTCGCTGGAATATGCCAGAAACCGTCCGCAAGGCCGACTGGCCAGTGAAAAAAATAGCGACAGCAAACCGGTCAATATTATTGAACATAGCGATGTGAAACGGATGCTATTAGCGCAAAAGGCCTATGTAGAAGGTGCTTTGGCACTGTGCCTGTTTGCCGCACGACTGATTGATGAACATCAGGCGGGTGGCTTGGAAGATAGCGCCATTCTGCTCGATCTGATCACGCCTGTGGTCAAGTCCTTCCCCTCTGCCTATGGTCCGAAAGCCAATGATCTAGCAATTCAGGTACTTGGCGGTGCCGGCTATACCCGTGATTATCCGGTAGAACAGTATTATCGGGATAATCGCTTAAATCCGATTCATGAAGGCACTTTTGGTATTCAGTCACTGGATTTACTCGGGCGTAAATTATGGCAGCACAATGGCAAAGGCTTAAATCTGCTGATGCAACGCATCAACACCACGCTGGAACAGATTCAGCATCCGGCCATTCTGGATCTGTCTAGCAAATTCTGCAAACATCTGGCTACGGTACAAAGCACCACACAAAAACTGGGACAGGCGCTTATGCAAGGTCAAACCAATGAGGCTTTGGCCAATTCTGCCCTGTATTTAGATATGATGGCTAAAGTGATTATTTCCTGGTTATGGCTGGATATGGCCAACAAGGCGCAACAGCAGTTTGGCCAGTCTGAGTTGGCAGAAGATCAGCAATTTTTAGCAGGCAAGTTGCAAGCGGCGCGCTATTTCATTCGCTGGGAATTACCGGAAATTGAACATCAGGCCAAATTACTGAGTGAATTTGATGATACCTGCCTGTCGATGCACAGTGACTGGTTTTAAAACCGGATGATGGAAAGCAGGTTTTAAATATCTACCTTCTAAAGAAAATCCCCATGTAGTTTATTACATGGGGATTTTTTATATACTTCTAGAATGCAGATGCCGTTTAGAATTGTGCATTCAAGACATTGGCCGCCATTTTACCCTGCCACAATTCACGTAGGGTCGGTAAATAGAATTTTTCACCCAGCTCGACCAGTTCTGCATCAATTTGCGCATGAACTTCATGCATAAACAGATAGTCCAGCTCTACCGTCGCCAATTGGCTTTGTGATTTTTTATAGTCCTGACGTTTTTGCTGTGCTTGCTTCACCAAACGGTCTGCAAAAGCGCGATCTTTATATTTCGCAATAGCATTTAAACGCAGCTCAATCAGGCCCCAACCACTGAGCAGCAATTTAAACAATTCCAGATCTGCCGTGGTTGATTCCCAGGTCATGTCTTCCAGGTTTTCATTTTCAGGCAGCACCGGCAGCAGCAGCTCCATCACACTTGGGAAAATTTTCTTAAAATTTAAAATAAATTTAACAGGATGCTCACCCGGATAATCGGTAAATTGCACCTTTTTCTGAACATCCGTTAAATAGATATCAAGCATTGAAAATTTTCCTAGATAGATTGCTGTTTTACAAAGCTTTATTTCTTAGCTTGTAAAACTGTAATAAAAAACGAATCGCATTTTAGCAATTATGACATCTTATTCAATGTTATTTAAGCCATGCGTCTACATGAGGACGGCTTTAGCTCTAAAATTCTTCAATCTGGAAAGATGACTTTAAACGGTTCGAAGGCTTTTAACTTTTTAAAAACTTTGATTCGGGGCTAGTAGATGGTTCTTTTCTTTATTGGGTTCTTGAGTTTGAATCTTATATTAATCAACATCTAGTTAGTAGTTAGTAGTTCAATAAGCACGAATACTCCATATTAAAATGACACACTGTTTTGCCTTCAATGCACTCTCATCTATTATGCTGAGATATCTCAGACTTAAAAAATAACGATGCTTTTTCTTATTGCGATCCTATTTTTAGTTTTTATTCTCTATTACTACAGGCTTGATCAGGCCAGCGCGACGAGCAGCGAGTTTGTGTTCTACCTTTGCCTTTCCTTAATCATCCTCTGCATCGTGAACGCTTGGCGTGTGTTGACTTAAGTAGCAAGTAAGTATTAAAAAAACCTTCTCATCTCCCAGCGGTCACAAAACTGCATATACCGTGACCGTCCAGTTACACCTATATTTTTCCTTTCACAAGCGGTTCATAGTACAGGTATATCATCACGGGATTAAAAAAATTAATGTGAGATGTATCGTGAAATACGGAATTTTAATTGTTCTACTGTTAAGCTGTGTAGTCAGCAGTGGCCTGAGTTTCTGGGTTGGATTCAAGGCAGATGATTCATTATTATTGATCATTGGCGGACTGCTTGTTTTTGCATCAATCTTGATTGCCCTTGAAATTAAAAAAGTCAAAAAAGATCCGTTCTAAGCCAAGCCGGCAATTTTTCTATGCTCTATGGATGCGGGTATAGCGCCTATTCACGCTCTTTTAGACAATCCTGACAGCGCCGAATTTCTTCATCATCACCCGTGTATTCGACTTCAGTTGCGCCATGAAAGCTAAACAGACAAAGAAGGAACTGGATCATAATATTCTACTCTTAATAATCTGCCTCCTGTTCTGGAGGACGGCGTTGGGAGAAAATCAGAAGTTAGCCCTGATACAAATTTTATATAAATAGAAATTTTACAAGTTATCATAATATGACATTCATAAAAATTAACATTCATTTAAATTATCTCATTTCGATAATCTAAATAAAAAATTACCCACTAAACCCAGAAGTCCTGAATAACGACTTTGTGGATGCTTTCATCGAAATCCGTATTGGATAGATTTAAGTTTTTGTTCTTAATATTGATATAACAATAACTTGCTGCAAGTCCTACACCAATCAAAGCTAATAGTTTCATTGCTCACCTCACCTATTGGAAGATCTGGATTTAAACTATCATTCAAATTTGTAGCTTTCACATTCAATTTTGATCATTTTTTGTACAGATTGTAATTTCCGGAGCAATGTATAAAGCCATAAAAAAGCCCACCAGTGGGTTGAGCTTTTTAGGTCTTGACCAAGAGAAAGAAGCAATAGGGATGAGCGCTGTTAATACTCTTGATCTAAACCATTGCTACACGTTTCATTCTCTTCTTCATCGAGCAGGTAGTCGATTTCAGTCACCTCATGCAGGCCAAATAAAGTGAATAGAAGATGGAGCATAATTTTTCTCCTCAAAAAAATGCCTCCCTAGAGGAGGAGGCAGTAAAAAAAAGAAACTACAGCGATAGATTCTGCTGAAAATTATATATAAATTTATAATTTATATATTTGCATAATATTACATATTTTATGCCAAAAATTAGCCAACCCAAGCCGTTTTAAATGAATTATTAATAGAAAATTATTATAATTTTAAGATAAGTTTAATAGTATTCAAAACTCGGAGGCATCCTCAACCTCGAATCGACTGCCTCGCTGTCATTGTAAAGTGCAATTTAAGAAAAACCACCAAAACCCAATATTCAACGCATAGTTGTTAAACCGGAGTTGAGCTATACTGCAAACCTAATGACAAAGCTGGTTTTGTGAACCTAATCTCTTCTTCTCTGTACACGACAAATTTCACAGAACCCTTATCCTATCAGGATTCTGCTTTCTTAAAATTGCCAAAATTTCCTTAAACTCTTCTTTTTTCCCAAAACCAATTAAACGCTGAATCGCCATTTGAACA
>NZ_VPBR01000009.1:0-96347 GCF_013418645.1 Acinetobacter sp. YH12132
TCCCGAACTCAGAAGTGAAACCTCTTAGCGCTGATGGTAGTGTGGGGTTACCCATGTGAGAGTAAGTCATCGCCAGCTCATTAATTCAAAATCCCCCTAGCTTAAACAGCAGGGGGATTTTTTTATGCTTTTAATAAAGTTATAGTACTTCAATATAAATAAAATTATTAAAAAATAATCCATGTATAGAAAATTTTATCCCAGCTATTTGCTGTTAAATCTCTGTATTTCAGTTATTTTTTTGGCTATTGGTATGTATCCTGATCATGTGTTATTGAACTACTGGATGGTGGTAATACATTGGATTCTCGGAATTGTGCTGATGCATATATTGATTATCCGTTTACCGGTTTTTAATCGCTTTTATATTAATCGAAAAAAATTATATTATTCTATTGTACAAACCCCAATATATAAGCATGCAGAGTATAAGGCAGCACCCGTAATGTCTGGATTAGTGGTCTTTGGCTTGGTGTGTACCGTGTTATATGTATTCAACATGACAGAGTTTTATGTTGAGTATGCGTTTATTGCAGGTTTATCTGCAGGGAGTATGAGTTTTTAGTATGCTCCCTAAACCATCTCTAAGGCTCATTGAACTGCCGTAGCAGCATGCTTTAATACGTCCTTTAAGTCTTCTTCAAAGGGGAGATAGGGGGTAAGTAAGAATCTCATCTCAAGATCATACCTTCACCATCTAGCAAGTTGAACGGTATTTATTTTCGTAGTGGGTGTAATGGTAGAGTTGCTGTAGAAAATAAAGAATAGATAAAAAGAAAACCCATCATCCTGACGGGGTTTCTTCGTATTTCGTGCTTTAGGTATAACTCCTGTCGTACCTCACGATCCTGGTGTACAAACTTATTATTGTTGTTTTCCGTTTGGGAAACATCCTGTTTCCTGATGAATTTAGAATACGAAAATTCTGTGTGTACGCCTAGCCTCAATTATCTTCATTCAATGTAAGCCAAAACGTACAAGGAGACTGAACTATTTATTGGAAAATTTCAGCCATAAAAAACCGCCTATGTCAGGCGGTTTGGAATCAGACTGCTTAAGCAAACATTTGGCTTGCTGCGCAATATAGAATCCATAGAATCGCAATTGCTACGACAGGTTCCAAAACTTTGGCCCAGCCTGGAACAGTCGGTTCTGCTGCTACTGTGCTTTCTACCGGCGCATGATCGGCTTGTTGATGTAACATTTGATTAAACTCCTTCATCGTATCATCTAATGATAGCTCTTCTTGGGGAAGGGGTTTAGAGCCCTTTAACTCTGTTAGCTCGTTTGTTGACCAAACCCAATCATCTGCCTGACCTGACAGATGTTCAATTTGACCCTGTAGTAGCTCTTTTAAGCCATTGCTGCCGAAGTTACCGGTTTCATCTAACTGTTTTAATTCGGTCAGTTGCAGGCTTAAAATTTCACTAATACCGTGTTCGAGTTCAGGTTTAGGCAGTTCAGACTGGTTGTGTACCGAAGTGGTCAGATGACGGGACACTTCCTGAATATACAGCGGATCGAGGGTCTTGATTTCCTGATAGAGCTTATTGTCATCTTCGCGCCACAGACGAATCAGTTTGCCTAGAGTTAGCGCATTGAGTTCCTGGATATATGCATTGCGGCTATCAGCATCGTACTGCTGCAAAAGCTGAGGCTTTTGAATTTTAACCTGATCGCTAAAGTATTGTACTAAATCAAAAGCCATGCATTTACTCCTATTTCTTTTTTAATCTAATAATCTTAGGCTTGGTTTTTTCTTTGGTGTTTCAGTTTGTTCCTCTGTGCTTGATTTTAAAGCATTTGGATCATTTTGGATATGTTCATATTCACTTGGATCAAAGAATAAACCCTGGCCATTTTCACGGGCATAAATTCCCAAAACTGCAGCAATGGGTACATAAATATCGCGTGCTACGCCACCAAAGCGCGCTGAGAAGCTGATCGCATCATTGGAGATGTGCAAGCCATGGACTGCATGTGGCACGATATTTAACACAATCTGGCCATCCTGAATAAACTGCTCTGGCACCATGGTGTTCGGTTGGGTAGCATCGACCAGAATATGTGGTGTAAGCTGGTTGTCGCAAATCCATTCATAAATGGCACGCACCAGATAGGGACGGGTTGGGCTTAAGTTGAGTTCCTGTTCAGACATATCTACTCTCTACTTATTTATTAAAAATTCGCTATAGCGGTTTTTTTCCTGCACGGTTAAGGATTTTACAAATGCAGGGCGACTAAAAATTCGCTGGCAATATAAATGAATCGGGCGGCAATGCTGTTTTGGCAGTTCAATGCCCATGGCTTTCAAGCGCAGGAAAATTGGGGCCAACATACAATCCAGGATGCCAAAGTTTTCCGCCATAAAATAAGGGAAATGCTGAAATAATGGTGTGAGTGAGACCAGTGTATCACGAAGCTGCTTTTGTGCCTTGGCCTGTGCTGCGCTATTCAGGGTATCTTCATGGCAAAGCAGGATATCGGCCAGCTTTAGCCAGTCCTGCTCAAAACGCCAGATGTATTGGCGCTGCTCTGCACGGGGTGCTGGTGCATCGGCATAGAGCCTGTTTTGCCGGTAGCGGTCATCGATATATTCGGAAATAATTGGGGCATGGAACAGTTTTAAATCTTGCTCTACCAGCATGGGTAGGCGATTATAAGGATTCAGGCTGGCTAAATCTTCATCTTCATGGTCGACCAGGACCAGATGATATTTAATATTCTTCTCAGCCAGTACCAGGCGAATCCAGTGCGAGCGGAAATCGTCTGCATGACTGTATAGTGTAATTCCCTGTAGCGGTGTATTTTCCAAGGACATAAATCAGTAAGCAGCAAAATGAATCAGTTAGGATACTAAAATTCAACCTAAAAAGCACGAAGCGAAAAAGGATGAATCGGGTGAAAATGGGTTAGATTATAAAAAAATAACAGGAGCGGCGCAGTATGATGATAAAACTTGTGTTTCTGATGTTCTGCTTAGGAATTGGGGTAGTGAACTATTATTTCAGCAAGGCCTTCTGGCTGCATGAGGGCAGTTGGGGTAAAGATGTACCTGAACAATAAATTCCTTTATCTTTAAAATAACAGCCAATAAAAAAGCCTTGGATAAACCAAGGCTTTTTGTCCAACTCGGTAAACGAATTAACGTTTAGAGAATTGAGGACGTTTACGTGCTTTACGTAAACCAAGTTTCTTACGTTCAACTTCACGAGCGTCACGAGTAACGAAACCAGCTTGACGAAGAGCAGGTTTTAAAGTCTCGTCAGAAGCGATTAATGCACGAGTAATACCGTGACGGATCGCGCCTGCTTGACCACCGATACCACCACCAGCAACAGTGATGTAAAGGTCATATTTTTCAGTTGCTTCAAGAAGCTCTAAAGGTTGACGAACAACCATACGAGCAGTTTCACGACCGAAATATTGCTCTAATGAACGGTTGTTGATCACGAGTTTACCAGTACCAGCAGATAAGAAAACACGTGCAGTTGCGGTCTTACGGCGACCTGTACCATAGTTAGTAGCCATGTGCTGTATCCCTTAGATATCCAAAACTTGTGGCTGTTGAGCAGTATGAGGATGCTCGCTACCAGCGTACACTTTCATTTTCTTGATCATTGCATAACCAAGAGGACCTTTTGGCAACATGCCTTTCACAGCGCGTTGGAAGATTTCTTCAGGTTTGTGAGCAACTAACTTTTCAAAGTTAGTTTCTTTTAAACCGCCTGGGAATTCAGTGTGGCGATAGTATTTTTTGTCAAGTGACTTGTTACCAGTTACTTGAACTTGTTCAGCGTTGATAACAACGATGTAGTCACCAGTGTCAACGTGAGGAGTATAAGAAGTCTTATGCTTACCGCGTAAACGACGAGCGATTTCAGTCGCAAGACGACCTAAAGTTTTGCCAGAAGCATCAACAACGTACCAGTCGTGTTGAACTTCAGCTGGCTTAGCGCTGAGAGTTTTCATTAAACCACTACCTATTATAGTTGGTTTGGACGGTGAATCAGTCCAAACAAAAAGGAGACGAGATTCTAAACGAAATTGTCGAGAACCACAATGAAAATATAAAATTTCAAGCGCTGTATTTTAATCAAAATCCTGAGAAAAGAAAAGACTTGCCAAGAACATCCATCTGCCGTGCCTAGTACTGATCAACTTTCAGCTAAATATCCGCCTTCAAAAGCAGTTTAGATTGCCCCAAAACCGGCCAATCTGCCCGAATCTTCAGCAGAATTCACGGCCGCTGCGGTCAAAGTCTGCTTATAATGGGAGATGCCTTATTGTTTAGGATCAATCATGCTGCCTTTATATGTGACCAGTGGTGAACCTGCCGGCATTGGCCCGGATATTTGTCTGCATCTTGCTGACCGTGTAGATGAGCGTCCCGTTGTGGTTCTGGCCGATCTGGCCATGCTGGCCCAGCGTGCGCAAGTGTTGAAGATGCCGGTAGAACTGATTGAATACAGCGGGCAAACTGCTTCTTCAGAAAAAGGGCAGCTCTATGTCGAGCATGTGCCTTTACAGCAAGCTGTGGTGATGGGCGAGCTGAATCCGCAAAATGCCGCTTATGTGTTGGAACAGCTACGTCGTTCGGCCGATTATGCCATGTCAGGCAAAAGTGTCGGGGTAGCGACTGCGCCGGTACAGAAGTCAGTCATCAATGACGCTGGTATAGCCTTTAGTGGCCATACCGAATATTACCAGGAGTTTGCGGGCGTGCCGCGCGTGGTGATGATGCTGGCCACCAAAACCCTAAGAGTGGCCCTGGCCACTACGCATTTACCGCTGCGTGCAGTGGCTGATGCGATTACCGCTGAACGTCTGCATCAGGTGATTGATATTCTCATCCACGATTTAAAATCCAAATTTAAAATTGAGCAGCCGAATATTCTGGTCTGTGGTTTAAATCCGCATGCCGGTGAGGGCGGTTATTTGGGCATGGAAGAAATTGAGGTGATTAATCCGGTGCTGGAAAGCTATCGCGCGCAGGGCATCCAGATAAGTTTAAGCCTGCCGGCTGATACCTTATTTACTCCGGAAAACCTAAAAGATGCCGATGCGGTTCTGGCGATGTATCACGATCAGGGCTTACCTGTGCTAAAATCGCAAGGCTTTGGTGAAGCCATCAATATTACTTTGGGCTTGCCGTTTATTCGCACTTCAGTTGATCATGGCACAGCACTCTCCCTCGCAGGCAGCGGTCTTGCGAAAAGCTCAAGCCTGAATGTGGCTGTTGATTTGGCGCTGGATTTAGCGCGTCACTGATCTTGTCTTTATTACACGTTGGAAATCTTTATGTATCAGATTAATGCCTTAAACCCGAAAGATGAAGGGCACCACACGCGCAAGCGTTTTGGTCAAAACTTTTTACATGACCAACGTGTGATTGCGAAAATTGTACGCTCGGTCAATCCGCGTCCGGGCGATAATATTGTTGAAATTGGCCCGGGTCTGGCGGCCTTAACTTCACCATTAATTGGTGAATGTGATGCCTTGACCGTGGTGGAACTGGACCGTGATCTGGCTGCCGGTTTGCCGGGGCGTGTGCCACATCCGGAACGTTTAACCATTATTGAAACCGATGCGCTGAAATATGATTTTAGCAATCTGTTTGAAGATGACCGTCCACTCCGTGTGGTGGGTAACCTGCCGTATAACATTTCGACCCCACTGTTGTTCCATCTCCTGGAATTTGGTGACAAAGTCAAAGACATGCACTTCATGCTGCAAAAAGAAGTGGTCGACCGGATTACTGCTGAGCCAAATACCAAAGAATACGGCCGTTTGTCGGTGATGATTCAGTATTACTGCAAACCAACTTTCCTGTTTGAAGTGCCACCGGGCTCTTTTAACCCACCACCAAAAGTGACTTCTGCGGTGTTTCGTTTAGAGCCGTATGAGGTGAAACCGATTGTGGCAAAAAATGAAAAGGCTTTATCGCGTCTGGTTTCGCATGTGTTTACCCAGCGTCGTAAAACCTTGCGCAATAGCTTAAAAGGCATGCTGGCAGAAGATGGTTTTGAAAAAGCCGGTGTCGATCCGATGGCACGTCCGGAAACCCTGACCCTGGCCGAATTTGTGGCTTTGGCAGATCAAATGGTGGTGTAAAACAACGATGGCACGTTATAACTATGTGATTGGCGATGTACAGGGCTGTTTTGAAGCCCTGAAAGCCTTGCTCAAGGAAATCCGCTTTGATCCGGATCAGGACTTTATCTGGTTTGCCGGTGATCTGGTGGCACGTGGTGAAAACTCGCTTGGCGTATTGCGCTTTGTGAAAAAGCTGGCTGATCGTGGTGTTGCGACCACAGTGCTGGGCAATCATGACCTGACTTTGCTGGCTGGTGCACGTGGCCTGAAAGAGATTAAAGACAAAGACCAGACCCGCGATGTGATTGATGCCATCGATAGCGATGAATTGATTGACTGGTTACGCAAGCAGCCGTTATGTGTCTGTCCGAATGAATCGACCATCATTACCCATGCCGGTATTCCGCATTTGTGGAGCGCGGAAAAAACTCAGGCGCTGGCCAAAGAAGTTGAAGCGGTGATTCAGCATGACGATTTTGCGGTAATGGATCATTTTCTGGCCGAGATGTTTGGCAAAGAGCCGGCCCTCTGGTCAGATGATTTGCAAGGCAATGAACGCTTACGCTGTATCGTCAACTATTTAACCCGCATGCGCCTGACTGATGCAGAAGGACGCCTGGAGTTCAGTTTTAAAGACAGTCTGGATGATCCGATGCCGGCCGGGTTTAAACCGTGGTTTGAATATGCTTCGGCTGCGGCTGAAACGCATAAGATTATTTTTGGGCACTGGGCCGCGCTGCAAGGCAAAACCATTTCCGCCCAGATTCAGAATGTTGATGGAGGCTGTGTCTGGGGGCATCAACTGGTGGCTTACCGTCTGGAAGATGACACGATTTTTCAGGTTGATAACCCGCTGGCTGATTTCTAACTACAATCGCCATAAAAAAGCCACATTATGATGTGGCTTTTTTTGTCTGTACTGATTGGTCTTTGTCGATGTGCAGCTTAGTCGATACGAATCCAGGTCTGATTGCGTCCCAGCACAGACACCCCAAGATTGGCTCTTAAAGTCAGGCGTCTTTTACTGCTGTTTAAACGGATTTTGGCATTATAGATTTTGCCAGCCAGCGGATCGATAACACGTCCGTGGTTATAGGTGCCGGTGCCTGCAACATGCTTAAGGCCTTGCAGGATTTTCATCCCTAAAATGGGCTGGTTGGTAAACGGTGCAGGGCAGTTCTGGCAGAGTTCGCGTGCCTGATAGCCGGGACGAGGTGTGACTTTCACAATAGTGCCGCTATAACTTTTATCGGCTTCCTGGCGAATCTGGATAATGGCTTTGGCCGCACCGGTTTTATCATCAATCTGCTGCCAGGTACCAGACAGATCATCGGCCCAGACATTGCTGCTCAAGAGCGTTCCGGTCGCCATTGTCAGCAATAATTTCTTCAACATAATTAACCCTGTTGCATCCCCTTGTTTTTAGAGGCTGCTATATTAGGTTAATTACTCCAGGAGTCAATAAAAGCCTTACCAGAACTGGGATTAGCGCAAAAACAAAGCCACAAATGTGGCTTCGTTAACAGATTAAAAACGGACTTATTCCATACGAATCCAGGTCTGGCTACGGCCAAGTGCCGATACGCCGATATAGCCGCGCAGGGTCAGACGCTTGCCAGTTGAATTCATCCGGATTCTGGCGTTATAGATTTTTCCTGCCAGCGGATCGATAACCCGGCCTTTTTCATAATTGTTGGTGCCTTCAACATGCTTCAGGCCTTTTAAGATTTCCATGCCCAGAATTGGCTGGTTGGTATACGGCGCAGGGCAGTTATTACAGGTTTCACGTGGCGTATAGCCCGGACGCGGAGTCACTTTAATGATTTTACCGGTATAGGTATTGTTGGCTTCTTTGCGTATTTCAATAATTGCTTTGGCAGAGCCGGTTTTATCATCAATTTGTTGCCAAACACCACTTAGGTCATTGGCGAATGCTGCAGTTGAGAATAGCAGGCTAGTGAATGCGGTGAGTAAAATATTCTTTTTCATTTCAATTCCTTTACCGGGTACAACTTTTATTTTTTATCCCTGTTTTCAGGTATAAGACCTGCGGCGCAGAGAGTCAACCCTTATTTTTATAAATTTCTATTTTTCAATATATTAGTAGAACATGCCACCTCCTGTGGCATGTTCGCATGTAGCTTAGTCTGCTTTAATCCAGGTTTGGCTACGGCCAAGCGCAGATACGCCGACATAACCTCTGAGGGTTAGACGTTTACCGTTGCTGCTCAGTTTGGCTTTGGTGCTGTAAATATTGCCAGACAGCGGATCAATAATCTTGCCGCCGCTATAGTTGAGTTTGCCTTTATACGCCAGTCCTTTTAGTACATCCATGCCTAAAATTGGCTGATTGGTATAGGGTGCAGGGCAGTCCACACAGGTGGTTTTCGGGGTATAACCCGGACGCGGTGTAATTTTGACAATTTTAGCGGTATAGGTGCCATTGGCTTCTTGACGAATCTCTAAAATGGCTTTGGATGAACCGGTTTTATCATCAATATTGCGCCAGGTACCGGAGAGATCTTCCGCGAAAATGCCGGCACTGAATGTGGCTGCCAGAAGTGCCACTGTATATTTAAATTTCCCCATGTTTCTATCCCTTTAATACACTTCAAAAAATTCAATTTTCATCTTAAGAATATTTTTTCATCAACACAAGATGTGAATATTGATTCTTGAGTCACATTTTTTGAATAAAGAGTATAAATGTTGGCAGCCAGACTGCGGTAAACACGGCATTCACCGCCATTCCAAATGCAGCATAACGTCCGGCCACACTACCGCGTTGCCAGGCTTGCGCTGTGCCAATTGCATGCGCAGCAAGGCCTAAGGCCAGTCCTGAGGCGCGCTCATCATTAATATGACGCAGCAGCAGCGGCGAGAAAGCGGCACCAATCACCCCAGATAAAATCACAATCAGAATGGCCAGACTGACCGGTGCTTCCAGTAGGGTGGCAATATTAATGGCAATTGGTGTGGTCACGGCACGGGTGGCAAATGCCATGATGTCATCGCCGGCCATATGTAAGAGATAGGCCAGTCCCATTGGCAAGGCTACGGCACTGATGCTGGCAAACAGCAAAATGCCCAGAATGGCTTTGAGCGGCAGATCATCATAGCGCATGGCCGCCAGCGGAATCGCCAGTGCCACGGTCACATAACCCAGCAGATGGTTAAACAGCGGATTGACCTGTGCCATATAATCTTCATAGGGAATGCCAAATACATACAGCAGTAGCACAATAAAAATCATGCCAAAGACAATGACCGGAATTTGCGGCAGTTTCTGGTTACAGGGTTTGGCAAGCAGATAGGCCACCAGGGTGATTAAAAAGCCATAAACAATTGCGAGCATGTTTTAATCTCCTAGAGCCAGCGTTTGGCCATTTTGGCATACAGCCATAACGGCAGTAGGGTGCTGAGAAACAGCACCACCAGAAAAGCCGGAATTTTATTGCCCATATGGGTCAGCATCAGCAGTGAGCCGGCACTAATCGGTAAAAAGGCAAACGCACTTTCTTTCATGATTTTATTGTTGGTATCGACAATCCGGGCTGGAATTTTATGCAGTCGGCGCCACAGGAAAAGCACCACCAGCAGGCTGAGTAAACCCATCAGGTTGCCCAGTTCAGGATGGTTGAAATAGGTCGCAATCCAGACGGCTGTTTCACGAAATACAATAATTAAGAGCAGTGTGCCAATCCAAGCTGGCCAGTCGATACGTTTAAGCCTGTTCATTTTTTATCAGTCGGTCATATTTTACTGTTCAAGTTTTAACTGATCTCATCATCAATTTCAAATTCTTCTAAAGGCCGTTTAAATTGCTGAGCCTTGGCACCCAGAATTTCGTCCAGCGGCAAGTGCGCCTGACGGATCATCTGTTCCAGTTTGGCCGGGGCCATATTTACGCGCAGATTCAGTTGTCCCTGCTCATCATAGTGCTCGGACTGGATTACATTCAGTTCATAAAACTGGTTGCGTAATTTGCCATAGGCCGGTTTTAACACCACATCAAAACTTTGAATCTGGCCCATCAGACATTCATGCACGGCCTGACGTAACAGCTCCAGTCCCTGACCGGAATGCGCAGAAATATAAACCCGCTCCGGCTGATGTGGCTTGGCATAGACAATTTTGGCTTGCTCGCCGGTGCAGTCGATTTTGTTATAAACCCTGAGCACCGGAACATCTGCGCCAATTTCTTTCAGGACGCGCTCAACTGCTTCAATCTGTTCCAGCATGTCCGGACTGCTGGAATCAATCACATGCAGCAACAAGGTCGCTTCCAGAGTTTCTTCCAGCGTGGCCTTAAATGATTCCACCAGCGAGTGCGAGAGATTACGGACAAAACCCACGGTATCGGCCAGCACCAGCGTACCAATCCCATCCCATTCCAGCCGGCGTAAGGTCGGGTCGAGCGTAGCAAAGAGCTGATCGGCGGCGTAGACATCGCTATTGGCCAGAATATTAAACAGCGTCGATTTGCCGGCATTGGTATAGCCAACCAGTGATACGGTAGGAACGGCGGCTTTTTGACGGGCCACACGACCCTGCATACGGGTCTGGCGGACTTTATCCAGTTTGGCTTTCAGCTGGCCCATACGAATTCTTAACAGGCGGCGGTCGGTTTCCAGCAAGGTTTCACCCGGACCACGTAAACCAATCCCGCCTTTTTGACTGTCCAGATTGCCGCGGCTACGAATCAGGCGTGAGGAGAGGTGATGCAATTGTGCCAGCTCGACCTGCAATTTCCCTTCATAGGTCCGGGCGCGCTGGGCGAAAATATCCAGAATCAGCTCGGTCCGGTCGACCACACGGCATTTCATGATTGTTTCAAGATTACGTGCCTGTGCCGGCGTCAACGCATGATCGAAAATCACCAGTTCAGCCTTGAGTTCTGCAACCAGCGCAGCAATTTCGTCCGCTTTACCAGAACCGATAAATAACTTGGCATCGGGTTTAATCCGCTGGGCAAACACATGCTGCAAAACTTTAGCGCCTGCAGACTTTGCAAGCAGATGAAATTCTTCTGCATCAAGGTCTTCTAAAATCTGTACGCTGACGCTCACGAGCACAACGCGTTCACCACCTTGATGTTGCTGGTAATCTGGCACCTGGGCATTTCTCCTCATGAAAATTCTATTCTAGAGCAAAAAGCGCCAGCTGCGTGAACTAGATGAAGATGATTACAGCAGCATGACAAAAAGCAGGCGAATCCTCACAATCCCCAGTTTGGAGGCTGTATCATCATTTCGTGAGATAGAGGAATGGGCAGTTTGATCGTTGCCTCTGATCCATCAGGATGATCATTACATCAAGGGATTTGCTGTGGATTTATCCATTGCAGCAAGACTGTAGAAGAATTGGCATAGCGCATTTCAATTGAGCGATCTGGACAGTTTTTCGATGCTTATGATCAATGTCTGGTCAATTGCTTCAAGATAGAATACAGTTCTCTGAACAATTCTTGCTGTGATTTTCGCAATTCACGATTATGCTATGTCTCAAGTTTCTTTATCTTCATCCGCTTCAATGAATAGTTTGTCCAAATTTTTTCTCTATTCTAAAAAAATCACTGCCGGTCTGGCAGCGGTGAGCGAAGGCTTTTATCTGGTGTATCGTCACAGCTTGTATAAGCAGCCGAATAATCCGCAGAATACCCGTTATGTGCAGCATTTTTGCCGTCAGTTGTGCAAGGTGTTCAATATTGAAGTCGAAGTGCATGGAGAAATTCCCACCCAGCCGGCCTTATGGGTCAGCAACCATGTGTCGTGGCTGGATGTGCCGGTGCTCGGTTCAGGTGCGCGGGTATTTTTTCTGGCCAAAGCTGAAATTGAGCAATGGCCGGTGTTTGGAAAGTTGGCCAAAGGTGGCGGGACCTTATTTATTAAACGCGGTTCGGGCGATTCAATTAAAATCCGCGACCAGATTACCCAGTTTTTAAAACAGGATGTGCCGGTACTGTTTTTCCCGGAGGCCACGACTTCGGATGGGACTAAAATTAAAAAAGTACATGGCCGTTTATTGGGCGCGGCAATTGAAGCGCAGCGTCCGGTGCAAATCTGCCTGATCTGTTATATCAACCAGCAGGGCGAGCTGGATACCGTAGCGCCGTTTATCAATGAAATGACCTTTATTGAGCATGTTAAAAATGTGCTGGAGATGCCGAAAGTCACCGCACATTTAATGGCTTTAAATCCGATTTCGGTAGAAGGGCATACGGTGGAAAGCCTGACCTCGCTGGTTCAAAACAAGATGATTGAGGGCTTGGAGCAGCTGCATCAAAAAGTCCTGATTCAGCAGGCCAGTGCTTAAGCTTTAACCTGTGTAGCAGGCTTACATAAAGCCTTCAATTGGCAGCCAGGAAATGATTTTCATGGCTGCTTTTTCATACCATTTCATTTTCGGTTCTTTAACAAATACGCGTTCTTCGCCTTTGCTGTTCACGACGCGCCAGTTAATGTTGTTTTGTGCATCCAGCACCAGACGGTAGGCATATTTGGATAAATTGGCATCCATGGTCTGATGCACCGATTTCGCCAGCGTCGGACTGTTGAGCAATACCCCAATTTCACTGTTTAAATAGGCTGAGCGCGGATCAAAATTAAAAGAGCCAATAAAGACCTGTTTTTCATCCAGTGCCATCAGTTTGGCATGCAGGCTGGAACGGCTCAGGCCTTTTAAGCTGACTTTGGCTTTTTTCGACAGTTCTTCGGTATTGCTGTTCAGATGCTCGGCCTCGGGTGCATATAAAAACTCATACAGCTCGACATCATTTTCCAGTAAGTCCTGACGGTATTTGGCATAAAACGCGTGTACCAGCGGAACGTCATTGGCCTTATAGGAATTGGTCAGTACCCGCACCTGTACGCCGTCATTGGCCAGCTGTTTTAAGCGGTCAGCCCCGGATTCTTCCGGCACAAAATAGGCCGAAATAATATCCACACTTTCAGTCGGTTTTTCCAGATGACTGAGCAGCTGGAAATTCAGTAATTCTTCTTTGGGTGCGCGGTCTTTAATCTTGCTTGGCGAGTCTTTCACCACTTCTGCTTTGACCCAGTCAAACTGGATTTTGTGGTTAAACCACTGTTCAATGGCTTGGGAGCGTGTGGCTAAATCAAGATAATTTTGTACCGCCACTTCTGCAGAATGGTCTTCGAGCTGCTGTTTCAGGCTTTCATAACGCAGATGATGCTGCTGTGGATTGACCAGCTGCTTGACCGAATAGGCATAATCATCATTCCAGTATTCATCAAAGGAGTGAATGATTTCATCGGAGGCAGAACCGACCAGCATCACATCGACATCGGAAAACTGATAGCTGTCGCTGACGTTATAATACTGGTTACTCATATTGCGCCCGCCAATCAGGGCAATCTGGTTATCGGCAATAAAGCTTTTATTGTGCATGCGCCGGTTGATACGTTTTAAATCTAGCACCATGTCCATGGCGCGGTATTTACGGAAGCGGTACGGATTGTATAGCTTGACGTCGATATTGCTGTGCTGGTCCAGCGCCAGATAAATACCTTCCATTTTCTTGGCATTGTTATCATCGACCAGCAAGCGCACTTTCACGCCGCGATCAGCTGCGCGAATAATTGAATGTAGTGCCAGCGCCCCGATTTTGTCGTTGTCCCAGATATAATATTGCAGGTCTAGGGTTTCTTCTGCCTTATCAATTAAATACAAGCGTGCTGACAGGGCTTCCAGCGGATCGTACAGCACCCGATAACCGGTCAGCTGCGGATTTTTTTCACGCAGCGGCAATACAATCTGGGCCAGATGGGTATGCTCGGTTGGCGTTTCAAAAGCCATTTGAACCGGATGTTCAATCTGTTTGGGCAGGGTTGAACAGCCACTGACTCCCAACACTAAACTGCAACTCAACAGCATGGCCGCGGTAGAAGAAGACATAGAACTTCTCGCGTATGTATTTGATTGCAAATTAAATTTGTCAGGATGTATCATATTGTCTAAAACAAGTCCAAAATTTGGTTTGAGTATAATTGCCAGCTGTGAAAAGATAAATATAAGAACGGACGAATTTAGTCGCCGGGGGAGAGTCGGGCATAACTATGTGGGATAGCCAATCAATTATACTGTATTTCTATATCGGCTTGGCCATACTGGCAGTTTGGGCCGTGTCACAGGCGTGGCGCAGTCAGGCCAATACAGAAACGATTCATCCCTTTAAAGCCTTTGTGCATCTGCTGGCCTTTTATCTATCCTATTTATTAATTCCGCTGTTCTTCTTTAGTATTTATGCCGGCTGGATTGGCTATTACTCCTTGCATGAAGCCATTTTTATCGGGCTGGTCAGTGGTGTGCTGGTCTATGCGCGTTTTATTGAACCGCATCTGATTTTGGTGAAAACCACCCGCTATCAGATGCTGCCCGATCAGCCGCTACAACGCCCAGTCCGAATTGCCCTGATTGCCGACCTGCATATAGGTCTATTTTCCGGGCATGAACGCCAGCTCAAGCAGATTGTCGCCAAGATTAACCAGGAAGAACCGGAAATGGTGCTGGTGGCAGGTGACTGGACCTATGAGCCGGAAAATAAACTGGCCGATGAGCTGGCAATACTAAAAGAGATTAAAGCGCCAATTTATTCTGTGACCGGCAATCATGATGAACAGTATCCTGGTCCGCCGATTCAGGAACTGCTCAAACATGCGCTTGAGGTTAATCATGTGATTGATATTGAAGGGCAGATTGTCGAGTTTGACGAGTTCCGCCTGATTGGGATTGGCGATTTATGGTCCGGCCGTACCGATATGCGCTATATGCCAGATTTACCGCAAGACAAGCCGTGGCTGATTTTGTCGCATAACCCTGATACGGTCGATATGGTGCCGAAATTGCCAACTCATCCCTTAATGCTGTCGGGACATACCCATGGCGGTCAGGTGGAATTGCCGTGGCTGACCGATTATGTGATGAAACGCGTATCTATTGTTGGTCATAAAAAAGGCCTGTACCGGCATGAACATGCCGATGTGTTTGTCACTGTTGGTACCGGAATGGTGGGTGTGCCATTTCGTTTCCGGGTACCACCGACCATTGATATTATTGAACTCTGCTAATGCCAAAGGGGGGCATTTTAAAAGACCCACCACAGCAAGGCGATCAGAATCACGACGCCAATCAAGACCAATACCCCGATATTCAGGCGGTGATTGTTCCGGTTTAAATCTTCAATGCCATTTGCCGCTGTTTCGACCGGGGCTTGTGCTTCGGTATGTAGCTGCGGGCGCGGTGGATCTTCAGTATCAAAATAAGGTGTGCTGATGTCGTCTATCGGTTTGGGGGCACATTCACCCTTGGAGGCATCCATGGCCAGACCGTGCTGGCGAATCAGTTCATCAATCAGCTGCTGGGCTTCTGCTTCAGTCAAATGACTGTCTGTTCTGAGGTACTGCACCGCTTCATGGCGTTTGCCATCATCCAGCAACAAAATAACTTTCACCAGTTGTTCTTCCCGAAGGGTTTCAATCAGACGATCCATACAATGACCTGCTGGTGGGGGATAAGCTTTTATTGTTTCTAAACTTGGCCAGATGCAATAGTGTGTTTGTGTATGATTTTGCATCACAGATAAAAAAACCAGCGTTATCTACACTGGTTTTTTTCAGTCAGATGAACATTTTAAATCTGGCTGTTGACATCATCATGCTTGGTTTCACGAATCGCCAAGAAGGCCAGAAGTGACAAGATAGATGCAGCTGTCAGGTAATAACCCACGGCAGCCAGACCATATTCGGTCGCCAGTTTGGTGGCAATCAGCGGTGCAAAAGAGGCACCGAAAATACCGGCCAGGTTAAAGGTCAGCGCAGACCCGGTATAACGTACCGAAGTCGGGAAAATCTCTGACAGAACGGTCCCAATTGGACCATAGGTCAGTCCCATAATCGCCAGACCAATACACAGGAACAGGAACACCACCAAGGTATTACCGGATTCCAGCATACTGGCAAAAACCAGACCAAAGAGCGCCGATACAACACACACACCAATAGACGTGGCTTTACGGCCAAATTTTTCTGCCAAAATCGCTGAGAGTGGAATAAACGCTGCAAAGCACAGGGTAGCAATCAGCTGTAATTCCAGGAAGTCGGCGCGGCTATAACCGAGCTGGGTGGTGCCCCAGTTGAGCGCGAATACCGTGGTCAGATAGAACACCACGAACGTACAGATCGCGGCAATGGTGCCTAAAATCAGCATGCCCCAATGTTTGGTCATGACTTCTTTAAACGGTACATTCACTTCTTTCTGTTTGTTTAAAACATTCTGGAAAGCCGGTGTCTCATGCAGTTTTAAACGAATCCACAGACCAACAATCACCAGTAAAGCACTGGAAATAAAGGGAATACGCCAGCCCCAGCTCATGAATGCTTCTTCGCTCATGAACGCGCCTAACAACAGGAAGGAACCGGTGGCCAGAATAAAACCAATTGGAGCCCCCAGTTGCGGGAACATGCCGTACCAAGCACGTTTGCCTTCCGGTGCATTTTCGGTGGCCAGTAAAACCGCACCTGACCATTCACCGCCCAAGCCCAGCCCCTGACCTAAACGGCACAGGGCCAGCAGTAACGGTGCGGCAATGCCGATTTGTGCATAGGTGGGTAACAGGCCAATGGCTACAGTGGAAATCCCCATGGTCAGCAGCGCAGCGACCAGGGTGGCTTTACGCCCAATACGGTCACCGAGGTGACCAAACAGTGCCGCGCCAATCGGGCGGGCAATAAAGGCAATGGCAAAGGTGGCCAGAGACTGAATGGTGGCGGTCATTGGATCGGTACTGGTCGGGAAGAACAGGTACGGGAAAATAATGACCGCAGCAGTCGCATAAATATAAAAATCGAAGAATTCGATGGTAGTGCCTACCAGACTCGCGGTGAGGACACGAAATTTTGAGTTCGTTGGTGCTGCTTCTTCATTGATTGCAGCAGAAGTTGATGACGCCATGAATGACCTTACACTTATTAAAAATAAAAAATTAGTTTTACAAGCGTAATCTTTTTAAAAAAGGCGTAATTTCTTAAAAAAACAACGGCAATCGTTTCGATTCAACGCGCTCAGGGTCACTGAAATGGAGAATCAAAACAATTAAATCACGTACAGATAGATAGACAGAAAATGTGATCCTGCCCCGATCAATACAAAAATATGCCAGATAGCGTGTGTGTATCTTACCCGTTTTAACGCATAAAACAATGCACCAATCGTATAAGAAATTCCACCAATCAATAAAAAAGTTAGCGCAGGTGGACTTAAAAAGCGTTGCATATCATCAATCACCAGAAGTGCTAACCAGCCCATCACCAGATAGGCAATCAGTGAAATTTTCTGAAACCGGTTGATGAAAACCAGCTTAAATACAGTGCCAATCAGGGCAATAATCCACAGTGCAATTAACAGATATTGCGCTTTGGCAGTAGGAATGGCGATAGACAGAAAAGGGGTATAGGTGCCAGCAATTAAATAATAGATGGCGGTGTGATCGAGCTTTTTATACCAGCCGCGGCGCTGCGGACTGTCGGCATAATGGTACAGACTGGACGCCGAAAACAATAGGAACATACTCAGCGCATAGACCCACAGCCCGATCCAGGGTCCGATAGTTAAATAACTGCCTTTAATCACTAAAAAAATACCGGCCACCAGCGCCAAAGCTGCGCCTATGGCATGGCTGATGAAGTTCATTCGTTCTTCAACCGGATCGTAGTCGGGTGCCAAGGGTGCATTCATAAGCGTGGGATCGTTATAATTAAAATATACGAATGTATAGTAATTCAATTTTGCATTTCGCGTAAGACGCTTTACACTTTAGCTGCAATTCATTTCAGGTTTTACTCATGTCTCAATTGGCGACTTCTCCCAATCCGGAACAACAATTTCTAGATGCGTTTCAGCAAGCCATTGAAACACAGCGTTTTGAGCGTTTAATTCTGAGTCAGTACAAAGGTGAACTTGAACAGCTGGAAAAAATGACCTTCCGGGTCATTTCTTTGCAAAATGAAGCTGTACTGAACTGTGTGTACCGATATAAAACCCAGGATGTCACCAAAAACTATCCGCTCACTGAGGCAGTGGCTCAGGTCAGCGCACTGCTAGGCTGCTGCAAACAGGCCAATTTATTGACCTTAGATGAAGACCTGCAGCTGAAAAAGAACAAGAAAAAAGCCATGCTGATGGTGAACAAGAAAAAAGCTGAGACTGCACCGGCAAGTGTCGCGCAAGGTCATGACCGCAGCAAACAGCGTTATGTCGAACAGGACAGCCCATTTTTGCAGCATTTAAGCATTACCGATCAGCATGGCCAGATCATTCCGAGCATGGCGCGAAAATGGAAACAGATTAATAAATTTGTGGAAATTTTCTCCGGGGCGGTGGAGCAACTCAACACTCAAGATCAGCCCTTGCATATTGTCGATTTTGGTTCTGGCAAAGGCTATTTAACTTTTGCCCTGTATGACTATCTGGCCAAGCATCAGCAGACGCCGTATGTGACCGGTGTGGAACTGAATCCGAAAATGGTCGCGTTCTGCCAGCAGGTGGCGCAAGATTCCGGCTTTCAGCAACTGGACTTTTTCCAGGGCGATGTCCGTACCTATGCACCGGAACAGCTCGATGTGATGATTGCCTTGCGTGCCTGTGATGTCGCCACCGACTTTGCCATTCACACCGGCATTCGCCTGAATGCACAAATGATTATGTGTGCGCCGTGTTGTCATAAAGAGTTACGTCCGCAGTTACAGGCACCCAAAGTGCTGCAACCGATGCTACAATTTGGCATTCATGCAGGACAACAAGCAGAAATGTTGACCGATACCATTCGTGCGTTATTGCTCAAAGCTTATGGTTATGACACCAAAGTTTTTGAGTTTGTCTCTTTGGAACATACCAGTAAGAACAAAATGATTTTGGCAACCAAACGCCAAAATTGGAGTGAACCTGATCAAGCAATTTTGGCACAAATTCGTGATTTAAAAACCATGTACGGTATTCAAAGACATTCTTTGGAGTTGTTGTTGAACGATCAATGGGATCAACAGGGCATTGGTTCGAAGTGCTAAGCAAGATGGATCAGGATAAAAAGATGCAAAATTATGAAATTCAATCGGGCACTTGGGGACAGTTTGCGACAGAGGCCAAATCTATTCGTGAGCAAGTCTTTATTCAGGAACAGCAGATTGCCCCTGAAGATGAATGGGATGCACAGGATGCAGTTGCCTTGCATTTTGTGGTTTATATAGCAAAGCAGGCGATTGCAACAGCACGCTTATTGGAAAATCACAGTATTGGGCGGGTCGCGGTACTGAAGTCACAGCGTGGTTTAGGTGTGGGACGTGTTCTAATGCAGCATATTATTCAGATGGCAAAGCAGCAGCAACGTCCGTGGGTCAAGTTGTCTGCGCAGGAACACGCGATTCCGTTTTATCAAAGCTTGGGTTTTCAGGTGGAGGGTGAATCGTATTTAGATTGTGGTATTGCGCATGTAGACATGCATTTAGTGTTTGAAAGTTGAATACAATGAAGATTGTGACATGGAATTGTAATGGTGCTTTTAGAAATAAAATTGAGCCTATTCTTCAATTTGATGCCGATATTTATATTATTCAGGAATGTGAGCATACGGAACAGGCAAAGAAAATTTATCGACAATATTTTTCTAATTTTGTTTGGAAAGGAAATAATAAGAATAAAGGCATAGGTGTTTTTACAAAAGATGCTTTATCACTAGAAGTATTAGATTGGCAAGACAACAAACTAGAACTATTTTTACCTATTCAAGTTAATCAATCCTTTACGCTCCTTGCTGTATGGGCAAAACATGCAAACTTTCCAACTTTTGCATATATTGGTCAAATTTGGAAATATTTACAGTTACATCAACTAAAAATGCAAAATATTCCGCTCATTATTGGTGGAGATTTTAACAGCAACTCACAGTGGGATGTTTGGGATCGGTGGTGGAATCACTCCGATGTCATACGTATATTTAATGATCTAAAAATAAAGAGTCTTTACCATCACATTTCTAATGAGAAACAAGGGCAGGAAAGTCAAGCAACATTCTTTTTACAGCGAAATTTAGCGAAGGCATATCATATTGATTATATGTTTGCTTCTGAGCAATTTTGGAAAATAGATCAAGCTAGCATGCAGGTGGGAGATCAAACACCTTGGCTAAGTTTGAGTGATCATTTACCACTATATTTTGATCTAGCACCCAAGTTTGAAAAATAGACCCTAAGAGTAGAGTCTATTTTCAAATGGTATTTAATTAGTGCCCATGTGCAGGTGCTTGCTCATGGCTTTCATCCATGGCAGCGTGTTCCGCTTCGGTCATCTGATGCTGTTCTGCGCTGGCAGCCGCACGAGCTTCACGCGCTTCGCGGTCAGCCTGAGCTTTGGCCAAAGCCTCTTCAGACATGGCAGGCGCATTTTTAAATGCATGTTGCTGGGTGTTGTGTTTATTCTGCTGGCTTGGCATATAGTCCGGTTCATTGCTCACGGCAAGATAGAACAGGCCAAGAAATAACGCACCTAAAACCGAGAAAATAATAAGTGCTTTCCAACCCCAAGGAGATTTTTCTGGAGATGAGTGGTCGGTCATAACAAACTGCCCAATTGGATAAAAAGAAAACTGAATCTGTTGAAACTTTATAACATAATTATTTCAAAGTCCAAGCCAAGAAAATGCTTTCCTTGCGCCGAGGCGCGGCTCAATACTGTCGCCAGAACAGACAAGAGGCCCTAAAGGCCTCTTGAATGCTACCCAGATGGATGGGTTTAAATTTGTTCGCCTTGCGCGACTTTATCTTTCAATAACTGCGGTGGGGCAAAACGCTCACCATAGCGTTGTTCCAGAGCTTGTGCTCGGTTTAACGCATCTTTTAGTCCATATTGATTCAGGAACTGCAGGGCACCACCTGTCCACGGGGCAAAACCAATCCCGAAAATCGAGCCGACGTTACCATCTACCACCGATTCCAGCACGCCTTCTTCCAGACAGCGCAAAGTATCCAGCGATTGGACAAACAGGAAGCGGTCAATCAGTTCCTGCTCATCGACAGTCTGCTCTTTTTTCCAGTAACTGAGGCCTTCCCAGAGCGATTTTTTGCCACCTTCAGGATAGTCATAGAACCCGGCGCCGGCTGCTTTACCTTTACGGTTAAACTGATGGATCATGGTTTCAATGACTTCATCTGCACCTGAGCGTGGGCGTTCTTTGCCTTCCGCCTGCAAGGCTTTGCGGGTTTCTGCCGCGACATGCTCGGATAAGGTCAGCGAGACTTCATCCTGAATCGCCAGCGGTCCAACAGGCATCCCGGCTTTGAGCGCGGCCATTTCAATTTTGGCCGGATGGATGCCCTCTGCCAGCATACGCAGACCTTCCTGCACAAAGGTACCAAACACACGGCTGGTAAAGAAACCACGACTGTCATTGACCACAATAGGCGTCTTGCCAATCTGCTGGACAAAGTCATAGGCCTTGGCCACGGTTTCACGATTGGTGTTCTGGCCTTTAATAATTTCAACCAGTTGCATCTTATCGACCGGACTAAAGAAATGCAGGCCAATAAAACGGCTTTGATCTTTCGCAGCTTGTGCCAGACCGCTAATGGGCAGGGTCGAAGTATTAGAGGCCATCACGCCATCGGCAGCCAGATAGCTTTCGGCTTCCTGGGTCACCTGTGCTTTTAATTGCTGATTTTCAAACACCGCTTCAATGATCAGGTCGCAGCTAGCCAGATCTGCCGCTGAGGCCGTTGGGGTAATGCGTGCCAGAATCTGGTCGTGTTTTTCCGCAGTCATCCGCCCTTGAGCAACTTTTTTATCCAGCAGTTTCTGGCTGTAGGCTTTGCCTTTTTCTGCATTTTCTATAGCAACATCTTTCAGGATAACCGCAATACCTTTAATGGCTGCAGCATAGGCAATTCCGGCACCCATCATTCCGGCACCTAAAATACCGACTTTTTTCGCCTGCCACTGCGGAATATCCTGTGGGCGGCTGGCACCGGATTTAATGGCATTCAGGCCATGCCAGAAGGTGCCAATCATATTTTTAGAGACCTGACCGGTCGCCAGATAGGTAAAATAACGTGATTCAATGGTCAGTGCGGTATCGACATCAACCTGTGCACCTTCGACCGCAGCCGACATAATTGCTTCCGGTGCTGGATAACAGCCTTTGGTCTTGTCACGTAAAATCGCCGGAGCAATCGCCAGCATCTGCGCCACGGCTGGATGTTTCGGATCACCACCCGGAATTTTATAGCCTTTTACATCAAACGGTTGTTGTGATTTCGTATGTGTTTGAATCCAGTCGATGGCTTTTTGCAGCATTTCATCTGCTGAGTCGGCCGTGTCATGGATCAAGCCCAAAGACAGAGCTTTTTCTACCCCAAACTGTTTGCCTTCGATTAAAAATGGAAAAGCGGTTTGCAGGCCGAGCAGACGTACCATTCGCACGATGCCGCCGCCACCTGGTAGCAGGCCCAAAGTCACTTCCGGTAAACCGAATCTGGTTTTGGGGTCATTCAAGGCAATGCGGTGATGGCAGCCCAGCGCCAGTTCCCAGCCACCGCCAAGAGCTGTGCCATTTAAGGCAGCCACCACCGGAATACCACGCGTTTCGATATAACGCAGCTGGGCTTTCATGCCTTCCACCATCTGGAAAAAATCGCTGGCCTGTTCCGGTTGAGCCTGAATCAGTTCATCGAGATCACCGCCGGCAAAGAAGGTTTTTTTGGCCGAACGGAAGATAATTCCGGCAATCTGTTCATCGGCTTTGAGTTTTTCCACGGTTTCCGCCAAAGCGGCACGGAAATCTGCATTCATGGTGTTGGTGGACTGGTTTGGCGAGTCTAGCGTTAAGATTACAATATTGTCGGCGTTTTTTTCGAATTGAATAGCGCTCATGCGGCTCCTCCTTAAACCAGTTCAATAATGGTGGCAATACCCATACCGCCACCGACACATAAGGTGGCCAGACCACGTTTTTTGCCCTGACGTTCCAGCTCATCCAGCAGGGTGCCTAAAATCATGGCACCGGTGGCCCCGAGTGGATGACCCATGGCAATTGCACCGCCGTTGACATTGACTTTGGCCGGATCGACCTGCATCTCGTTAATAAACCGCATCACCACCGCCGCAAAAGCTTCATTGACTTCAAACAGGTCAATGTCCTCAATGCTTAAGCCAGCTTTGGCCAGAGCTTTACGGGCTGCCGGTGCAGGACCGGTGAGCATGATGGTCGGGTCAGCACCAACCAGTGCCGTGGCCAGCACTTTGGCGCGCGGTTTTAAACCCTGTTCCTGTACGGCTTTTTTCGAGGCCAATAACACCAGCGCGGCACCATCGACAATACCGGAGGAGTTACCGGCATGATGCACATGCTGAATTTTCTCGACTTCAGGATATTTTTGCAGGGCGATGGCATCAAAACCCATCTGTCCCATCATTTCAAAACTTGGATTGAGTTTGGCCAGGCCTTCCGCGGTGGTATTCGGCTTAATAAATTCATCTTTGGCTAGAATTACAACACCGGCTTTGTCCTTGACCGGCACAATTGAACGCTCAAAATGACCATTGGCCTGCGCAGCCGCGGCTTTCTTTTGTGACTGCTCGGCAAAGGCATCGACATCGGCACGGCTATAGCCATCAATGCTGGCAATTAAATCGGCACCAATGCCTTGCGGGACAAATTTCGAGGCCATGTTGGTTTCCGGGTCCAGCGCCCACGGGCCGCCATCTGAACCCATTGGTACGCGGGACATTGACTCCACTCCACCGGCGACGACCAGATCTTCCCAGCCAGAGCGGACTTTTTGCGCGGCCAAGTTCACGGCTTCTAGACCTGAGGCACAGAAACGGTTGATCTGCACACCTGCCACATCATTGTTCCAGCCGGCAGCAATCGCTGCTGTTTTGGCAATATCGGCACCCTGATCACCGACCGGTGTGACGCAGCCCAGCACAATATCATCGACCTGTGAAGTATCCAGCTGATGGCGCTGTTCTAATTCACGCAACAGGGTGGTGACCAGACTGATTGGTTTCACTTCATAGAGTGAACCATCTTTTTTTCCTTTTCCGCGTGGTGTGCGAATGGCATCAATAATATAAGCCTCGCTCATGTGCTATCCCTTTGATGAGTTTTAAATTGTTATGCTTTTTGAGTGTAATGATTAATTGATGAAGTGCAATGACGAGAACGGGCGAGGTCAGATGATGCTTTTCGCCAATAAAAAAAGCCCTCACTTGGCGGTGAGGGCGGAGAGGAAGATCAAACCTGAAAAGACGTTGTCTAAAAAATGTTTAGTGATAACCGTGTAGCTGGCGATATAGCCCTGGTGTCACTCCAGTCCATTTTTTAAAGGCACGGTGGAAGGTACTGGTTTCACTAAAGCCGACCTGTTGCGCTACATCTTCTAGCGTCAGTTCCGGATTCAGCAACAGGTGAATCGCGGCATCACGACGTAAGGCATCTTTGACGCCCTGATAGCTTTTACCTTCGGCTGCCAGACGGCGGCGCAGGGTTTGCGGCGACAGATACAGCATTGAGGCAACATCATTCAAGGTTGGCATTTCTTCGCCAATCTGGCTCTTCAGGACATCACGAATTCGTGAAGTTAAAGAGTTGGTATTTTTGAATTTCACTAATAACTGTGCCGGTGCCGCTTTCAGGAATTCTTCCAGGGTTTCTTCATTCTGGCGAATTGGCAAGTCCAGATAGTCGGCCGCAAAGGTAATTTCGGTACGCGGCATATCAAACTGCATCACTGGGGCGAAGAACAGCGCATCATATTCATCGGCATGGGCAGGGCGCTCATAACCAAAGTGGACACGTTCCAGCGGCAGACGGCGTTCAATTAACCACGATGCCAGACCATGCCAGATCATCAGCATACTTTCAGTAATAAAGTGGTCCGGGTCCATGCTCTTAGGAATTAACGGCACCAGACGGGCTTCGTGTTTGTCACGTTCCAGCGTCACCGACCATTCATCGCCAAACAGTTTATAGAACTGGGAGGACAGTTCTAAGGCATCACCCAAGGTTTTGGCATGGATGATCAGCTGGCACATGATGGCAAAAGTACCTAAGCGGCGGCCTTGAACATCAAAGCCGATGTGCTCGTCCTGAGTCACCATCCACAGCATTTTAATAAAACGGGTATATTGTTCTGGCGAGATTCGCGCTTTGGGCTGGCGTAACAGCTCGGCCTCAATACCCACGTGTGATAATAAGGTCTCGACGTCCATGCCAAGGCGTTTGACACCGGTTAGAGCCGCATTTACGAAGTGGATACTGATGGTATCGCGGCTCATATTAAAGCCTTCTGACTCTTTGTCTTTGGTAATCACGTATGTTTGACCTAAATGACATTAAAAATAAAGTTTTTGGCAATTTACTTGAGTTGTTTTGCCATTTTCACATATTAAATTGCCGAAATGATCAAGGTAAATGGCTGAACATGACATTGTGTTTATGCTTTTATATTTCTAAGATGATGAAAAAATCAACACAAATAGAGTAAAAACTCCAATGTCATACGCTTTAAATGGACTCAAAGTTTTAGATTTTTCCACCTTGTTACCCGGACCATTTGCCACGCTTTATCTGGCCGATTTAGGCGCAGAAGTGGTGCATATTGAATCACCGAACCGTCCCGATCTGGTCCGGCTATTTCCGCCCTATGCCAATGGCCAGGCGACTTCGCACAGTTACCTGAACCGCAATAAACAGTCGGTGACGCTGGATTTAAAAGACCCGGACAGCATTGCACAAATTAAAGCCAAAATTAAAGATTACGATATTGTGGTTGAGCAGTTTCGCCCTGGGGTAATGCAGCGTTTGGGGCTGGATTATGCCACATTGGCAGAAATTCATCCCGGACTGATTTATTGTTCCATTACCGGCTATGGACAAAGCGGTCCTTATCAGGCCAAGGCTGGACATGATATCAATTATTTAGCGCTTTCCGGTATTGCCGGGCATAGTGGCCGGGCACAGTCTGGGCCACCGCCAATGGGCATTCAGATTGCTGATGTTGCAGGTGGCTCACTACATGCGCTGGTCGGTATATTGGCCGCCGTCATTGAACGGCAAAGCAGCGGACAGGGACAATATATTGATATTTCCATGACTGACTGTGTGGCGGCCTTAAACAATATGGCTGCGGCAGCCAGCCTGGCCGGACAGGAACAGCAGCGTCCCGAAGCTGGCCATTTAAATGGCGCGATTTTTTATGACTATTATCGTACCTCAGATGGCCGCTATCTTTCGATCGGTGGTTTGGAGCCACAATTTATGCAAGGTCTGGCCGCGGTCCTGGAGTTGCCACTAATTGTGGAAAAAGGAAGTTCTTTTGATTCAGACGACCGGCAGGCGGTGAAACAGGCCATTGGCAATAAAATTCAATCCAAAAGCTGGGTAGAATGGCAGCAAATATTTGCCGAGCAGGATGTTTGTGTCGAACCGGTGCTGTATTTAGAAGAAGCACTACATTCACCACTGGCCCAGCAACGCGAATGGGTGGTTCAAGTGCCACTGGAACAGGACAGCCCAGACACTGAAGCGCAGTTGGCCTGCCCGATTAAATTCTCGCGCTCCAAAGCTCGTTATGATTTCCGTGGCCAAGGTTTGGGGCAGGGGAACTGGTAACGCGCCGGTCTATAAAAGAGGTTTATCAGCCAATATAAGATGTTTATCCAGACCCAAAAGTGAGGATAAACATCTTATGAAAAAAAATGCTAAATAACGCAAAAAATAATGAAAGATCCAGAAAATAATAATGAATGGCTGCAAAGGCTTGCTTACAGCGCAAGTCCAGCTGACTTATCAATAAAATCGCTATGAAATATGTAAAAAACGCATTTTGTTGATAGATAAAATGTCGCTATCCTGTCGGTCGTTATAATGAAACTACTAGCTGTACGCCATGTATTTATATACTGATTTCGATCAGCAACTGATTAATGAACGTGTTGCGCAGTTCCGTGACCAGACGGAACGTTATTTAGCGGGCAAATTGACAGAAGATGAATATCGTCCACTTCGTCTCCAAAATGGTTTATATGTACAGCGCTATGCGCCAATGTTACGTATTGCCGTGCCTTATGGTTTAATGAGCTCAACCCAGCTGCGTAAAGTCGCTGCCTTGGCCAAGGCCTATGACCGTGGTTATGCCCACGTTTCAACACGTCAAAATATTCAGTTTAACTGGCCTGCACTAGAAAACGTGCCAGATATGCTGGCTGAACTGGCCACAGTTCAGATGCACGCGATTCAAACCTCAGGTAACTGTATCCGGAATACCACCACGGACCAGTATGCCGGTGTGGTCGCTGGTGAAATTGCCGATCCGCGTCCGACCTGTGAGCTGATCCGTCAATGGTCGACTTTCCATCCAGAATTTGCCTTCTTGCCACGTAAATTCAAGATTGCGGTATCTGCACTTGAAGAAATTGACCGTGCGGCAACTGCTTTCCATGATATTGGTGTGTATATTGTACGCAATGCAGCCGGCGAAATGGGCTATAAAATCATGGTTGGCGGTGGTTTGGGTCGTACCCCAATCATCGGTGCAGTGATTAAAGAATGGCTGCCACGTGAAGACTTAATTGCTTACTTGGAAGCAGTGCTGCGTGTCTATAACCTGCACGGCCGTCGTGATAACAAATATAAAGCACGTATCAAGATTCTGGTAAAAGCACTCACGCCAGAAGTATTTGCCGAGAAAGTTGAAGCTGAATTTGCACATACGGTGAAAACCTTAAAAGTCGATGCAGACACCCTGAAAAAAATGGATGAGAACTTCACGCCATTCGATTATCAGGACTATGCAGATGAGGACTTCACCGCGCTGTTTGCACAATATCCAAAGTTCAAGCAATGGTTTAACATCAATACCAATGCACACAAAGTGAAAGGCTACCGTATTGTCACCATTTCACTGAAACGTGCCGGTATTGCCCCGGGTGATGTCACCACGGAAGAAATGAATCTGATTGCTGACCTGGCTGATCAGTACACTTTCGGTGAATTACGTACTACACACGAGCAGAATATTGCGCTGGTAGATGTACCACAAAAAGACCTGTTTGCCTTATGGCAAACCCTGGATCAACACAACCTAGCGCGTGCGCACATTGGTTTCTTGACTGATATTATTTGCTGTCCAGGTGGTGATTTCTGCTCGCTGGCCAATGCCAAATCAATTCCAATTTCTGAAGCGATTTCACGCCGTTTTGATGACCTTGATACCATTTACAACCTGGGTAAACTGGATCTGAACATTTCCGGTTGTATGAATGCTTGTGGTCATCACCATGTCGGCAACATCGGGATTTTAGGTGTTGATAAAAAAGGCGCGGAATTCTACCAGATTACCCTGGGTGGTAATGCTGATCATGATGCCTCAATCGGTGACATCTTAGGGCCATCATTTGCTGCGGAAAAAGTGCCAGATGTGGTGGAAGAAATTTTAAATACTTATCTTGACCTGCGCCAGGAAGGTGAAGAGTTTATTGATACCTATCGCCGTGTTGGCATTCAACCATTTAAGGAGCGTGCATATGCTTAATACCGCACTACAAGTGCTCTCTAAAGATGGCACGATTGCAGACAATACTTACCAAATTATTGGTGAAGATGGCGTGTTACCACAAGGTGATGTGGTTTTAACGGTTGAGCAGCTCGATCAACTTGCTAATGTTTCAGGTAAAAAAGCGCTGTACTTAACCGTAGATGCTTCGCCTGAAACCAATGAGTTTCCGTTAGATCAACTCGATGCCATTTTTATTGAGTTTGCAGGCTTTAACGATGGTCGTGGTTATTCATTTGCAGCACTGCTTCGCCGTCAGGGTTTTGAAGGCGAACTCCGTGCCACAGGTGATGTATTTAAAGATGTACTGAACTATATGAAGCGTTCCGGTTTCGATACCTTCGTGATTAAAGAAGGTAAAGATATTCAGGAAGCGGCAGTCGGTCTGGGTGATTTTACCCATCCTTATCAGGCTTCGACGGCCGTGGCTCAGGCACGTTATCAAACGGGTGCTTAATTTCACCCGTTGCGAAAAACCTCCGTCAGGAGGTTTTTTTGTTTTTGTGCGATAGATTTAGATCAGCATCGTCATCTGGTTTTGCTTTAATTTGGTGCGAATACAACATTGTGGCACAATATGGTGCATTCTGTGAGCAGGCTGAATCATGGCTTGAATCCACAGAAGAAGCACCCAATCATCTTCGTTTTATGAATCTGATTTGGAAAAGTTTAACTATTAGCTTGAAGTGACTTGTCTGTATGCAACATTCTATTCGTATTGGTATTGCTGGTTATGGCAATTTAGGACGTGGTGTGGAAACTGCCATTCAAAAGAATCCGGATTTACAGCTTGTGGGTATTTTTACTCGCCGTGCGCCTGAAACTGTTTCACCCTGCTTTACTGAAACCAAAGTTTTTCATATGGATGCATTGGTTGACTTCCAGAATCAGATTGATGTACTGATTTTATGTGGTGGATCGAAAGATGATTTGCCTAAACAGACCCCTGAATTAGCAAGTAAATTTAATACTGTCGACAGCTTTGATACACACGCACGTATTCCAGAGTTCTTTGATGCTGTAAATGCGCCAGCACTTGCGAACAAGAAAACAGCCATGATTTCGATTGGCTGGGACCCGGGTATGTTCTCTATCAATCGTTTGTTCGGTGAAGCATTACTTCCAGACGGTGAAACCTATACCTTCTGGGGTAAAGGTTTGAGTCAAGGTCACTCAGATGCGATTCGTCGTGTTGAGGGTGTGAAAGCGGGTGTGCAATATACCATTCCCTCCACCGATGCGATGGACAAGGTGCGTAGTGGTTCACGTCCAGAGTTAAGCACCCGAGATAAGCATACGCGTGAGTGCTATGTGGTACTTGAAGGGGGTGCAGACGCAGCCAAGGTTGAACAGGCCATTGTGACCATGCCGGATTATTTTGCGGACTACAATACAACGGTAAACTTCATTGATGAAGAAACTCTTCGTAATGAACACAATCGTATGCCACATGGTGGATTCGTGATTCGTAGTGGCAATACCAGCGATGCCCATAATCAAGTCATGGAATTCTCTTTGAAACTGGAGAGTAATCCTGAGTTTACGGCAAGCGTATTGGTGGCTTATGCACGTGCGTGTTACCGCATGAACCAGATGGGTCAGTACGGTGCGAAAACCGCATTTGATGTTGCACCAGGTTTATTGTCGATGAAGTCACCGGAACAACTGCGTAAAGAAATTCTTTAAGTATTAAAATTTAAACGGTTACTTTAATTGTGATGATAAAAAGCCTCCAAGTGGAGGCTTTTTATTTTCCTTCCTAGTAGTTCTCTCTCCCTTTGGGAGAGAGTTAGAGAGAGGGTAGATCTCTCCCTGGCCCTCTCCTTGTAGGAGAGGATTGGGAATGATTGATTGAATCCCTCTAAGTCTCCCCTTTAAGAAAGGGAGACTTTCAATTAAAGCAACTCAATCGCCACAGCAGTTGCTTCACCGCCACCGATACATAGGGCGGCGATACCACGCTTGCCACCGGTACGTTTCAGGGCATGAATCAGGGTTAAAATAATACGTGAACCGGTCGAACCAACTGGGTGACCAAGTGCACAGGCACCGCCATTGATGTTGACTTTTTCTGGGTCCAGTTTGAACTCGTCCATTGGACACATGGTCACCATGGCAAAAGCTTCATTGATTTCCCACAGATCCACATCTGCAACCGTCCAGCCGGTTTTATCCAGAACTTTTTGAATTGCACCGACTGGCGCAATGGTAAATTCAGATGGATGCTGTGAATTCGAAGCATAGGCAATCAGCTTGGCTAGCGGTTGTAAACCTTTTGCTGCAGCGTTGTCTGCTGAGGTTAATACAAGTGCAGATGCACCATCCGAAATAGAGCTGGCATTGGCCGCAGTAATGGTGCCATCTTTAGCAAACGCTGGGCGTAGTGTTGGAATTTTTTCAATATTGGCGTTGAATGGTTGTTCATCTTTATCGACCACGACATCGCCTTTACGGGTAGACACCGTTACAGGCACGATTTCATCGGTAAAATAACCTTCATTCACTGCAGTTTGTGCACGTTTTAATGAACGAATAGCAAAGTCATCCATTTGTTCGCGGGTATAACCTTTGGTATTGGCCATGTCCTGTGCAAAAGAACCCATTAAACGGCCGGTTTCTGCATCTTCAAGGCCATCTAGGAACATATGGTCTTTGACTTCACCATGGCCCATACGGAAACCGCCGCGTGCTTTTGGCAGGATATACGGCGCATTGGTCATTGATTCCATACCACCTGCAACCACGTAAGTTGCTGAACCGGCTTTAATCATATCTGCGGCTTGCATGACCGCTTTCATGCCTGAACCACACAGTTTGTTAATGGTTACAGCACCGGTTGAATCCGGTAAGCCTGCCTTACGCATGGCTTGACGTGCAGGACCCTGTTTTAAGCCGGCCGGTAAAACACAGCCCATAATGACTTCTTCGATATCGGTCGGTTGTAAGCCAGCACGAGAAATAGCGGCTTGAATGGTGGCTGCACCTAAGTCGGGTGCGGTTAAACTGGCAAGACTACCCTGAAAACCACCCATTGCTGTCCGTGCACCATTAACAATTACGATATCCGTCATCGTTGTATCTCCAATCTGTTTCTAATCAATTCAATATTTATTTTGAGCTTAAGCCCTAGCAGTATAGGGGAAAAATCCACAGAATAAAGCGTAATTTTCATACATCTTTAGACGCATAAGTTTTAGCAGCTATTGGGAAATTCTATGCGTAGAAAACCACGATTACTGAGGAAAATACGCTGATTGGGGGTAAAACCTGAACAATAATAAAAACTGCCATTAGAGCCTAAAGGTAAACCCTGCTGGGCGTTAAATCTGAGACTGGGCAGAGACAGGGCGCCTTTCCATTCCAGGTTACCGTATTTCAGGCGGGTCTTTTCAGTTAAGACAATAGATTCACCTGAATCGAGGCTTCGGTTGCGGTTATGATCGATAAAAATAATAAAACCGCTGTTCCATTGATTATTCTGACATTGCTGCAGATCGGCACTGGGGCAAATTACAATATTGGCGCGATAGGTGAGCGCTTGGGATTTGGCCAGGTTAATACTATATTGCAGTAAATAACGGATACGCTTGGCTTCTTGCTGGGCCAGATATTGCTGAAAATGGGGCAAAGCAATCGCACTGATGATGCCAATAATTGCCATCACTACAATGAGTTCAAACAGACTAAAGCCTGAAGTGTGAGATTTGATCGGGTACATACTAAGTAGACCTATAATTTTTATATTTTTATTATGTTTCTGTAATACAAAATATTGTTTTGTAATATTTTTCTAGGTTGTCATTATTTTTACGCATCTTTCTATAAAGCTGCTAAAATAAAGTGGAAGTGACAATAAGCTATCCACAACAAAAAATTGAGTAAAAATTTACCGAATTACAACGGAAATTGTAAGTAATTTTGTCAATAATTTACTTGATTAAAATTATCAAGCACTTGGAAAAAGAATAAAGTGTTTGTATGATTCAAAGTGACTAGCTTAAAAAGAAAACTGGGGTAAAAAAAGCCTATCTCAGGATAGCCAAAACTTTAGGCTTGAGCTTGAACAACAATTTGTTATCTCTGGAGGATAAATCCATGAAAATGAGTCGTATTGCATTGGCAATGCTCGTAGCTGCGCCTTTAGCAGCTGCAAACGCAGGCGTAACTGTTACTCCATTAATGCTTGGTTACACTTTCCAAGACACTAAACACAACAATGGTTCTGAACACCTAACTTCATCTGCTGAAATGGAAGATGATTTATTTGTTGGTGCTGCATTGGGTGTTGAACTGACTCCTTGGTTAGGTTTTGAAGCTGAATATAACCAAGTGAAAGGTGATATGGCTGAACAAGCTGGCGCTGAATATAAGCAAACTCAAATCAATGGTAACTTCTATGCGACTTCTGATTTGATCACTAAAAACTATGACAGCAAAGTTAAGCCATATGTATTGTTAGGTGCTGGTCACTACAAATACGAGTTTGACAACGATTTAGGTCGTGAAGGTCGTGGTCTTAAAGAAGAAGGTACTTTAGGTAATGCGGGTCTAGGTGCATTCTGGCACTTAAACGATGCATTAGCGCTGCGTACTGAAGCACGTGCTACTTATAACATCGATGAAGACTTCTGGAACTACACTGCTTTAGCGGGTCTGAACGTTGTTCTTGGCGGCCGTTTAAAACCAGCTGCTCCAGTGGTAGAAGTTGCTCCAGTTGAGCCAGTTGCTCCAGTTCAACCAGCTCCACAAGAGTTGACTGAAGACCTGAACATGGAACTTCGCGTATTCTTTGATACCAACAAATCAAACATCAAAGATCAATACAAGCCAGAAATCGCTAAAGTTGCTGAAAAACTGGTTGAGTATCCAAACGCAACAGCGCGTATCGAAGGTCACACAGACAACACTGGTCCACGTGCACTGAACGAACGTTTATCTTTAGCTCGTGCGAACTCTGTGAAATCTTCACTTGTAAACGAATACAACGTTGACCCAGCTCGTCTGTCAACTCAAGGTTTCGCTTGGGATCAACCGATTGCTGACAACAACACCAAAGAAGGTCGTGCTATGAACCGTCGTGTATTCGCGACAATCACTGGTAGCCGTACAGTTACTGTACAACCAGAAGCAGCTGCTCAATAATTTGAGTAGACCTTAGAAAAAACGACTCTTCGGAGTCGTTTTTTTTTATAATGGAATTTTATTGCCTTAAAAATCCCGCAGTCTGGGTAAGATGGATTATGAGCACAGAAATTCCGGATCAACTCCTTCAACTTGAAGCCAATGGTGGTATTTTTGCTATTTGGAAGATTTTTCAGCACTATGGGATTGATCTGGAAATTGCCGATCTGGTCCAGCTGTGCCGGCATAATAATGAAGATGGCACTTTCGGAATTGCGCTAGCAGTGGGGTTGAAAAAGCTGGGGCTTGAGGTGAGCTTTCATACCGATCCTGATCCGCACCAGCACCCGACGGAAGTGCTGTGTTATCAGGAAGCGCAGCAATTACAGATTCCGCTACAGCCGGCACTCAGCTATAGCGCTTTGCAGACATGTGTTGAGCAGGGCCGCTTTGTGATAGTGTTCTATGACACACTAGAAGGCGTGGGGAATCATTCCTTAATCTATTCGATGGATGCAGAAGAGGTCTGTTTCTTTGACAGCTTTGATGCAATGCCAGCACAGGTTTTCGAGCAGCAGCGTCAGGTAGAGGGCATTTGCCGTCAGGCCATTGTGATTGATGACCGAAATTTTGTGATGCGTTATAGCTAAGCCACATTTATCGAGATCATAAAAAAAGCAGTCACTTGGACTGCTTTTTTGTTGAGTGCTTTTAAAGAAAGCTGAATCAATTATTCACGGTCGATCTTCATCGGCTGGACATCCATCTGCTGATAAGGAATCAGCTTGGTTTTGTATTTCCATTTATAGCCTAACCAGATGGCCAGGAACAATAAAATCCCGATATAGGTGGAAAGCACAGCCAGCCACTCACCATCAAGTACCGCCTGATAGTTCTGGCCCAAGACCACAATCGCACATAAAGTGAAGGCAAACCATGGTGCGAACGGGAAGAACTTGGCACGATACGCCAGATCTTCAAGTTTATAGCCCTGAGCAAGATAGCCTTTGCGGAAACGATAATGAGAAACCGCAATACCCAGCCAGACAATAAAGCCACACATGCCTGACATATTTAGTAGCCAGTTAAAGACCTGTTCTTCACCAATAAAGGTGGTCAAGAAACATAATGCAGCAATGGCTGTAGTGGCATACAGCGCATTCATCGGTACGCCACGTGGATCAAGGCGGGCAAAGGCTTTTGGTGCACTGCCTTTACGTGCCATATCAAACAGCATACGCGTAGATGAATACATGCCTGAGTTACCCGCAGACAGGATCGCCGTTAGAATGACTGCATTCATGACGCTGGCTGCAAAGGCAAAACCGGCCTGTTCATACAGTAAGGTAAACGGTGACAGTGCCACATCATCTGTTGCAGCGGCCTGGAGTAATCGTGGATCATCATAAGCAATCAGGGTGCCGATAATGAAAATACACACGATATAGAACAACAGGATACGCCAGAAAATCTGTTTGATTGCAATCGGAATAGTTTTCTGTGGATCTTTGGATTCACCTGCAGCCACGCCGACCATTTCTGTGCCCTGGAAGGAGAAACCGGCAATCATCGCCACACCAATCAGGGCTGATAAACCACCGACAAAAGGTGCTTCACCTTGGCTCCAGTTACCAAAAGTTGCAACATCCGGGGTCATCATGATCTTGGCGATCATGACCAGACCAATAATAATAAAGATGATAATCGCAAGCACTTTGACTAAAGAGAAGAAGAACTCGGACTCACCAAAGCCTTTGACTGTCAGGGCATTAATCGCAAACACCACGGTCAGGAACAGGGCACTCCAGTAGAAACCGGGAATATCCGGGAACCAGAACTTCATGATGAACTGTACCGCAACCAGTTCAAATGCCACGGTAATGGCCCAGTTATACCAGTAGTTCCAGCCTAGCGCGAAACCAAAACCACCTTCAACATATTTGCTGCCATAGGTAAAGAATGCACCTGAGGTCGGATTGTGGGTCGCCAATTCGCCCAAGCTGGTCATCAAGAAATAGATCATGACGCCAATCAGGGCATAGGCCAGTAATGCACCACCCGGACCGGCATTGGCAATGGTCGCACCGGAGGCCAGGAATAAACCGGTCCCGATCGATCCGCCAATGGCGATCATATTTAAGTGGCGAGCACCGAGCTTACGCTGCAGCTGTCGGCTGTGTTGAGTTTCGCTCATCATACTTCCTTAACATTTTTTTGAGTGCTCGCGAACAGCACTTTAAAACCTTGTTGATCTGCCTTGACCGTACACTGGCCAAAACTCTGTTCAATCAACAGGGGATAATTTAAAAAGCGGTTGGCCACAATCCACAGTTCACCACCCGATTTCAGGTGGCGGCGCGCAGTTTTACACAGTTTTTCGCTGGCATCATAGTCGGTCTGAATCCCCTGATGAAAAGGCGGATTGCTGACAATGGCATGCAAAAACAGCGGTGCATCTTCAATGCCACTGACGGCTTTAATCTCAAGCTGCTGCGGATTGAGCTGGTTGTGCTCAAAAGTCATTTGGGTTGAAGCAAGTGCAAAAGCATCTACATCCAGCGCGAAGATACGGTTATCTGGATTCAGCTTGGCCAGATAGGCACTGATAATGCCGGCGCCACAACCAAAATCGGCAATTTTACCCGATGGCACTTGGCTTAAATAAGGTAGGAAGACCGCTGTACCGATATCAAGCCGGTTCTGGCTGAACACACCTGGCAGGGCACAAATCTGTAGATCGCCTTTCGGCGTCGCTACAGTATAACGCTGCGCCCAGTCGGCCAGTGCTTTTTTCTCGACGCTGCAGTCTAGTGTTAATTGCCAGAGTTGGCAATGACGGGCACTGTCGAGTTTTAAGGCTTTACCATAAGGCTGTAGCTGTTTGGCCGCACGTTCGACGCCGCCTTTTTTCTCACCGACCAGAAAAACACTGCTGCCGGTTTGCAGATGGGCGGCAACATTGTGCAGCACATAATTCAGCAGTTCTTTGGATTTCGGCACAAAAATAACCGCCTGATCAAATTCGCCTTCTGGAAAGTCGGCACCAAAATGAACGGGGGCAGTCTGGTTCTGAAAATAGTGGTAATCGTTAAAATTCCATGTCCAGAAAAAAGGCTGGACCGATTCACCGAATTCAGCGAACAGCTGGTCTGTAGGCGCATTGATCAGTAACACACGACCTGATAAATAATCATATTGTCGTAATAGCACTTCGCTTTTAGCATCCATGAGTCGCTCTCCAATAGAAAAACACTGTCCAAGTCCGGCTCAGACAGTGTTTTCTGGACATGAAATTACTTCTTGGTTTCAGGTAATACAATATTCAGAATCAGCGCTGCAATACCGCCGGTCGCAACACCTGAGCTAAAGATATTACGGAATAATTCTGGCAGATGTTCCAGAATTTGTGGCACTTGTGCAACCCCTAAACCCAGTGCCAGAGAAATGGCAATGATCAGCAGGGCACGACGGTCCAGATGAATACCCGATAAAATGTTAATTCCCGATGCGGCTACCGCACCAAACATAACCATCACTGCACCACCCAGAACGGCTTGAGGCACAGCCTGAATCACGCCCGCAACAGCCGGTAATAAACCTAAAATCACCAGCATCGCGGCAATCCAGATTCCGACATAACGGCTAGCCACACCGGTTAACTGAATCACACCGTTGTTTTGTGCAAATACCGAACTTGGGAAGGTGTTGAAGATACCGGCCAGGAATGAGTTGGCACCATTGACCAGCACACCACCTTTAATACGCTCCATCCATTTTGGACCATCCACGGGCTGGTTCGACAGTTTTGAGGTTGCAGTGATGTCACCAATCGCTTCTAAAGACGTGACCAGGTAAATAAAGGCCATTGGAATGAACAGGCTCCAGGAGAATTCCAGACCAAAGTGCATTGGAGTTGGCACTTGTACCAGTGGCGCTTCCTGCAGACCAGAGAAGTCCAGATGACCCATAAAACCAGCCACAATATAACCCACGATCAGGGCAATCAGGATGGCGGAGCTTTTAATCCAGGTCACATTAATCCGGTTCAGGATAATGATTAACGCTAAAACGGTACAAGACATGATCAGGTTATCGGCATTGGCGAAAGTCTTGTCCGACATGGCCTGATAGCCACCGCCCATACTGATTAAACCTTCTTTAATTAAGGTTAAACCAATCAGCAGGACCACAATCCCGGTCACCAGCGGGGTAATCAGTTTTTTAACCCATGGCAGAATTTGTGAAACACCCATCTCGATAAATGAACCGGCAATCACCACACCAAAAATAGCAGCCATAACCGACTCAACTGGTGTACCTGCTGCGACCATTGCAGAACCAATCCCGATGATTGGGCCAATAAAGTTAAAGCTGGTGCCCTGAACAATTAACAGTCCGGCACCAAAAGGACCTACTTTTTTAGCTTGCAGGAAGGTTGCAATCCCCGAAATCACCAAAGACATCGATAAAATCATGTTGGTGTCTTCTTTGGAAACACCCAAGGCCAGACAGATCAACAGACCTGGTGTCACAATCGGGACAATAATGGCCAATAAGTGTTGGAAGGCAGCAAGAAAAGCAATAAACGGTTTAGGACGGTCATTCAGACCATAGACCAAATCCAGTTGCGGTTTTTGATCAGGAGATGAATTAAATTCAGACATAAGTCAAAAGCAAATTAGGCTAGGTGGCGGTATTCTAATCGAGTTACACGTCTTTACAAACTTTAAATCGTCGCTTCTGTCGAAAAAAGTTCGATTGTCAATAAAGTGTCACTACTAAATGAGAGTATTTTTCTGTATAATTTGCCCTCAAATTTAAAGCGTATCGAATTTACATGTCAGATATTAAAACTCTCCGCAACATCGCGATTATCGCGCACGTTGACCACGGTAAAACCACTCTTGTAGATAAACTTTTACAACAATCAGGTGCTCTCGGTGAACGAGCGGGCGAGATTGAGCGTGTCATGGATTCAGGCGCTATTGAAAGTGAACGTGGTATTACCATTCTTGCAAAAAACACTGCAATCAAATGGTTAGATAAACGTACCTATACTGAATACCGTATCAACATCGTGGATACCCCGGGACACGCCGACTTCGGTGGTGAAGTTGAACGTGTCATGTCGATGGTGGATTGCGTACTTCTTCTGGTTGACTCACAAGAAGGTCCAATGCCACAAACCCGTTTCGTAACACAAAAAGCGTTCGCACGTGGTTTGAAGCCAATCGTGATCATCAACAAGGTCGACAAGCCAAACGCGCGTCCTGACTGGGTGATTGACCAGGTATTCGATTTGTTCGACAACCTGGGTGGTACTGACGAGCAGCTAGACTTCCCGGTGGTATATGCGTCTGGTTTACGTGGTGTGGCTGGTCCATCTCCAGAAGAACTGGCTGAAGATATGACACCGTTGTTTGAAACCATCGTAGACATCGTTGAACCACCAGCAGTTGACGTTGATGGTCCATTCCAGATGCAAGTGTCTTCACTGGACTATAACAGCTTCGTGGGTGTAATCGGTGTTGGTCGTATCCAGCGTGGTTCTGTAAAACTGAACACACCTGTAACTGTCATCGACAAAGACGGTAAAACACGTAACGGCCGTATCTTAAAAATCATGGGTTACCACGGTTTAGAGCGTATTGATGTAGATTCTGCATCTGCGGGTGACATCGTATGTGTAACCGGTATGGACGAGCTGCATATTTCTGACACTATCTGTGATCCGAAAAATGTTGAAGCATTACCACCGCTTTCTGTAGACGAACCAACCGTGTCTATGACATTCCAGGTCAACAACTCGCCGTTCGCGGGTAAAGAAGGTAAGTTCGTGACCTCACGTAACATCCGTGAACGTCTAGACCGCGAATTGATTCACAACGTTGCACTGCGCGTTGAAGATACTGACAGTCCTGACCGTTTCAAAGTGTCTGGCCGTGGTGAACTTCATCTTTCAGTTCTGATTGAAAACATGCGTCGTGAAGGTTTCGAGATGGGTGTATCTCGTCCGCAAGTGATCTTGAAAGAGATTGACGGCGAAATGCAAGAACCGTACGAAAACGTAACGTTTGACGTTGAAGAACAGCACCAAGGCGCTGTGATGGAACAAATGGGTAACCGTAAAGGTGAGATGACCAATATGGAAGTGGACGGTAAAGGCCGTATCCGTATTGAAGCAACTGTTCCTTCACGTGGCCTGATTGGTTTCCGTTCTGAATTCATGACCATGACGTCTGGTACCGGTATCATGACCTCTAGCTTCTCGCACTACGGTCCAATGAAACAGGGTTCTGTAGCAAAACGTCAAAACGGTGTACTGATTTCTATGGTTCAAGGGACTTGCTTGGGCTATGCACTGTTCAGCTTGCAAGACCGTGGCCGTCTATTCGCTAAACCTCAGTTAGAAGTTTACGAAGGTATGATCGTGGGTATTAACTCTCGTTCAGACGATATGGTGGTGAACCCAACCAAAGCGAAACAGTTAACCAACGTACGTGCATCTGGTACGGATGATGCGTTAACTCTGGTTCCTGCAATTGAATTCACACTTGAACAAGCACTTGAATTCATTGAAGATGATGAGCTGGTTGAAGTAACGCCGAAGTCAATCCGTATCCGTAAGCGTTACCTGACTGAAAACGAACGTAAGCGTAACAAATCTTAATTTTTAAAATTAAGAAGAAAAAAGAAACCGCCAGGTCCACTTGGCGGTTTTTTTTGTATTAAATGTTCTAAAACTACTTGGAAATAATTGAAAAAAGCGTACATTAAGCAGAAATCAAATCCTAGTAATTATGTATACTTCATCACATAAATAAAGATATATTCTGGAGCGCATATGAGCATTTTAAAAGAATTTAGAGAGTTTGCCATTAAAGGCAACATGATGGACCTGGCAGTCGGTGTCATCATTGGTGGTGCATTCGGTAAGATTATTGATTCACTGGTAAAAGATGTGATCATGCCGCTGATTTCATGGATTTTAGGTGGTGATGTCGATTTCACCAATAAATTCCTGATTCTGGGTGATAACCCGAACAATGTCCAAACCTTGGCTGCTGCCCAGGAAGCCGGTCTGAACATTTTCCATTATGGTAATTTCCTGACCATCTTCATTAACTTCCTGTTATTGGCCTGGGTGGTGTTCTGGTTGGTGAAACTGATGAACAAAATGCGCCGTAAGCAGGAAGCAGAGCCAGAACCGGCAGCAACTCCAGAAGATATTGAATTACTGCGTGAAATTCGTGACGAATTGAAAAAACGTCCGCAGGCGTAATTGAAAGCAAAAGAAAACGGCGCAAAGGCGCCGTTTTTTTATAGAATCCCTCCCAACCTCCCTTTAATAAAGAGAGGAGAAGTCCCTCTTTGCTAAAGGGGGATTTAGAGGGATTAAAAATCCATCCGGAATTTAATTTCCACCAAATGAAAACCAAACTGGCTTTTGACCGGGCCATGCAACACCCGTTCAGCAGCCGTAAAGACCAGTTTATCAATCACTGGGACCAGTTGGCCTTTTTTCACTTCACCGAGTTCACCGCCACGTTTGGCTGAGTTGCAAGTGGAATACTGTTTGGCAATTTTGGCAAAGTCTGCTCCCGCTTGCAGCTTCTTTTTTAGCTGCTCGGCAGTATCTTTATCTTTCACCAGAATATGACGGACGATGGCCGTTTTCATGGGTATTACCTCGCTGTATGTTTTGGCTTGCTGGTTTTAGGACGAGCCAGTTTGACTTTCTTCAGCGGTTGGCACTCCGGGCAAAACACTGAGGCGCGCTGACCAAGCTTGAGGTTTTCCAGTGTGGTTTCACAGTTGACACACATTTCACCGGCACGACCATAGGCCAGCAGGGTTTGCTGAAAATAGCCATTTTCACCCATGGCATTGCTATAGTCGCGTAAGGTCGATCCACCCAAATCAATGGCCTGTTTTAAAATCCGTTTGATCTCCAGGGTCAGCTGCTCAATCTGTTCCAGACTTAAGCTCGACGCCGGTTGTGCCGGGTGAATGCCCAGATTAAACAGACTTTCTGTGGCGTAAATATTGCCCACGCCCACCACCACATGGTTATCCATGATTGCAATTTTAATGCCGACATTTTTGTTTTTCAGTTTATCGGCCAGATAGTGAGCATTGAAAGCATCACTTAAAGGTTCAGGCCCGAGCGTATCAATCAGTTTGCTTTGCGAGTTTTCATCTAGCCAGAGAATGCAGCCAAAACGGCGCGGGTCGTGGTAGCGCAACTGAATATCATCAAACTGGATAATCAGATGGTCATGTTTGCGCAGTTCGGCCTCGGGTTCACATAGGCGGAAGCTGCCGGACATGCCCAGATGCCACAGCATGCTGTCCTGTTCAAACTGGGCCAGAATATATTTGGAGCGACGGGTCAGGTTCAGCAGTTTTTGCCCGACCAGTTTTTGTAGATCGTCTGGAATTGGCCAGCGTAAGCTGGACTGGCGTACCTGCACGGAATGCACGCGCTGTTCTAGCAGCGGCAATAAACTGGTTTTGGTGGTTTCAACTTCAGGTAATTCAGGCATGGACAGGCTTCGGCATGAGGATGCAGCTAATATCGGGTTGAATCTTGAAAAATACAAGACAGAGCAAGGCTGCATTATAAAGTGAATTGCCGTACCGCGCAGCCGGATCAGTCTTGCGGCTCAAACTGAACATTCACAGAAAAATAAAAGCGATTCAGCGTCCAGGTAAAAAAATGTAAGCCTGCACATCATTAATGTTGAAAATCACATGCCGCCCACAAAAAAACGCCAAGATAGGGCAAAACAAAAATGAGTTATCCAGATGAGGAGCAACATGCATACGCCGCAACACATCATCGAGATCTGTCAGCAGCAGCAACGTCAATTAAGTCTGTTTCTCGATTTAGACGGCACTCTGGCCGATTTTCAGCTTGACCCGCAGCACAGTTTTATTCCTACCTCGACTTTAAACACCCTGGCCGAATTATTGCAGTTGGGGATTCCGGTGAGTGTGGTTACTGGCCGTTCCATTGAGATGGCCAGACAGCTGTTACAGCAGTTACCGCTGCCGATTGCTGAGTTACATGGATTACAAATTTGGTGGAATAGTACAAAGAAATTACAACTTGATTTAAGTCATATTAATTATAAGCAGCTCCGGGCAGACCTGAGTCAGGCCTGTCGCGCCTACCCGAATTTACGTATTGAGGATAAGCAGTTTTCGGTAGCCCTGCACTACCGGGAATATCCAGAGCTTGCGCCGGTTGCACAGCAGATTATGGCGGTGCTGCAAGTGCGTTATCCTCAACTTAAGCTCAAGCAGGGCAAGTGTGTGGTCGAGCTTTTGCCTCAGCAAGCGAGTAAAGGTTTTGCAATTAGTCGCTTACTGGAAGCAATGCCAGAAAACAGCACTTTTCCCATTTTTATTGGTGATGATGTGACGGATGAAGATGGATTTGCCGTGGTCAATCAGCATCAGGGTTTGAGTATTAAAGTTGGTGAAGGCGAGACACTGGCCCGCTATCGGCTGGCCAATACCCAAGCGGTGGCGGAGTTGCTGCATTTAATAAAAATACATTGCGAAACAGGAGCAATGACCATCAAAAGAGGATGTGAGGGTAAAAATGTCAAAGCTAATCGTGTTATCCAATCGGGTCAGTTTACCGAATCCTGAAAAAAAAGCCGCAGGTGGTCTGGCGGTGGCCATGCAAGATGCACTGCATGATATTGGCGGGGTCTGGGTGGGCTGGAATGGTGAAAGAGTCGAGCAATTTTCCCAGCTGAAATTCGACTCGGTGCAGCATCAGGGGGTGGAATATCTGACCAGCCCCTTAACTGAACAGCAGTACCAGCAATATTACTGTGGCTTTGCCAACAATGCCTTGTGGCCGGCCATGCATGATCGCAGCGATTTAATTGAATACTCCACAGACGAATATCTGACTTATCAGGAAGTCAATCGCATGTTTGCCGAACAGCTACAGGCGATTGCTGAGCCGGATGATGTGATCTGGGTGCATGATTATCATTTTTTCAGTATCGCCCGGCATTGCCGCCAGTTAGGCATGCATAACAAGATTGGTTTTTTCCTGCATATTCCTTTTGCCCATGAAGCGGTGTGGCGGGAAATTCCGGTGGCATCACGTTTACTGCAAGACCTCTGTGAATATGATGTAGTTGGACTGCAAACCCAGCGCGATCAGCAGCAATGTATGCGCATTTGCCAGACCATGCTCAGTGGTGAGGAAATTCATCCTTATATCCTACGTTATCAGAATAAGCTGACCATGATGAAGAGTTACCCCATTGGGGTGAATCCAGACCTCATCCAGCACGCGGCCGCTCAGCCCTTAACGAGCACCCAAGATATCTTTGATTTTGACTCCCTGGCCCAACAAAAAACTATTATCGGCGTTGACCGGATTGATTATTCCAAAGGGCTGCTAGAACGTTTTGATGCTTTTGCCCATTTCCTGGCTTCTTATCCTGAATATCACCAGCAGGTGGTGGACCTGCAAATTGCCTGTCCATGCCGCATGGATATTCCCGCCTATCAGCGCCTGTACCAGCGTTTAGAAGACCAGATTGCCGCCATTAACAGCCAATATGCTACAGCAGACTGGTTGCCGGTGAATTGCAGTCATCAGACCTTGGCACATGAAGTGCTGATGAAAATTTACCGCCAGTCGGATATTTGCTGGGTCACTTCTTTAAAAGACGGTATGAATTTGGTGGCCAAAGAATATATTGCCGCTCAGGATGCCAATGATCCGGGCGTGCTGATTTTGTCCGATAAAGCTGGTGCTGCAGACCAGATGCCGGATGCGCTGATTGTGAATCCACATGACCGCGAGGCCATGACGCGAGCCCTGAAACAGGCACTGGAGATGCCGCGAGCAGAGCGGATACAGCGTTACAGTCGCTTAATGGATGGTCTGAAAAAATTTGATATTGCCGACTGGCATACTACTTTCTTAAATGATCTGCGCCATAACAGCTTCCTGTATCACTACAAGATGCCGCTTCGCGCCCAGGTCTCGCCGGTGATTCACTAATACGTTAACAATTTTCAATATTTATCTGCCCAGCCACGTGCTAAATCTAAACAGGGTCATCAGTTAAAAACATCAACATCGCCGTACTGTGACTGCAAGTTTGGCTACTCATGCCCGCTTGTGGTCACTGTGCTGGCAATGATGACAACCGGATAGATTGAGAACAATTATATATTTGGAATATAGAACCACTATGGACCAGATTCTGGCTGAATTTGAACAGCAGACAGCGCCTACCGCCGAAGATTACGTCACCACACTACGCCGTTTGCTGGCAGTATCACCTGAATTTCCTCATCCGGGCAGGGGGCAAACCCTGCTGCGCTGGCAACTGCTGGCCAAAGTTGCGGCCACCGATTTAACTTTGGTGAAATGGCTGGAATCACATTTCGATGCGCTGAGTATTTTAAACGAACTACAGATTCAGTCCGTTCCGGCGGGCTGGTGGGCAGTCTGGGCCGCGGAAGGCCATCCACAACCTGTACAGTATGAGCAGGGCTATTGTTCCGGTTATAAGGCTTGGTGCTCGGCGGCATATGCGGTGGATTTTGGTTTAATGACTTATCGCGGTGCAGATGGCCAGTCACAATTATTGATGGTCGAGATGCAGCAGCCTTCAATCCAAGTAGATGATAGCAGTTGGCAAGCCATCGGTATGCAGCAGACGGCCACAGCAACTGTTCATTTTCAGCACACTCCAGCCACACGCATTGCACAACCCGGAGATTATCTGAATCGGTCGGGCTTCTGGCATGGTGCAGCCGGTGTTGCGGCCTGCTGGTATGGTGCTACAGTACGTCTGGCTGAATATTTACAGCAGCATGTGCAGCAGAAAACCCATGCCTATCATGAATTGTACTTGGGCGAAGTCAGTACCCGACTGGCCGTGACACGACAGTTTTTTACCCATGTGGCTGCCCAGATAGATGCAGCGCCGGCACACAGCCATGAACTGATCATCCGGATGTTACGCGCCCAAGTTGAGGATACTGCGCTATTGGTACTGGAAAAGGTCGGAAAAGCGCTAGGCGCACGACCTTTTTGCGAGCAGGCACATTTTGCCCGGTTGGCTGCCGACTTGCCGGTATTTTTGCGCCAGAGTCATGCTGCTTTTGATCTGGCTGCAATTGGCCGCTTATCGCTACAGGAGGGGCAAACATGGCAACTCTGATCGATCCGGTAGTCGGTGACCGGAAAATCTATGGTAGCGGTACCGATCAGGCGCAGTGGCTCAATTGGTCCGGACTGACCGGGCTGCCGGATTTGAATCTGACGCAGCACTTTCCTGAGCGTGGCCGGGTACTAATTTTCGCGCCACATCCCGATGATGAAATTCTCGGTTGTGCGGGTCTGATGCAGCAACTGGCCGCGGCAGGGCGTGAACTGCTGCTGGTTGCAGTAACCAATGGTACCGGCAGCCATCCTCGGTCAAAACGTTATAGCGTTGAGCAGCTGAATGTGCTGCGGCCACAAGAAAGTCTGAATGCCTTGGCGGTGCTGGGACTGGAACATAAGGTCCAGCGCATTGCCCTGAACATTGCAGATGGCCAGGTGATGCAGGCTGAATCCGAACTGTTGCAGCAGCTACAAAACTGGGTGCAGCCTGAGGATATTCTGGTGACCACCTTCGCTCAAGATGGCCATCCCGATCATGAAGCCACCGGACGGGTGGTGCAGCATTGGGCTAGACAGCACCGGCAGCGCTGTTATCAGGTGCTGATTTGGGCCTGGCATTGGGCCATACCGGCAGATGCACGGATTCCCTGGGCGCAGGCACGAAAACTCCGTTTAACTGCACAGCAGCTGGCTTTAAAACAGCAGGCGATTCAGTGTTTTAAAACTCAGATCGAGGCTGATGACACTATTCACCAGCCGCCAATTTTATCGGCAAAAACCATTTCACGACTCTTAATCCCGTACGAGGTCTATATTGATGCGACTGAACACGGATGACTATTTTGACCAGCTGTATCAGGACAATGATGATCCCTGGCACTATCAGCAGCGCTGGTATGAGCAGCGTAAACGGCAGCTGTGTCTGGCGGCCTTGCCGCAGGCGCGGTTTCAGCGGGTACTGGAAATTGGCTGTAGCAATGGCATCTTCAGTGAATTGCTGGCTCCGCGTTGTCAGCAGCTCATCTGTGTAGATGCCAACCGTCGTGCGGTTGAACTGGCACAGGCCCGTCTGGCGAGGTTTGCGCATGTGCAGGTGAGGCAACAACGTGTCCCTGAAACCCATCTGGCGCTGGAAAATGATAGTCTATTTGATCTGATTATTCTCAGTGAAGTGGCCTATTACCTGCGTCCGGCCGAATTAGTGCAGCTAATGCAGCAGCTGCAGCAGTGTTTAAGTGCAGACGGTACGCTGCTGGCCTGTCACTGGCGTTACCCGATTGCAGGCTTTGAGCTGAATGGCGATCAGGTACATGCCTGTTTAAGGCAACACTTGGTGCTGCATCATTATTTGCAGATGAATGATCCGGATTTTCTGCTCGATCTCTGGACTCAAGATGCACAATCTGTGGCTGCGCGGGAGGGACTGATATGAGGATGGCGGTGGTGGTGCCTGCCTATAACGAAGCCGAAACGCTGGGCGCCTGTCTGGCGGCTATTCAGCACGCCATTGCACAATTACCGCCCGTTGTGTCTGAAGTCAAGGTGCTGGTGGTGCTGGACAGTTGTGATGATCAGTCTGTTGAAATTGTACAACAGGCCGGAATCGACTACTTGTGTTGTGAAGTACGCTGTGTTGGTAAGGCACGGGATTTGGGCGTGCGCGCCATGATTGCCAAAGGTGCTGACTGGATTGCCTGTACCGATGCCGATACCCAGGTTGATGCGCAGTGGTTATCTGCACAATATGCCCATCAGCCGGCAGCACTGATTTGTGGCGTGGTTGAAATTAAAGACTGGTCGCCTTTATCTGCGGCCGCCCGGCAGAAATATCTGCGCCATTATCAGGATAAAATGGACCATCGGCATGTGCATGGGGCCAATCTCAGTTTTTCTGCTGCGGCCTATTTAAAAGCCGGTGGTTTTCAGGCCAGCAGCTGTCATGAAGATGTGCAGCTGGTCGAGCAGATGCAGTGCTTAAACCTGCCGATTGTCTGGAGCAACCAGGTACGGGTCACCACCAGCAGTCGTCTGGACAGCCGGGTCAGTGATGGTTTTGCCGCCTATTTGAACCGGCTGGAACAGGCTTGTCGCGCTGCGTCTGAAGTGTGAGCGATCGTGCAAAAAATGGCTGTCATCGGCCTGACAAAAACGCAGCGTATTTTGATCAACGCCACAGTTTAATTCAGTTACATAAAGCGGTAAAAATAAACAGCTTTTAGCCAATTCGGCCGTCTATCTCGGTTAGAATAATTTTCATGAAAATCATAAGGCAGGATCGCCCCATGGCATTATTATTTGAACCTATCCATTTTGGCACGCTTGAATTAGACAACAGAATTATTATTGCCCCCATGTGCCAATATTCGGCTAATGACAAAGGCGAGCTCAGCTATTGGCATGAGCAGCAGTGGGCCAACTATGCCTTGTCGGGTGCCGGTTTATGTATTATTGAAGCCACGGCGGTGCAGCCAGAAGGGCGGATCAGCTATGCCGATTTAGGCCTCTGGAATGATTTGCAGCGTGCGCAGATGAAAGCCTTGCTGGCCAAAGTCAAAACCTTGTCACCAATGCCATTTGCGGTGCAGCTGGCACATGCCGGACGTAAGGCATCTACCGATAAACCGTGGCTGGGCAAGGACCAGTTTGCGCCGGATCATGCCCAGGGCTGGCAAACCGTATCGGCCAGTAATTTGCCGTTTAACCCGACCGATCATGCCCCTCATGCACTAAGTCTGAATGAAATTGAACAGGTGATTGCCGACTTTGCCAGTGCTGCGGTACGTGCAGTGGATGCCGGCTTTGATTTAATTGAAATCCATGCTGCCCATGGCTATCTGTTGCATCAGTTTATGTCGCCGTTATCCAATGTCCGCGATGATGAATATGGCGGCAGTTTTGAAAACCGGATTCGTTTAACCCTGGAGGTATTCCAGGCCATGAAACAGGTGGTGCCAGAAGGTTATCCGATTGGGGTGCGTCTGTCTGCTACCGACTGGATGGATGCGCAGGGCGGCTGGAATATCCAGTCTACGGTTGGGGTGGCTAAAGCGCTGGAACAGTTGGGTGCGGCTTATATTCATGTGTCCAGTGCCGGTCTGCATGCCCAGCAGAGTATCGAGATCGGGCCAAGCTATCAGGTGCCTTTTGCTCATGCCATTAAACAGGCGGTGCATCGTATTCCGGTGATTTCTGTGGGCCTGATTACCGAAGCGGTGCAGGCTGAAGAAATTCTGCAAAATCAGTATGCAGATGCCATTGGTCTGGCACGAGCGATGCTTTATGATCCACGTTGGCCGTGGCATGCCGCCGCTGAACTGGGCGGGCAGATTGCCATCGCGCCGCAATACTTGCGCTGTCAGCCGCATGGCTTGAAAGATTTGTTCCATCCATTTCCTGTTCAGGAATAAGCAACAGCAGCATCAGGGATGATGCATTTTAGATCTCGTTCTAGAGAAGGAAGGCACTTTTGTTGCTGAATATTTTACTGCCCTTGGTGGCAGTACTGGCGCTGGGCTATAGCAGCGTACGTACCAATTTTCTGGCGGCCACGCATATTCAGGCCCTGAGCCAGTTTGTGATGAAGGTTTCACTGCCAGCCTTTTTACTGTATGCCCTGGCCAGTAAAGACCTGGCCGAAATCTGGCATCCCGGTTATTTTATTGGTTATGGACTGGGCTCGCTGATCCTGTTTTTTCTGGCGTTAGTCATTTATAAAACCTATTTCCGGCATAGCCTGACCCACGCCAGTGTGCTGTCGATGGGCGCGTCGATGTCCAATACCGGCTTTATTGGCACGGCTATTTTAACCCTGCTGATTGGCAGTCATTCCGCCATTTATCTGTCATTAACTCTAATTATTGAAAACCTGATTATTGTGGCGATGGTGCTGTTTCTGGCCGAAGCCGGTTTGCAAAAGCAAAACCATCATCTTTCGGCGTTATATCTGAAAACCTTAAAAAGTTTGCTAAAAAATCCGGTGATTCTGTCGATTATTGCCGGGATGGCCTGTGTCTTGCTCAATTTAAAACTACCGGACAGCATCAATCAGATTCTGGAGATGCTCGGCAAAACTGCCTCGCCGTTGGCTTTATTTGTGATTGGCGGCAGTCTGGTCGGAATGCGCCTGCATTCGGTCAATCTGCAAAGTGTGCTGCTGGTCGGGATGAAAGTCCTGCTGATGCCGCTGGTTATTTTCACCTTGTTGTGGAGTTTGCCCAATGTCAGCTCAGAAATGCTGTTTGTTGGTACGTTGCTGGCGGCATTGCCGATGCCTGTGGCCTTTGGGATTTTTGGCCAGAATTATGGCCTGAATGAACAGGCACTCCAGCCTTTAATTATGAGTACGGTCCTGGGTTTAATCGGGGTGGCTTTCTGGTTAAGTCAGTCATCGCATTTTCTTTAAATCTTTATGTATCCCAAATAAAAAAGCCCGGTCATCGGGCTTTTTTCGGTCAGCCGCATTAGCTTTTCTTGGCTGCTGCTTTTGGTGGATTCTTGGCTTGATCGGCAATCATCTTGTCCACCACAGCCAGCGATTCTTTGGCTTGCGGGACATTTTCCTTGGCTAGGGCAGAGAAAATCTTTTTCGCTTCCGGCAGGTTTTGTGGCACGATGTTGCCATTGGTAAACATATTGCCGACCGCCATCAGCGCTGGAATATAGCCTTTTTGTGCTAAATCCTGAATGCTCTTTAAGCCTTGCTGAATGGGTGCTTCATTTTTGTTTTTAAAGCCCAGGCTAATGTCATATAAGGCTTTGGCATGAATGGCCTGATTGTTGCCTTTTTTAATGAGGGGTTCCAGTAATTGCAGGCCTTTTTTATCTGAATCGGCTTTGTTTTCAGAGAAATACACCACCGCTAAATCAATGGTGGCATCATGAAAGCCTTGTGATGAAGCTTTTTGCAAATACTGTTTGGCTTTATTGGTATCCTGTTTTAGACCCAAAGTGCCGGTCAGATGGTTTTTACCGAGTACATAATTCGCCACCGGATAGCCTTTTTTCGCGGCCTGCTCATATAGCTCGATGGCTTTCTTTTCATTTTTGGCCGTACCTTGGCCGGTTTGGGTCAAATAACCCAGATTATAAATCGCTTGCGGATTACCGGTTTTGGCCAGTTTGTCTAATTCCTGATAGGCACCGCTCAGGTTGTTGGCTTTGACCATGGCTTCAATTTTGGCGAAAGCCGGATCGGTCGGAATACTGTTATTGCTGTTGGCGAGGGTAAATTGTGTCGAAAGGGCAACCAGACTTGCCAAAATCAGTTTTTTCATCGTTGTATAAAACCTTGTATCAATAACCACATAATTCCATTTATGTGTGGGGAATAAATTGTCACTCATCATCATAAGATGAAATCAAAGAATGTAAATATAGATGTATCGGAATCCGGTAATTTTTTCAAACCACGTAGGAACAATAATAAAAAAATCCTGAATTTAAGGATTGCTTCAATTTGTAAATCAGTCTCGTTTTTTGCGTATTTAGATGAAAATCTTCACTCTAAGGTGGTTTTTTTGACGGATAAAAAAACAACCCAAGTTACACGTGTCACTTGGGCTGTTTTTCATAGATCTGCTAGTGACACGCTTAATTTTGCGGCCGCGCCACATCACCGCTTAAAGCTTCAGGTAAATCCAGAACCGTTACATCCATCTCGGCTAAGGCATCCGGTTTTGCTACCACCAAAGCTTGATAACCGCTATCAATAGCCAGGCTATTCACTACTTCTACATCATTGTTCAGTTTGCTGGCGATAGCCGGAGCATCGCCTGTACCCTGAATCAGATGCAGCCAGTGTTTTGGCTTGGCTTTAAACCATAAACGGGCAATCACTTCCTGACCCAAATAACAGCCTTTGTCATAATGAATGCCTTCACGCTGATGCAGGCGCAGTTCCTGTGGCTGGAACAGTTCCGCGGTGCTGGCCTGAATCCAGGCCTGACCACTTTCAAGCGCCTTTAATTGCCATGCTTGAATATCCTGTTCAGTACTTGTGAACTGGGTGTTTAGACCGTTTACGACCGGATAAACCTGACCGGCTTCTTCCAGTTTCATTTTCGAGAAAGCACCAAACTTTTTAATGTGTTTGGCAAAGTCTTCAGCTTGATCGGCCGTTACTACAATTTCAAACTGTTCAGCATTCTGTTTGGTCAGCCATAAACCAAACAGAATACGGCCTTTCAGGCTACAAATTGCAGTATAACGGGTTTCGGTTTGCGGCAGTTTTTCGACATCTACCGTGACTTGACCTTGTAAGAATTTTTGCGCATCTACACCGTTTAAAGTGAATGCAGAGAAAGTCAGATTACTCATGTTCTAATCTCGAAACCGTATCTAATACTAAAGAATGAGGTTAATTTTGCGCTATTTTTCATAAAAAATCATATTTCTGGCCAGAATTTTCTATTAGATGTAACCAAATTTTTCAAAAATGTATTATTTTAAACTTAAGTTTATGAAATATATGAAATTTGGGAAATAGGCTTCGGGCAGCGTACAATGCCAAGCAGCATGAATGTTAAACAACAAAACTTTGAAAGAAGAAGTCAGAACAAGGCAGGTACGCTATGAATAACAACTACCGTAAACCGCTGCAAGGCACCCCGCTAGAATATTATGATGTGCGACAAGCCGTTGAAGATATTCAGCCAGGCGCATATGCCAAACTTCCTTATACCTCCAAAGTGCTGGCCGAGCAGTTGGTGCGTCGTTGTGATCCAGCCATTTTAGAGCAGTCCTTACGCCAGCTGATTGAACGCAAGCAGGAGCATGATTTTCCATGGTATCCAGCACGTGTAGTCTGTCATGATATTTTGGGGCAAACGGCACTGGTCGATCTTGCCGGTCTGCGTGATGCCATTGCCGATCAGGGCGGTGATCCATCCAAAGTCAATCCGGTGGTGCCAACCCAGCTGATTGTCGATCACTCACTGGCGGTGGAATACGGTGGATTTGATCCGGATGCATTTGAGAAAAACCGTGCAGTCGAAGACCGTCGTAATGAAGACCGTTTCCATTTTATTGAATGGACCAAAACAGCCTTTAAAAATGTCGATGTAATTCCGGCAGGCAACGGCATCATGCATCAAATTAACCTGGAAAAAATGTCACCGGTAATTCAAAACCGTGATGGCGTAGCATTCCCAGATACCTGCGTGGGTACAGACTCGCATACCCCGCATACCGATGCGCTAGGCGTGATTTCAGTCGGTGTGGGTGGTCTTGAAGCTGAAAATGTGATGCTGGGTCGTGCATCTTGGATGCGTCTGCCGGACATTATTGGGGTAGAATTGGTTGGTCAGCGTCAGCCGGGCATTACTGCGACGGACATCGTCTTGGCGTTAACTGAATTCCTGCGTAAAGAGCGTGTGGTCGGTGCCTATTTAGAGTTCTTTGGTGAAGGTGCGGACAGCATGTCAGTGGGTGATCGTGCCACCATCTCCAATATGACCCCTGAATATGGTGCAACCGCTGCGATGTTCTATATTGATCAGAACACCATCGACTATTTAACCCTGACCGGTCGTGAGCCTGAACAAGTCAAACTGGTTGAAACCTATGCCAAAGAAATTGGGCTTTGGGCATCTGACATGACACAGGCGGAATATCCACGTGTGCTGCGTTTCGACTTATCAACGGTAACCCGTAATATTGCAGGGCCGTCGAACCCACATGCACGTGTATCCACAAGTGACTTAAAAGAAAAAGGCATTGCCGGTATTGTTGAACAGCGTACCGATGGTTTGATGCCAGATGGTGCCATCATCATTGCCGCGATTACCTCATGTACCAATACCTCAAACCCACGTAATACCGTTGCGGCAGGTTTGCTGGCACGTAAAGCCAATGAGCTCGGTCTTGTGCGTAAACCTTGGGTGAAATCGTCATTTGCACCGGGGTCTAAAGCAGCTGCGCTGTATTTGGAAGAAGCGGGTGTACTGAAAGACTTAGAAAAACTCGGTTTTGGCATCGTCGCTTATGCATGTACGACTTGTAACGGGATGTCAGGCGCGCTTGATCCAAAGATTCAGCAGGAAATTATTGACCGTGACCTGTATGCGACTGCGGTGCTGTCGGGCAACCGTAACTTCGATGGTCGTATCCATCCGTATGCAAAACAGGCTTTCCTGGCATCTCCGCCACTCGTGGTTGCCTATGCAATTGCCGGTACCATCCGTTTTGACATCGAAAAAGATGCGTTGGGCACCGACCAGAACGGTAATCCAATTTATCTGAAAGACATTTGGCCGTCGGATGAAGAAATTGATGCATTAGTGAAAACCTCGGTGAAGCCTGAGCAGTTCCAGAAAGTCTATATTCCAATGTTTGACTTGGGCGAAGTGGAGCAGGCGGCAAGTCCGCTATATGACTGGCGTCCGCAAAGTACTTATATTCGCCGTCCACCATATTGGGAAGGCGCGCTGGCTGCACCGCGTACATTAGCCAATATGCGTCCGCTGGCAATTTTGGGCGATAACATTACCACTGACCATTTATCACCATCGAATGCAATTATTCTGGATTCGGCGGCAGGTGAATATCTGGCGAAAATGGGCTTGCCTGAGGAAGATTTCAACTCCTATGCCACCCACCGGGGTGATCACTTGACGGCACAACGTGCAACGCTGGCCAACCCGAAATTGTTTAATGAAATGGTGGTACGTTCTGACGGTACCATTAAGCAAGGTTCCAAAGCGCGTGTCGAGCCTGAAGGCGAAGTAATGCGGATGTGGGAAGCGATTGAAACCTACATGAATCGTAAACAGCCGCTGATTATTGTTGCCGGTAAAGACTACGGCCAAGGCTCAAGCCGTGACTGGGCGGCTAAAGGTGTACGCCTTGCTGGTGTTGAAGCGATTGTGGCAGAAGGTTTTGAGCGTATTCACCGGACTAACCTGGTTGGGATGGGTGTATTGCCGCTTGAGTTTAAGCCGGGCACAGACCGTAAAACTCTAGGTTTGGATGGTACTGAACTTTATAGCGTGATTGGTAATATTGCACCTCGTTCGACTTTAACACTTGTGATTGAGCGTTCCACGGCTGATGGTAAAAACCAGATTCTGGAAGTGCCAGTAACCTGCCGACTGGATACTGAAGAAGAAGTTTCTGTGTATGAAGCGGGTGGGGTATTACAACGCTTTGCGCAGGACTTCTTGGAAGGGAATGTGGCTTAACTTTTCTAGTTGCTCGTATAAATATCCCCTAGCCCCTCTTTAGAAAAGAGGGGAACTCCCTCCTTTTTTAAAGGTGAGAAGCATTGCTTCGTAAGGGGGATTAAAGTTATTGATATTGTTTAAAAAACACCCTACTGTGAAGTAGGGTGTTTTTGTTTTGGATATTTAATGTTCTTTTATGTTGATGAAAGTGGTCATACGGGTAATAACTTATTCGATATAACCCAGCCATATTTGTATTATGGTGTTATTGGTTCTACAGTTAATTTGGATATTTTAGCTAAAGAAGAGATTTCAAAAATAAGAAAAATTTTTGATGTTGATCGCTTGCATGCAGCAGAATTGGGAGAATACAAGTTAATTGATTTAGTTGCAGATTTTAAAAAATTATCAAAGAAATTTTCTTTAACTTTTGACTTTTATCGAGTAAAAAAAGACGACTATCCTGTTATATGTTTTTTTGATCAAGTATTTGATCAAGGAATAAATCCAGCGATGACATGGTCTGGATATTGGACGCCATTAAGATATGTACTATTGGCAAAATTGAATTTCCTTTTTAGTAGGGAACTAAAAAAATTAGCGTGGGAAGCTAGGTTGTGTTCAAGGGATAAGGAGGCTGATACAAAAGTTATATATATTTGTGAGCAGTTAATAACTCGTTTGGGACGGTTAGATGACTCTAGATCACGAGAGTTATTTTTAGATGTTTTGGTTTGGGCTAAAAATAATGTGAGACAGTTAATTTTTAATGCTAAATCAAAAAGGGATAAAAAATTTATTTCTCCTAATCTTATTGGATTTCAATCCGTTTATTGGGGAATAACTAAGAGGGCAAAGAAGAAAAATAAAAAAGTATTGGGAATAATCGTAGATCAACAAGATCAGTTTAATACCACACAAGATTATTTATTGCAGATTTATAGAAATGCTGAAGGTTTTTACTATAAACATGATTTCGGTTTAGGTGGTATGGATTTTAGAGATATACCTACGATTATCCCAAAATTTCAAAGCTCAAAAAAATCGGTTGGTTTAGAAATAGTTGATATTTATTTATGGCTATTTAAAAGATATTTGGAAGGTAACTTATCTAACTCTTTGCTAATTGATTTTGTAAAATCTCAGGCAAATAAAGTTTATTGTGATGAAGTATCTATTGAGGCTACTACAGAGCGTTTTGCTACTTGGATGCAAGAGTTGCCTAATATTACATACGAGCAAGAGTTGATGGCAAAGCAAATGAAACAAAAAGAAGAGTTGATGAGGAAAAAACATGTTGAAGAATATTATAAATCATTACCTATTAATGATTTAAATTAAAGTATTGGTTATAAATTAGTACTCTTCGCCCAAACGCCATCATCACTCGTCGAAATGGACAATAGACAATCATCACAGATTGGTTATACTGAATAGACCATTTCTAAATCATACGGAGAACAAAGATGGTAACTGCAGGCGACAAGCCAGGAACAGGCTTCTATTTTTGTGTCCAATGCGGACATCGCGTTTACTTAGAAATTGGTACAGACCGTTTACCCCCGTGTACCAAATGCCAAGGCAATCAATTTAACAATAAGAATGCCTAAGCAACAGCACTCAAACAGTTACCCTCTGTTTTGAATGAAAGCCCTATCACACGATAGGGCTTTTTAATGGGATCAATAAAAATATGCTGAATTTTCAGGGTGTTAGAACAGTTGAAGCCCTACAAAAAGAAAGCACAAAATCGAGATACAAATTGGTTGGATTTAAGGCTCTATCTTATTGAAAATGAATAATAAAAATTAAGGTGTTTATTACTTGAATCTGTTTAAAAATTAGCCATTAATCCCCATGTTGAATAAGACATATAGCATATTTCAGGTGCAGTCTTTGCAACATTATCTTGATCTTAACCATGACTCTGGTGTGGCCAATTATGAAATTGGTCAAGAGTTTATTCGGGTTCAGTTCCGTAAAAATAGCAGGGTCTATACTTATAGCTATGCCAGCGCCGGTGTGCAGCATGTCGAGAATATGAAACAGCTGGCCCAATATGGCGATGGGCTGAATGCCTATATCAACCGTTATACCCGCTGGCTGTATTTAAAATAACTGGCCTGTTTTTTGCTTCATGATGCTTCCTAGGAGCGCCACATCCACTTTCGGGTGGATGCTGGTTTTAAAGAAAAATCATCAGGAGCAAAGTTATGTCAAACTCTCAAGCTGCCGATTCTTATACTCAACTGCCGGTCAAGGCGCATCTGCTGGCGGGTTGGCCGTTACTGCTGGTGCTGTTTGGTGGTGCCATTGGGGTGGTTTATGCCGTGCTGGCTTACATGCTGAATATCAAAATTTATCAATCGACCTTATCTAAACTGAATAAAGTCTTGGCCAATTTGCTCTGTAGCATGTCGGCCTTAAGTGGCTGGTGGTTTAGCGCCCAGCTCATTCAAGGACAGTTATTTTAAACAGCTCGATACCTCACGATTAAAGATCTGCAATGTCCTGAACCGGGCAGAATAATCTATGCCTGAATATTCCAGAAAAATACGGAATCATGAAAAAGAATCATGATTATGGCAGCTTGAAAATAAAAAATTCTATCTAAACCGTTTGATGTGAGAAAAATTATCAAAAAGATGAAAAAACGCCGAAGCTTAGGAAAACAATCCCATCCGCTTTTGACTATTCTATTGCTCAAGGGTGAAAGGGGATCGAAAAGAGTAGATTGCTACCAGTAACGTATCACGTGCGTGTAGTACTTACCCACAAGGTCTCGATTCGGCTTAGGACGCTATAGATCAGAAGTTTATAGGCAAAAAGTTAGAACTTACCAAGTTTTAATGGTTGAAGTATTTCCCGCTCCCTTAAAAATAAAAATTTCAACATCTCTATTCTTCTTTATCTTTTTGTTATTCCTATTTCACTATATTCGTTTAAATCACCTTCATTTTCCTTTCAGTTATCGCAAACTTATTTGCCAGAATCCTACAGGGTACTGAAAGCAGCTATGCTATAAAAAATAAAAACTACCGAGCAGAACAATGAAAATTTATGTCACCAGTCTTATGCTCGATGATCAGGAAAAAGCCTTGCAGTTTTATACTCAGATACTTGGTTTTCGGCTAAAACAGGATGTGCCGGTGTGAGTATCGCTGGCTGACGCTGGTTTCTCCCGAGCAGCCAGATGGTGTAGAACTGTCGCTAGAACCAGATGTACATCCCGCAGCGAAAGCCTTTAAAGCCGCGATTAAGGCAGATGGTATTGCTTATACCTCATTTCAGGTCAACGATCTTGAGGCAGAATATCAGCGTTTACTCGCGCTAGGTGTGGTTTTTACTCAAGCACCGATGCTGGCTGGCAATGTGAAAATTGCCGTGCTGGAAGATGGCTGCGGTAATTTAATTCAACTGATGCAGCCGCTGCCTGAGTCATCATAATCACTTAGATAAATTCTCTTAAAATCGCCATTTTCTGCAAAATAAAATGAAGAATTTAACCTAGTGTATAAAAATTTCTTGTGAGTGTGCTTTATTTGGGAAAATTTCCTGAAAATATTTTAAATTGACTGATCTTCGGAAAACAATTTCGGCAGGCTTTGACTACTATATCTCTCAAGGGTGTGACGGGATCGAAAAGAGTAGCATGCTGTCAGCGGCGCAAAACGCGAGTGCAGTACTCACCCAAAAGGTCTCGATTCGGCTTAGGACGCTATAGATCAGAAGTTTATAGGCTATAAGATCATGACGTACAACGTGATGATAGTTGAAGTAAACAGCAAGTTTTCCCTGACACCCTAAAAATTCCGTGCATGACCAGAACAACAAACTATAAAAATCAAACTCGAAAAACCAGAGAATAAAAACTATTTCTCTCCAGTAGCTTCCAGATTAAATATCTATCTTCTCAATAGATTGACAGCAGATTGGCCGCTTGATATTTTGCCCCCTTTTGACTCCCAAGCCGTACCGCCATGCCTTTAAACGACAACTTTGTATATTGCCCGCCGCAAGAGCCACTAGTCCTGCTCTATGAAGATGATGATCTGGTGGTGATTGAAAAGCCAGCAGGTTTGCTGTCGGTGCCGGGGCGGTTGCCGGAGCATCAGGACAGTGCCTATTTACGCGTATTGGCGCGCTATCCACAGGCCAAAATTACCCATCGTTTAGATATGGCCACCTCGGGTATTCTGATGTTTGCCAAACATCGTGATGCAGAAGTAGCGGTGAGTAAAATGTTTCAGGCGCGCACCGTGACCAAGCACTATATTGCCCTGGTACAGGGCAAACTCGACGGAGATGGCAAAGTTGAGGTGCCATTAATTACCGACTGGGAAAACCGGCCGCGTCAGATGGTGCATTTTGAACTGGGCAAGCCGGCACAAACTTTATATCAGGGACTGGACTATAATGCCGAGATGGACATCAGCCGGGTATTGCTGACCCCAATTACCGGACGTTCACACCAGCTGCGCGTGCATATGCAGTATATCGGCCATCCAATTACCGGCGATAAGCTGTATCATCCAGAACCTGCACGCAGTCCCCTAAAACGCATGGCCTTGCATGCCAGTTATCTGGCTTTTACTCAGCCTTTAAGCGGTACCGCGGTTGAAATTCGTGGACAGGTACCGTTTTAAGCAGTTGATCCGATTTGGAGTGCTCTCCCCAAAACAGGGGATTGCCGATCCGGATAGAGATCAGGATGATAGAACAGAAAAAAATTAAGCGCTCTATCTCGGAACTGCAACAAAATTAGGGTAAGCTGACCATTAGAACAACAACACAGAACAAGGACAAAACGATGTCACGCGATTATGAACAATTTCCAGATGACGACAACGGCAACGTACTTTGGCAAATGCATGAAGATGGTGATGATCTGGACGAGGCACATGAAATTGAATATTCAATTGCCTTTACCGACCAGGAACAGGCTGAACGTTGTGCCTTATTTCTGTTAAATGAAGAACAAAAAATCTCTTTATTTCAGGATGATGATTCTGGTGTGACCGAATGGATTATTACCATTTATGTTTATATGGAACCGGCCTATGCCGATATTGTTGATTTAGAAGAATGGTTCACCAAAATCGCCAACCAGTTCCAGGGTGAATATGATGGCTGGGGCTGCATGGCCTATGTCTATGATGATGAAGACGAAGAAGAAAACTATCCAGTTTAACCCCATTTTCTAGTACAAAAAAGCATGCCGGAGCGCATGCTTTTTTGCTTTACGCTCGCTTCAACCAAAGTCATACACAGGCCCAAGGCAGAAGGCGTAGACTGAAAATTATTCGCTGTAAACAGGTGATGTCATGCAACACAGCGTACAGTTACACCGTATATTTCAGGCGCCGTTATCGCGGGTATATCGGGCCTTTGTCGATCCGCATGCCCTGGTCAAATGGATGGCACCACATGGCTTTACCGTGCAGATTGAACAGTTTGAACCCGTGGTCAACGGTCAATATAAAATTGCCTTTTGTAATTTGAGCACGGGCAAATGCCACGGTTTTCACGGGCAGTATCTGGAAGTGATTCCCGAGCAGCGACTGCGTTATCAGGATGAGTTTGATAGCCCAGATTTACCCGGACTGATTCAGGTCACGATTGAGTTTAAGGCGGTATCGGTCGGAACCGAAGTCTGGATTCAGCAGGACAATCTGCCCGATGCCATTCCCGTCGATGGCTGTTATTTGGGCTGGCAGGAATGTCTGGATTTACTCAGCCTGCTGGTGACCCCTGACATTCCGGATGAGTAAAACCATGCCCATTGCTACCAAACGTATTTATCAGGCTGTAAGCAAGCAGGACGGTACCCGGATTCTGCTGGACCGGATCTGGCCGCGCGGGATCAAAAAAGCCGATGCCCAGATTGACCTGTGGCCGAAGGATTTAACCCCCTCGACCGAACTGCGTAAATGGTTCCATGAAGATACTGAGCGGCACTGGCCCGAGTTTCAGCAGCGTTATCGGCAAGAGTTGCAGCAGCATTTGGACGCGGTGGAGGAAATCCGGCAACTGGCGCAGAAGGGACCAATTACCCTGTTAACCGCAGCAGAAAACGAACAGCATAATCATCTGCAGGTGTTTAAACAGCTGCTGGAACACCCGGGCAAATAACACAAATATTGTTATTAATCCCTAAACCGGTTAGGGATTTTAACGTGATGAAAAATATAAATGTTATAGTAGACCTTTATATTTTTTATTTTGCTCGTTTCGAGGTTTTTATGTCTTTACCGAATTGCCCAAAATGCCAGTCCGAATATACCTATCAAGATGGTGACTTGCTGATTTGTCCTGAATGCGCACATGAATGGAAAGAAGGGGAGCAGGCAGAAGCCGAGGCCGGCGCCATCATTAAAGATGCCAATGGTAATGTACTGGCCGATGGCGATACCGTGACGGTGATTAAAGACCTGAAAATTAAAGGTTCATCTTCTGTGGTGAAAGTGGGTACCAAAGTGAAAAATATCCGCCTATTGCCAGAAGCATCAGATGGTCATGATATTGACTGTAAAGTGGATGGTATTGGCGCAATTAAACTGAAATCGGAATATGTGAAAAAAGCATAATCGCACTGTTTCTCTTGGGTTTTATCTTGCTTTGAAGCAGGGTAAAACCCTGAATTTTTAAGATCACATCTGCACCATGTCGGGAGAAGGCTGATGCCACATATCCATCTTGAATATTCAGATCAGCTGCAGGCGCTTGAAATGAAGCCCTTGCTCAGTCGCATCAACCGGACGCTGGTCGAGAATGGCCTGTTTGGTAATGCCTCTGATATTAAAAGCCGCGCCATCTGCCAGCAGGACTATGTGATTGGACTGGATGAAAGCGCACAGGCCTATGTGCATGCCAAAATCTCGATTTTAAAAGGCCGTAGTACCGCCCTAAAGCAGGAAATTTCCCGGACCGTGCTGGAGGTGTTGCAGGATTATCTACCGCCACAGAATGAATTGACGTTGCAACTGTGTGTCGAAATTCTGGAAATGGACCCGGATATTTACAGCAAAGCCATCATTCATCCTTAATATTTTTCCCTTGCAATGGCACAGTTGTGTATGTGGCATTTTGCTGCTTTCAATACTTTCCCATCTTCATCTTCTGTGCTGTTTCTTGCTGAAATTAGGCGTTTTTTTACAGGAATCTATTTGAAATAAAGAGCCGAAGCTCGTAAATAATAAATAAAGAGCAACAGGATGTGCCCAGCCATGCGAAAACAGAACAATAAACCGGGTCTGCTCCAGCCCGAAGCGAAGCCGCCGCGTCCCCATCACTGGAAGCCGGAAAAATCTGCCGCCAGTTGGGTCAAGCGGGATATTGAAACCCAGAATATTGTCCGGGTGATGGCCGGTTTTGTGATTAGCGCGGTGATTATTGCGGCGCTGTATTTTGGTCAGGATGTGCTGATTCCGCTGGCACTGGCTATTTTGCTGGCATTTTTGCTGGAACCGCTGGTGTCACGGTTAAAAAAATGGGGACTGCCACAGCTGCCGTCGATTGCCATTGTTATGATTTTCACCATTAGTGTGCTGGCTGGACTGGGCAGTTATCTGGGTTTTCAGCTCAAAGATTTAAGTCAAGAATTACCGCAATATCAGGACACCATTCAGCAAAAACTGAATACGGTGAAATCGCTAACCTCTGGCCCTAGTGCCTGGGATGGGGCCAAAACCACTTTCGATACGGTGGAAAGCTCGTTTGAAGGCATCAATCAGGTCGAGCAGGAAAAGGGTGTGCAGAATGTCAAGGTGGTCGGACTGGAGCAAAGTCCTTCCGATGCCGCCATGGAGTGGGGCAGCAAGATTTTAAGCCCGATTGCCACCATTGGTATCGTATTTTTATTTGTGGTGCTGATTTTAATTAGCCGTAAAGATCTGCATGACCGCTTGTTGCGTCTGCTTGGCGGTAATTTGAATATTGGTACCGATGTGCTAGATGAAGCCGGCCAGCGCATTGGTACCTATTTGCGCATGCAATTGCTGGTCAATGTCACCTATGGCATTCCGATGGCAGCCGGACTGTGGTTTATTGGCGTGCCTGCGGCCATCATGTGGGGCATGCTGGCGGTGGTGCTGCGCTTTGTGCCTTATGTCGGCCCGATCATTTCTGCGGCGTTCCCGTTAACGCTGGCTTTTGCGGTGGATCCAGGCTGGAATATGTTCCTCTGGACGCTGGGCCTGATTCTGCTGCTGGAGCTGATCAGTAATAACATCATTGAGCCGTGGTTATATGGCGAAAGTACCGGCCTGACTACCTTGTCGATTATTCTGGCTGCCACCTTCTGGACCTTAATCTGGGGACCAATTGGTCTGATTTTATCAACACCGTTAACGGCCTGTTTGCTGGTGCTGTCGCACTATATTCCGGCGTTGGGCTTTGTCAAAGTGTTAATTGGCAGTGCCCCGGTGCTGTCACCGCCCGAACGTTTTTATCAGCGTTTGGTGGCCGATGAAGTACATGATGCGCTGGATGTGGCTAATGCATATATCCAGCAGGAGCTGCCGAAAAAAACGAATGAAGAAGCGCTGGTCCGGAAAATCAATAATTTCTATGATGAAGTGGCGATTCCTGCGATTTGCCTGTTTTCGCAGGTCCATAATACCGAGGCCAGCGCCGAACACAGTTTGCGCATGCATCAGGGTTTAAAACGGTTTAATCATGAATTTCAGCAGCAATATCCGCTACAGACCGAACTGAACAACCCCAAAGTCATGTGTCTGGGGGCACGTTGGGAGGTGGATGTGCTGGCCTCTGCCATGCTGGCCCATGGTCTGAACCTGAAAAAGATTGCCGCCTGTAGCCATGCCGATGCCTTGATTCAATCGCGCTCGGATGTGTTGAGTGCCGTGCCGGAATCGACCGACATCATCTGTATCGCTATTTTCCACCAGCAACCGATGGCGCAAATCCGCCTGTTGAACCACCGGATACGCACGCTAAAACCGCAGATCAAACTGGTGTTTGCCTTGCTGGGCAATCACTCGACGCATTTGCGTGATGAGATTGAGCGTCTGTTTCAGCCGGAAGCGGTGGTAAATAGTGTGAATGAACTGATGCTGAGTATGGATATGCTGCTGATGGCACAAGGGGAAAATCCGGCGGCGGCACTGCTGCATGAGAATGAGCCTGAACGCTTGCAGGCCTTGCATGAACTGGATTTATTGCAGCCGGAACTACTGCCAATTTACAGCCAGTATATTGAAGAAGCACGGCAGGCCTTTGATGTGAAATATGCTCAGATTTCGCTGGTCGATGCCGGGCAGGTGCATACTCCGGCCAGTCCGCTGGCAGAAGCGGTGGAGTCGCCGATCCACGCAGCGCAGCGCCGTGAGGAGTCGATTTGTACCCATCTGGTTTATCAGAATGAAGCGCTGGTTATTGAAGATATTCAGCGTGATCCACGCTTCCGGCAGTATCCTCATCTGGCCAGACAGAAAATCCGTTTTTATGCCGGGGTGCCAATTCAAAGTAAACAGGGCTTGGCCATAGGCAGCTTATGTATTCTGGACAAGCAGGTGCGGCAGATGTCTGAAGAAGATCTGGATTTGCTGAAAGCACTGGCGCTGGATTTACAGGAGACCTTAAGCAGTGAGCGATTACGCAAACAGAAGCTGGAGGAAATCCAGCGTTTGGGCCAGGCCGATTTAAGTCAGGCCGTGGTGACAGATTCCTAATGATTGCATCCTTGTCCACATACGGCCGTTTGCATCTGGCCGTTAGGTTATCGTTTAAAACTAGGGGAGAGCAGTTCGTTGGCCTTTCATGATTTTTATCGCTTAAGTTCGCATGCGGTAATTTGTAATGCCCAGCAGCAGGTGCTGTTACTTAAAGCTACCTATGCCGATCAGGACTGGGGCTTACCGGGCGGCGCGCTGGATATGGGGGAAACCATCCACGAGGCCTTAATTCGGGAATGTCAGGAAGAAATTGGCTGTCAGGTGCAGGTGGGGTATTTGTCGGGTGTGTATTTTCATGCAGCGGTGCAATCTCATGCTTTTATTTTTCGCTGTCATTTGCCTGAGGATGCACAGATTCAGCTAAGCGATGAACATGATGAATATCGCTGGTTTGATCTGGCACAGCTGGCGCCGGTACAGCGGATTCGGGTGGAGGATTGTCTGAATTTTCAGGGCAATGTCATCAGCCGGAGTTTTTAAACTGCGGCTTGCAAGATGATTACACAAAAGTGATCAAACAGTTGTTAGACAAGCCCTGTAAACAGCCGCGACAATGTTTGGTTTAGAGTGCTGTGTGTTGCGAGGCTTGCAGGGTGGCAATAATTTCATCCAGCTTTTTGATGCGTTTAACCTCATCCCATAGCGCTTTGGCTTCTGGATAATGTTTCGACATCATGCCCAGCCATTGTTTATAACGCCCCAGCATACCAATTTCGGTTTTGGCCGGACCGTGAATAAAGCGGATTTGCAAATCAAGCAGATCTTGCCAGCTCAGTAAGGGTGCATCAGAGTTCTGGCGGATACATTGAGTGAGGTCAGGGGTGGTGACGGCACCACGACCAATCATTAAATCTTCACAGCCCGATTCTAACTGGCATTGTTTGGCATCGGCATTGGTCCAGATTTCCCCATTGGCAATCACATTAATCTTCAAGGCTTCACGAATCGGGGCCAGCTGATCCCAAAAGGCTGGTGGGGTATAACCATCGGCTTTGGTGCGCGCATGGACCGTGACCCAGGAGGCGCCTGCATCTTCAATGGCATGGGCATTGTCCAGCATGAAGTTGCGATCCATATAGCCTAAGCGCATTTTGGCAGAAACCGGAATATGTGCCGGCACGGCATCGCGCACAGCTTTGACCAGCTCATGTACCACTTCCGGTTCATCTAGCAGAACCGAACCGCCACGATGACGGTTTACGGTTTTGGCCGGACAGCCAAAGTTCAGGTCAATGGCTGGTGCGCCCATGGCTGCAACTTTGACCGCATTGGCGGCCAGCATGTCCGGATTGTTGCCCAGAAACTGCACATGTACCGGAGTGCCAGCCACAGTTTTACCGCCGTGCAATAATTCCGGGCAATAGCTGTGATAGATATGATCGGGCAGGATTGAGTCGGTGACCCGAATAAACTCAGTCACACACCAGTCGAAGCTGCCGACAGACGTGAGGACATCACGCATGATCGGATCGGTTAAGCCTTCCATGGGTGCAAGCACAAGTTTCAACGCGTTCACCTGTTAATTTGAAAAACGGTGTTATACGTTTTTTTTACCGAGATGTCTAGGAAAAGGTCTTTGAAGTATTGTGGAGTGAGCTAAGGCTTAGCCTTTATATTTCGCATAATCGCCATTATGTTAAATGGGGAACTATTTAGTTAGTTTTTGAGGTGATGGAGCAGAGTTCCATGTACCTAATAAGCGCCAAATTGCGCTATCAATCTCTTGCCATTTGTCCCAATTATTTAAATTTGTTTCCCATTTTACCCATATCCCTCCATATTTATTGGGTTCATAACTATCTCCTCTAATTTGAACAAATCGATTATCTACCGTATTTTCTAAAGCAACTACATCCAATAAAACACCAGCTACATCCTGTTCTTTGGATTTCCCATAACAACCATAGAAATTATCAGCCACTTTTTTTGGGTAACAAGTCAGACCATATTTTTCAAATTTTGAATTTTTCTTAAAAAATTCTTTCCTTTGTAAAAATGTCTTATATGTGTCTAATTTCTCAGCTCGCATATCTATGGTAAGACCTTCGATCCTGACTCTCACTTGGTCATCATGATCAGGTAAATAGCCATCTGTTGCTTGAAAATCTAAATTGCTTAATTTTAAATCAAACTGTAATTGTCGATTCGAATCAGGCATCGGCAAGCTGTCAGCTTGTTCTTGTGTAATCGGTGCAAATTTTTCTGGAACATAGTCGATTGGAAATTGTCCCAGGTAATGTTCACGTGCAGGTCGATAGAATTCATAATCAAATCGATCTGGAATATGTTCACGTCGCGGACCAAGTTTTGCTTTAACAATGAGTTGTGGATTTTGTTTCCATGTCACTAGATCTCCTTCCTGAGGAATATATGATTTTTCTTTAGGTGTACATCCTATAAGAAAAACCAAACATATAGAGACCATTACTTTGTGCTGCATTATTTTTTCTCTTTAATAGAGTTTATTTTTTAAATCTGAATCAGTTTAGTTTCTCTAAAATTAACATAATACGGATTATACGAAATACTATTTTTTATTCCATATAAATCATAGTCTTATTGTATGGTGAAAAGCTCAGGTACGGCTACTTGGGCTTTTTTAATAATTTATCATGTTCCACGCTTTTAATGTGGCAAACTGAACAAAAGAATCTTACTTGCCCAAAATCATCTGTAACACAAACTTGGAACCAATAAAGCCAAGCGCCAGCAAGAAGAAGCCAATAATGGTAAAGCGAATGGCTTTCTGGCCACGCCAGCCAAATTTATAACGGCCCAACAGCAGCGCGCCATAGATAAACCAGGAAATAATACTAAAGGCAGTCTTATGCGCTAAGTGCTGGGCAAAGAAGTTATCAATGGTTAGGAAACCAAAACCCAATGCCAGCGTCAGCAGGATAAAGCCGGCAATCAGCATATCAAACAGCAGCTCTTCCATGGCTTGAAACGGTGGCAGCAAATTCACCCAAATCCGGCGTTTCTGTTTGTTTTTCAGCTCCCGGTTCTGAAACCAGAGCAAGACCGCATGAATGGTGGCCATCAGCAAGACCGCATAGGCCGATAACGACAGTAGGATATGAATATCCAGACCTAAAGAATTGTTTTCGACAAACAGGTTTAAACCGCTAAAGGAATGCCCCAGAATCAGGCCGGTTGCGGCCACTGGAATCCCAATCAGGTTTAGCGCAATCACCGGCCGGTAAGTACTAAACAGCACACTTAATAACAGCATTAAGCCTGAGGTAAAGGACATCAGGTTAAACACGTTATAGTTAATGCCCATCGGCAGCAGCATGTCGTTATACAGCACAGCGGCGTGCAAACATAAACCCAAGCCCAGCACAATACCAATAAACCAATGGTTTGGAGCACGCTTGGACATTAAATGCATAAATAAATACCAGAACGAAGTGGTATAAGCGATTAATGCCAGAATCGTGTAAACCAAGGGGAGACTGCTCATGTCAAACCTTTTTCAGGATGATGAATATTCATTTATATAAATTCGATGCGAACTACAGTATCCTATAGCATCTTATGCATAAATTTTCTATTTTAAGAAACATTTTTTTGCTGATGGCTATTTTAAGCGGATTTTGCAATGTTTGATACCTTAACAGAACGACTCACGCAGAGTTTAAGAAATGTTACTGGCTCAGGGCAGCTAACCGAAGACAATATTAAAGATACGTTACGTGAAGTACGTATGGCACTTCTTGAAGCCGATGTGGCGTTACCTGTAACTCGTGAATTCATCGCGAAAGTTAAGGAAGAGGCATTAGGTCAGGAAGTGATGACACAGTTATCACCGGGTCAGGCATTCGTTAAAATCGTTTATGACGAATTAACCAAAATGATGGGCGAGGCCAACGAGAGCCTTGACCTTGCAGCAAAACCACCAGTGGTGGTGCTTCTGGCCGGTTTGCAGGGTGCGGGTAAAACCACCACGGCAGCCAAGCTGGCACGTTTCTTACAGGAACGTCAAAAGAAAAAAGTGGCGATGGTGTCTGCCGACGTTTATCGTCCAGCAGCGATCAAACAGCTACAAACAGTAGCAGGCGATGTCGGTGCGATTTTCCTGGAATCGAATGCCAATGAACGCCCGATTGATATTGCCAATCGTGCCATTGAGCAGGCAAAAATCCAGTTTGCCGATGTGTTAATTGTCGATACCGCCGGTCGTCTGCATGTCGATGACGACATGATGGACGAAATTAAAGCGCTGCATGCGGCAATTAACCCGACTGAAACCCTGTTCGTGGTTGATGCCATGACCGGTCAGGATGCGGCCAATACTGCCAAAGCCTTTAATGATGCCTTGCCATTAACCGGCGTCATCCTCACCAAAACCGATGGTGATGCCCGTGGTGGTGCGGCGCTGTCGGTGCGTGCCATTACCGGCAAGCCAATCAAATTCCTGGGGATGGGTGAAAAACTCGATGCCCTGGAGCCATTCCATCCGGAACGTGTGGCACAGCGTATTCTGGGCATGGGTGACGTGCTTTCTCTGGTCGAAGAAGTTGAACGCAAAATCGACAAAGAAAAAGCCGAAAAAATGGCGAAAAAACTGCAAAAAGGCGGCAGCTTCAACTTTGAAGACATGCTGATGCAGTTTGAACAGATGAACAAAATGGGCGGTATGATGGGCTTCCTGGACAAGCTGCCGGGCATGAGCAACTCTGGTATTCAGGATGCGATTGCACAGGCAAACCCAGAGAAGCAGGTGAAAAAGATGGAGGCCATCATCCAGTCGATGACCGTCAAAGAACGCCGTAATCCGGACCTGATGAACCCAAGCCGTAAAAAACGTATTGCGGCCGGTTGTGGTATGGATGTGTCTGAAGTCAATAAACTGATTAAACAGCATGCGCAAATGGCCAAAATGATGAAGAAATTTGCCAATCCATCAGGTATGGCAAAAATGATGAAATCATTGGGCAATCTGCAAAAGCAGTTTGGTGGTGGCGGCGGTATGGGCCCGCTGTTCGGTGGTAAAGAACCGAAAAAATAAGGGATTCAAAACAACAAGGCGCCGGGTGCGCCTTTTTGTTGCTCTCCATTTTTAAGCGATTCAAGCGAACGTGCTGCGGTGATCTTTAAGAAAACCCAACAGACGCTTACCCGAAAGCCGCGCTGTTTCGGGCACACTGATGTGCATCAGGAACGAACAGCGAGCACAACAATGGCACAAATTTATGTGGTACATGGTTATACCGCCAGTCCGGATGAAAACTGGTTTCCCTGGATTCAGGAATATGCCGACCAGCAAAAAGCCAGTCTGAAAGTGTTAAGACTCGATCCATCGCCAACGCCAACTCTGGAAGTGTGGAAGCGGCAAATGGATGAGCAGATCGATGAGATTGACGAAAATACCATTTTCATTGCCCATAGTCTGGGCTGTATTGCCACTTTGCACTTTCTGACCAAGAAACTGAAAACCCAGAAAATTAAACAGGTGGTGCTGGTGGCCGGCTTTAATGGCCGTTTGGGCCGGCTGGACGAGGTCAATCCTTTTATTGATGCCTGTAAAATTGATTTTGACTTGCTAAAACGCCAGATTGCGCATCGGGTGGTGATTTACTCAGCTGGCGATGACCGGGTGCTGCCAAAATTTAGTCTGGAGCAGGCGCGCAGTCTGGATGCCAAAGCCATTGAGGCACAGCATCAAGGCCATTTTATTGACTCTCAAGGCTGTACCGAACTGGTGGAAGTCTGGCAGGCGATACTGCCTCATATTATTGTGGAATAAGCGGTGTAGACTCGTTTGCTGTGGAGTAATGCTGGATATAGCGCTGCAAACCTTTCAGCAATAAGTCCTGTTCGACTAAGGGCTGGTAATGCTGCAGGAATTTGGCAAACAGCGGCGCATCCCCCCCAGTCAGCACCAGTTGCCGCGGGGATTGCTGCATGACATATTCAATACTGCTGAGCAGCCCCAGTAAAATGCCATGATGCACGGCATCCAGGGTATTGGTGCCGGGGCTTAGGTCATCAAAGGCTGCTTCTGGAATCCGAATGCCTTTGGTGTGCTGAATTAACGAATCACGCTGCAAATATAGGTTGGGCAGAATATAACCCCCCAGATGCTGATGGCCTTGGGTCAGGTCAATGGTCAGCGCGGTGCCGCAGCTAATCACGCATAAATCTTTATCGGCTTCAGCTACGGCCAGTACCTGCAGCCAGCGGTCAATCCCCAGCTGCTGAATATCATAGCCGCAGCTCAGACCGGCATATTCGGCCTGTACCCGCGCAAAAATCACGGGAATATTCAGGAATTTTAAAATCTGCTGAATCCGTTCATTGTTTTTCTGGTCCTGTACCGAAGATACCCCGACATGGGTCAGGTTCAGGCTTTTAAAATGCTGGATCAGGCCCAGCAGTAAATCGGCCGGAGATTGCAGATGCAGTTCAGCGGCATGTTCTACAATCTGCTGATGTTCGGTAATCCAGTATTTGAGCCGGGTATTGCCAATATCTAACCATAAATTTTTCATGTGCTGCGCTCACTGTCCCGGCATCTGCGGGCGTAAACGGCCCTGATAAAACACTTCAACGCCAGAGGCGGTTTCAATCTGAATCGCACCATCATCCTGAATGCCTAAAAACAGCCCCTGGGCCACTCCGCCATGATGTTCAAATTCTACCAGCTGTTGCTGAAAAGCGGCATGATGATTAAAACGTGAAGCCAGTTGATAGCTGTTATGGTTAAACCATTCTTGTGCCTGCTGAATGGCCAGATACAGCTCGGCAATCAGCTGAATCCGGGAAATATCATTTAGGCCCAATTCGGCCAGGGAAGTGGCGTGCTGATCAATCTGCTCGGCCGGAATTGGCGCCAGATTAATCCCCACCCCGACAATGACCTGCTGGGTCGACAGGGGCTCAATCAGAATACCGCCCCATTTGCCTTGCGGGCTATATAAATCATTCGGCCACTTCACCTGCAGGTTCAGCTGGCGCAGGCTTGGCATCTGCAAAATATTTAAGGCAATTTCCAGGGCTAAACGGCCATCTACGGGTGTTCGTAAATTTAGCAATGTGCTTAAATAGACGTTTCCTTCTGGGGACACCCATTGCCGTTGGCGTTGTCCTCTGCCTTGTGTTTGTCGGGCGCTACAGACCAGAACGCTCTGTATTCCTTTTTGAGCAATCTCGCGTACATCATCATTGGTTGATGTAGTCACAGGTTTTAAAATAAGGACTTCAGGAAGCTGTCCGGCTTCGCTGAGCTGTTGTTGTAACTGTCGAGTCTCTACATCCATATGAATCTGAGAATAGTGGAATATAATTTATGGAGTTAATCATATATTTACTGATTGGCGCAATTGCCGGATTTGCTGCAGGTCTGTTCGGGGTGGGCGGTGGCTTAATTATTGTGCCAATTTTGTACATTGTATTTACCCAGCTGAATTATGATCCTAGCGTGATTATGCATATGGCGGTCGGGACTTCACTGGCGACCATTATCGTAACTTCCATCAGTTCGGTCACGGCGCACCATAAAAAAGGTGCGGTGATGTGGAATGTGTTTCGCAATTTGGCACCCGGCCTAATTCTGGGTGCATTTTTTGGCGCCGGGATTGCCGATTTAATGTCGGGGCAGGGCTTGCAGCTGGTAATCGGGTTCTTTGCGGTGTGGGTGGCCTATCGCATGTTCCGCGGTTCAAATACCCCGGTTGATCCTTCACGTCAGTTGCCTTCAACCGGTGCGCAAATGCTGGCCGGTGGCGGAATTGGGATTGCCTCGGCCATTTTCGGGATTGGCGGCGGCAGCTTAACCGTACCGTTCCTGAACCGTTGTGGTGTGGTGATGCAAAAAGCAGTTGCCACTTCTGCAGCCTGTGGCTTGCCGATTGCTATTGCCGGCGCTCTGGGTTTTGTCTGGTTTGGCCAGCAGTCTGAGGTGAGCGTGCCGAATACCTGGGGCTATGTACATTTATATGCCTTTATTGGCATTAGCGTGATGAGCTTTATTACCGCCAAGCTTGGCGCAAAAGTTGCACATATTTTGTCACCGGCCATGCTAAAAAAATGTTTTTCAGGTTTGTTGACCACCGTCGGTCTGTATTTTATTTACCAGGGCTTTAGCGCTTATTTTTAAGCGCTTGATGGTGTGGTTGAAAATTGGCTATAGCGACAGAAAATTGTCGGACAATGTCATGGAAATTTGGTCGCTAAGCCAGTAAAAAAGACAATAAGAAAGACCCGCTGCAACTGCGCGCATGGTATAAAAATAACACAGGAACAGTATGCAACAACAAGAAACAGACAGTCTATCTGAACAGATTGCAAAACATATCGGCGAGCAGATTATTAGTGGCGAGCTGGTAGAGGGCGAGCGCATTCAGGAACTGCGTATTGCCAAAGAGCTGGATGTCAGTCGCGGTTCGGTGCGTGAGGCACTGCTGCTGTTGGAACGTACCCATCTGATTGAAATTTTTCCGCGGCGCGGCGCGATTGTATCGGAAATGTCGGCCCAGCAGGTGCGCGCCCTGTTTGATACCTGCAGTCTGCTGCTGGGGCAGATTGTACAGCGCATTGCGGAAACCTGGCGTCATCATGAAATTGAACAGCTGCAAAAGCTGATGGAGCAGATTGAGGCCGAATACCGGCAGGGTCATACCGAAAAATTTTATGACCTAATTTTCCAAACCCTGGCCCAGCAGCAGGATATGGTGGCCAATCTGTACCTGATGAAATTCTATCAAGAGTTGCTGCCGTCGTTACGGCGCAGCTATTTTTTAACCCTGAATACGTCACGTCGGGAGTTACAGGAATCGTTTGATCTATTTAAACTGGTAATTGATGCAATTTTAATCCGAAAATCACAACAAGCCTCTTTATTTATGGATGATTTTTGTCGACACTTGCGCAATCTGGTGTTGGAATCTCTGACCCGTATGAAACAAATTGAACTGGCCTGGGCACGCCGCTCACGCCGTTGATCGGGACATTATGCGTTTAAGCAGCTTAAAACTTTCCGGCTTTAAATCTTTTGCCGATAGTACCACCTTACATTTTAAAGCCAACCGGACGGCCGTGGTCGGCCCCAATGGCTGTGGCAAGTCTAATGTGATTGATGCCATTCGCTGGGTCATGGGTGAATCCAGCGCGCGTCAGCTGCGTGGCGGCAGCATGCAGGATGTGATTTTTACCGGGACCGCCAAGCGTAAACCGGTGGGCATGGCCAGTGTCGAACTGCGCTTTGACAATACCTATGGCAAGCTGGGTGGCGCTTATAACGCCTATACCGAACTGGCGGTGCGTCGTCAGGTCAACCGCGATGGCAAGTCAGAATATTTTTTAAATGGCACCAAATGCCGGCGCCGTGATATTACCGATATTTTCCTTGGCACCGGTCTGGGGCCGCGCTCCTATGCCATTATCGAACAGGGCATGATTAACCGTCTGGTCGATGCCAAACCGGAAGAGATGCGGGTATTTATTGAAGAAGCGGCCGGGGTATCGCGTTATCAGGCCCGTCGCCGTGAAACTATGCTGCATCTGGACCATACCAGCCAGAATTTATCGCGGCTGGAAGATATTGCCAGCGAACTGAAAGGCCAGCTCAAAACCCTAAAACGCCAGTCGGAAACTGCGCTGCAGTACAAGACTTTAGAAAGCCAGATTCGCAGCATTAAAATTGAAATTTTATCGTTCCAATGCGAGCAGAGCAGTCGTTTGCAGCAGGAATACACTGTGCAGATGACCGAACTGGGCGAACAGTTCAAGTTGACCCGTTCCGAGCTAAGCACGCTGGAACATGATTTGGGCAATACCAGTGAGCTGTTCCAGCGTCTGATTCAGCAGTCGACACCATTACAGAATGAATGGCAGCAGGCCGAAAAGAAACTGGCTGAGCTGAAAATGACTCTGGAGCAGAAACAGTCGCTGGTCCAGCAAAACAGCAGTACGCTGGCGCAATTACAGGAACAGAAAGCCCAGACCAAAGAACGTCTGCAGCTGATTGATCTGCAGCTAGAAACAGTACTCAGCCAGCAGGAACAGTATACCGAGCAACTGCAACAGGCCGAGCAAAGCACGCAAGAGCAGGCACAGGCTGTGCAGCAGCTCAAAGCCCAGCAGCAACAGGTGCAGCAGCAGTTTGAGCAGATTAAGGCGCAGGTGGAAAAACAGCAGCAGCAAAAACTGCAAATGCTGGCCCAGAGCGAACAGTTGCTAAAAAATATCAGCCGGATTGAACAGCAAAAAGACACCTTGCAGCAGCAGAGCAGCTCGCTGCAAAGTCAGGCCCAGCAAGATGAAATCGAACAGCTGAACCAGGACAAAGCTCAGTTAAGCCAGCAGCTGGCCGAACTGGAGCAGCAGATTCAGGCGCAACAGCAGCAGCTGCAACAGGCACACAGCCTGCTGAATCAGCATAAAAATAGCAGTACTGAACTGAAATCGGAAATTCAGGTGCTCCAGGCCGAGCAGAAAAACCTGAATCAGCTACTGATTAAAAACAGCCCCAAACAGCAGTTACAGCACACCGCCTTAATGCAGGTGCTAACCCTGAACGATGCTGCCAAACCACATGCGGCATTAATTGAGAAGTTTCTGGCCAAATGGCTGAATGCGCAAATGCTTGATGCAGATGACAACTTTCAGGACAGTCTGGCACGCCAGTTAAAACCTGCTGCCCAGCACGCACCGATTCAGCTGGCAAATTTAAGCTGTCTGGCGGACTGGATTGAATCGCCATCTTCTTCTTTATGGCAACAGGTGGCACTGGCTGATGATTTAGCGCAGGCGCTGCAATTACAGCCAAAGTTACAGGCTGGGCAGAGCATTCTAACCCTAGATGGCTATCAGGTCGGGCCGGACTGGGTCATTGGTTTACTGTTTGATGAAGCCTCACTATCGGCGCAGGGGGCTTTAAGCCATCGCATCCGTCTGGAAGAAATTGATGGGCTACTGAGTCAGAAACAGGCCGAGTTGCAACAGGCCGAACAGGACTTTAACATCAGCCAACAGCAGTGCCAGCAGCTGCAGCAACAGCTTCATGAACAACAGGCGCAGCTGAAACAGCAGCAGCAGGCATTGCAGGCACTGGATCTGCAGATTGCCAAAATCCAGAGCGCCGCGCAGGCCTTTGCCGTGCAGAAGCAGCAATTACAGCATCAGCTGCAGCAACTGGAGGAGCAGCTGGAAGAAGATGCCATGCAAAAAGATGATCTGGAGATTGATCTGCATGCGCTGAGTCTCAAGTTGGAACAGGCGCTGCCAAACTATAAAACCCTGCAATTCCAGCTGGAAGAATTAACGGCACAACTGGAGCAGGCGCAGCAGCTATATCAGCAACAGCAGCAGGAACTGGAACTGTTAAGACGCCAGTCGGTGCAGGCCACACAGCAGCTGGAACTGCTGGAAAAAGATGGTGGTTTTTTAAAGACCCAGCATCAGCAGATTGCAGCACAAATGGAGCAGGCGAAAAAGTTTGTCGATCCGGTGCAGCTGGAATTGCCGGCACTAGCCAGCCAGTTTGCCGAGCAGCAGCAGCAGACGGAAAAACTGCAACAGACCTGGAATGAATGGCAGCTGGAACTGAACCAGATTCAGAGCAAACAGCAGCAGCTGACCGAGCAGCGCCATCAACAGCAGCAGCAGGATGAAAAACTGCGTAGCCAGCTGGAAGAAAAACGTCTGGCTTGGCAAGCGGCCAAATCTGACTTGCAGCATTATTCCGAACAGCTGAAAGCCTTAAACAGCGAGCTGATTCCGGGGCTGAACATTGATGTAACGGCCCATCAGCAGCAGCTGGAAAAAGCCCAGGCGCAGTTTGATAAATTGGGTGCGGTGAATCTGGCGGCTTCAGAAGAATATGAAGAAGTTTCAGCCCGTTATGCCGAACTGAGCCATCAGATTGAAGATCTGGAAAAAACCGTGGCCCAGTTACAGGCGGCCATGAAAAGTATTGATCAGGAAACGCGCAAGCTGTTTATGACCACCTTTGACCAGATTAATACCGAACTGCAGGCGCTGTTTCCCAAAGTGTTTAATGGTGGTGAAGCCAGTTTAAGTCTTGAAGATGACTGGCAATCGGGTGTAAAACTAATGGCAAGACCACCGGGTAAACGCAACAGCTCACTGGCGCTGTTGTCGGGTGGAGAAAAAGCACTGACCGCACTGGCACTGGTCTTTGCCATTTTCCGTTTAAATCCGGCACCGTTTTGTGTGCTGGATGAAGTCGATGCACCGCTGGATGATGCCAATGTCGGACGTTTCTGTAACCTGGTCCAGGAACTGTCCGAACAGGTGCAATTTATATATATCACACATAACAAGCTGGCAATGACGATGGCAACCGATTTATTAGGTGTTACTATGCCTGAACCGGGAACATCAAAATTAGTCAGCGTAAATCTAGAAGATGCTACAGAATACGGTCTAGTCGCGGAGGCATAACATGGAAATCACCACAATCATTGGGATTATTATCGCGCTCATTATTATGGGTTTCGGTTTAAGAATGATCCTGAAAAAACCGGCCGATGCAGCACCTTCGCTGGACTCCGAGCTGCAGGTCAATGCCGATAGCCAGCAGCCGATCATTCCGCGTCATGTCCGTCATCAGTTGCAGACTGAACCGGCCCAGCGCGTAGAACCGACGTTAGGCGATGCCGATCTTGCTGCCGTCGAGCCAAACAGCAAAATTGAGCCACAGGCCATGACTGAAACGCAGCTGACTGAGCCGAACGAAACAGCGCAGGCGAAAACTGAAGCGCAGGCCGTAGCATCTGTAGATGCTGAACCTGCAGCCAAAAATGAGGTAGAAGCAAAGGCAGAAAATCTGGCAGAACAGGCTTCTACCGAAACCACCCAGACTGATGCATCTACTACCGCTGCCGTGACTGCTGTAGCTCATGCTGCTGCATCTGTGCCTGAATCAGCATCGACTGAACAGACTCAAGCTGTGGTAGATACCGAAAAAGCGGAAACTGTGCCGGCTGAATTTAGCCTCAACAGCCAGATTGAAAAAGCCGATATTCGTGAATTTGAAGAAGAAAGCAGTATTCTGGATGCGCATCTGCATGAACAGCAACTGGTAGATGATGAAAGCGCCCTGGCCACTGCAGAATCATTTATTGCCCTGAATATTTTCCCGGAACGCCGGATTTTATCGGGGGAGAAAACCCTTAAAGTGCTGCTTAAATACGGTCTGCGCTTTGGTGAAATGTCCTGCTTCCACCGTTATAACGAAGATGGTTCCAAACTGCTGTTCTCGGTGCTGCAAATTACTGACAATGGTGCCGACGGTTTTGATCTGGAAACCCTGTCGAATGAACAGGTTAAAGGTCTGGCCTTTTTCCTGGCCCTGCCACATAGCGATGTGCAAAATGCCTTTGATACCATGATCAGCATTTCCGGTCTGATTGCCCGTGAAATTGATGGCACTGTATATGACCAGAACCATCTGGAACTAACCCCGCAATTACGCGAACACTGGCGTCATCAGGCGATTGATTATCGCGCAGGTCAGGCTTCGCTGGCATAACTGAATTGAAACCACAGCCTCCGGTTTCTATAATACGGCCAAGCGACAAAATTTTTTAAGGGCGGGATCACCGCCCTTTTTTATGGTGAACATATGACTCAACATGCAGATGTGGTGGCGCAAATGCGCCAATTGATCCAGATTTTAGCCCAGCATAATCATGCCTATTATGTCTTGGATCAGCCCGTTATTGCAGACAGTGAGTATGATCAGCTGTTTCATCAACTTAAAGCCTTAGAACAACAATATCCCGATCTGATTCAGGCCGATACCCCAACCAATAAAGTCGGTGGACAACCTTTAAGCAAATTTGAAAGCGTCACCCATGCGGTACCAATGCTGTCATTAGGTAACGTATTTAACCAGGATGAACTGTTTGCCTTTGCCCGCCGCGCCGAAGAGCGTTTACCCAACCAGACCATTCAATATGATGTCGAGCTGAAATTTGATGGGCTGGCGATTTCCTTGTGGTATGCCAATGGCGTGCTGGTGCGCGGCGTGACCCGCGGCGATGGCGAAACCGGTGAAGATATTACTCACAATGTTAAAACCATTCGCAACCTGCCGAAAATCTTATCTTCAGCGGAGTACAGCATTCCGGAGTTTCTGGAAGTGCGCGGTGAAGTGCTGATGCCCAAATCGGGTTTTGAAAAACTCAATGCCGCTAATCTGGCCAAAGGCGAAAAGACCTTTGCCAATCCGCGTAATGCTGCGGCCGGCAGCTTGCGCCAGCTGGATCCGAAAATTGCGGCCTCACGTCCACTGGCGTTTTATGCCTATGGCATTGCCCAGTGCGTGCCGCATCATGGCCTGAACACCATGTCCGAAAGCCTGGACTGGTTACATCAGCTTGGTTTTGCTGTGGGTGAGCGTCATTTTGTTTGTGACAGCATTCAGGCCGTGCAAGAAGTCTATGAGCAGATCAATCAGGAACGCTCGCAGCTGAGTGTTGAAATTGACGGCATGGTAATTAAAGTCAATGACCTGAAACAGCAGCAGCAGCTTGGCTTTTTAAGCCGCGAACCGCGCTGGGCCACTGCTTATAAATTCCCGGCAGTCGCCGCGCTGACTACAGTTGAAAATATTCACTGGCAGGTAGGCCGTACCGGTACTTTGACCCCGGTGGCGCGCCTGAATCCGGTGGCAGTGGGTGGGGTGACAGTGTCTAATGTCACCTTGCACAATATTGGTGAAATCCATCGTCTAGATGTGCGGATTGGCGATACGGTCAGTGTCTATCGCAGCGGCGATGTGATTCCGAAAGTTGAAAAAGTCTGGCCGGAATTTCGTCCGGCGGAGGCTGAAACCGTACAGCTACCTGCCTGCTGTCCGGTGTGTGATTCGCCGGTGGTGATGCCGGAAGGCGAAGCGTTGGCACGCTGTTCCGGTGGCCTGTACTGTGCAGCGCAGCGGATTGAGGCCATCCGTCACTTTGTTTCGCGTAAGGCCATGGATATTGAAGGTCTGGGTGATCGTTGGGTGGAATCATTACTGCATCTGAATCTGCTCAAAGATGTTTCGGACATTTACCATCTGCATGAACATCGTGAGGCCTTGCTCAAGATTGAAAAAATGGGCGAGAAGTCGGTACAAAACCTGCTCGATGCAATTGAACGCAGTAAAAAAACCACGCTGGGTGCCTTTATTTATGCCTTGGGGATTCGAGGTGTCGGCGAAACCACCGCGCGGATGCTGGCCAATACCTTCCAGACGCTGGATGCCTTACGTGTTGCCAATCTGGAGGCGCTCAAGAAAACCCCGGATGTCGGCGATATTACCGCAGAATGGATTCTGGACTTTTTCCAGGCACCGCATAACCTGGAAGTGCTGGACCGTTTACTGGCGGCCGGTATTCACTGGGATGCACCGCTGGCGCCGACCCGTCAGCCGTTAAATGGTGAAAGCTGGGTCATTACCGGTACTTTAAGCAAAATGGGCCGTGATGAAGCCACTCAAATGCTACAGGCGCTCGGCGCCCGGGTAAGTGGCAGTGTCTCCAGTAAAACCAAGTGTCTGGTGGCGGGTGAAAAAGCCGGTTCCAAACTGGAGAAGGCGGAGAAACTTGGTATTCCGGTCATGAATGAAGATCAGTTCCTGAGCCTGATGGCTGAATATGGCCAGACCCAGGGCTAACAGAACAACAGGCAACCGCTCTCTAGATTGAGCGGTTGCTGCCTGAATCTGGTGATAGATCAAAACAGAGAAAGCACAGCAGTAAAATCGTAAAAACCGCAGAAATAAGAACCGTTTTTGATAGTTACAAAATTCTAAATTTGCCGCTTTGTATGTTTGGGCTGATGAAAAATCAGACAAATGTGCGCAAGCAATTCTTTTTTATGTGGAAAAGTTTGAATCCAGAACTGTAAATGCACATGCTTCTCATTTTAATTATATAAAAATCATATATTTACACAAATTATCTTTTGCAACTTGGCTTGGCTTTCGCCATAATGAGCGTATTCGTAAGGGAGTAATGAAAATGCGTGGCAATCCAGAAGTCGTAGACTATTTAAATATGTTGATCGGTGGCGAACTGGCTGCTCGTGATCAATACCTGATTCACTCGCGTATGTATGAAGATTGGGGCCTGAGCAAGATTTATGAACGCATCGACCATGAGATGCAGGAAGAATCACAACATGCCGATGCCTTGATTCGCCGGGTTCTGTTCCTTGAAGGCACTCCGAATATGCAACGTGATGATATTGACGTCGGTACCGACGTGCTGTCCTGCTTAAAAGCCGATTTAAAGCTAGAGTATGAGGTACGTGAAAAACTGGCCCAAGGCGTCAAGCTGGCAGAAGACAAGGGCGATTACATCACCCGTGACATGCTGCGTCAGCAAATGTCAGATACCGAAGAAGACCATACTTACTGGCTGGAAAAACAGTTGCGTTTAATTGAACTCATTGGTTTGCAGAACTACATTCAATCGCAAATGTAAGCCCAACCCAACATTGACCCGGCACTGGCCGGGTTTTTTATGGTCGAGATTTGGCGATTTTGATGCAGTGCAGGCGTCGCTATTTTTACTATACTGCGACTAGATGGAAACAAGGACAGCACAATGCAGCAGCGTATACTTTTGATCACCGGATGGGGCGGAGGAACCGGCCTGTTACAGCCTGTACAACATAGCCTAATGCAACACGGCATTCAGGTCGATGTCCTGAACATTTTTAATGCGGCGGATCCGGTACAGTTCCAGCAGCAGCTGGAACGGGCCAAAGGCTATAGCGTGCTGATGGGCTGGTCTCTGGGTGGGCAGCTGGCAACCTTACTGGCCGATGCACTGGCGCAATCCGGACAGGCGCCGCAAGCGCTCATTACTTTGGCTTCGAATCCGTGTTTTGTTGCGCAAGACGCGTGGCCCCACGGGATGGTTCCCGAGACTTTTCAGCAGTTTAAACAGGGCTTTGCCAAAGATGCGGCCGCGACCTTAAAACGTTTTGGTTATCTGGTCTGTCAGGGTAGTGCCCAGAGCCGGCAGGATTTACAGAAATTACAAAGTTTAATCCAGCCGCAATCTCTAACCTTGTTAAAACAGGGATTAGCTTTGCTGGAACAGCTTAATCTGGTGACCATCTTAAAAAATTATCCGGCTCCACAATATCATTTGCTGGCACATGAAGATCAGCTGGTTCCTTGCCAAGTTGCAGAAGATTTACAGAATTTAGCTGCAACAAATCTTCAGGTGGAAGTGATTTCTGGCTCGCATGGCATCCCGTTGTTTGAAACAGATGTGGTTACACAGAAAATTATTGACTATTTAAAGCAACTCTCCTGACCCTTCAGCGGAAATGATAATTCCCGCAATTTCTTTTTCTGTGTGGCGGGAGTAAGATCGAGCTCATGCAGATTTTAAACCAGACAGGGAGTCCGGGATGACCGATTTATTTGACCAGCAACATCTTTGGCATCCTTATACTTCCATGACCCAGCCGCTGCCGACCTTCAAGGTAAAGCGGGCTTATGGTGCGACCATTGAACTCGCAGATGGCCGCTGTCTGATTGATGGCATGTCATCGTGGTGGTGTGCTATTCATGGCTATAACCATCCTGAACTGAATCAGGCTGTGACCGACCAGTTACAGCAGATGTCACATATCATGTTTGGCGGTCTGACCCATGATCCGGCCATTGAGCTGGGCAAATTACTGCTGCAAATTACTCCACCGAGTCTGGATAAGATTTTCTATGCCGATTCCGGTTCAGTGGCGGTTGAAGTCGCGTTAAAAATGGCGGTGCAGTACTGGACTGCGCAAGGCCAGCCACAAAAAACCAATTTTATTACTCCGCGTTCCGGCTACCATGGCGATACCTGGAATGCGATGTCGGTCTGCGATCCGGTCACTGGCATGCATCAGATTTTTGGTTCAAGTCTGCCGAATCGCTTATTTGTACAGGCACCACAAACCCGCTTTGATGAAGACTGGAACCCAGATGATATTGCCGATCTGGAACAGGCTTTGGCCCAGCATCAGCATACACTGGCCGCACTGATTCTAGAGCCGATTGTACAGGGCGCGGGCGGTATGCGCTTTTATCATCCTGAATATTTGCGTCAGGCCAAGCGTTTATGCGAGCAGTATGGTCTGCTGCTGATTTTTGATGAAATTGCCACCGGCTTTGGTCGTACCGGCAAGTTATTTGCTTGGGAACATGCCGGAGTGGAGCCGGATATCATGTGTATTGGCAAAGGACTGACGGGCGGTTATATGACCCTGTCGGCAACTTTAACCAGCAAGCAGGTGGCAGATACCATCAGTCAGGGGGAAGCTGGCGTATTTATGCATGGCCCGACTTTTATGGCCAATCCGCTGGCTTGTGCGGTGGCACTGAAAAGTACTCAAGTCTTGCTGGCGCAGGACTGGCAGGCCAAGATCCAGCAGATTGAACAGCAGCTGCAACAGGCTTTAACGCCACTGGCTCAGCTGAGCCATGTACAGGATGTGCGGGTGCTGGGCGCAATTGGGGTGGTTGAACTGACTACGCCAGTCGATATGCAAAGCCTGCAGCAGCAGTTTGTACAGCGGGGCATTTGGGTGCGGCCATTTGGCAAACTGGTTTATGTGATGCCGCCGTATGTGATTTCAGCAGATGAACTGCACTACTTGCTGACCCAGTTGACCGAGGTGGTTCGCCAGATGCAGGAGAATGCCGCATGAGTTTGCTCGACCATTATGCCCAGCAGCTGGAACAGTTAAAACGCACTGCCAATTTGCGCCAGTTTCAGTCCAATCTGCAACATGGCCGCACGATTCAGATTCACGGGCAGCGCATGCTGAATCTGTCTAGTAATGATTATCTGGGGCTGGCCAGCGATGTCAGCTTGCGTGAAGAATTTTTTGATTTAACTCCTGTCACCGAGCGCCGTATGAGCGCCTCATCGTCGCGTTTGCTGACCGGGAACTTCCCGGAATATGAGCAGCTGGAAACGAGTCTGAGTCAGGCCTTTGGCCGTGCCGCTTTGCTGTTTAACAGTGGCTACCATATGAATATCGGGATTTTACCGGCACTGGCCGACAGTAAAACCCTGATTCTGGCCGACAAGCTGGTCCATGCCAGCATGATTGATGGTATCCGTTTATCTTCTGCCAAGGCGGTGCGCTACCGGCATAATGATCTGGCGCATCTGGCCCGGCTGCTGGAACAGTATCATGACGATGCGCAAATTGAACGGATTATAGTCGTGACCGAATCCATTTTTAGTATGGATGGTGATGAAACCGATCTGGCGGCACTGGTGCAGTTAAAGCAGCGTTATCCGAAAGTGATGCTGTATGTTGATGAAGCACATGCCATTGGCGTACGTGGAGAGCGGGGGCTGGGCTGTGCAGAGCAGTATGCGGTGCTGGAGCAGATTGATTTTCTGGTGGGGACTTTTGGCAAGACCTTGGCCTCGGTCGGTGGATATCTGATTAGCCATCCGTTGATCCGTGACTATTTAATTAACCGCATGCGCCCGTTGATTTTCAGTACCGCGCAGCCGCCGCTGAATATGGCCTGGACCCGGTTTATGTTCCAGAAGATGTTGCAGATGCAAGCCCAGCGCCAGCATTTACAGCAGATCAGCCAGGAATTAAAAGTGCAGGTTGAAGCCAAAGGCTATGCCTGTCCATCGACCTCGCAGATTGTGCCGGTAATTCTGGGCGAATCGGAAAAAGCCGTACAAAAGGCACAGCAGCTACAGCAGGCTGGGTTTTATATCATGCCGGTACGTCCGCCGACCGTACCGCAAAACAGTTCACGGCTGAGGATTTGCCTGACCGCGAAGATTCAGTCCAGTGAGCTGGCGCAATGCGTGGCGCTGTTATGATGGACAAGTCAGCGATGTCTGTAAATAAATCGCAAGTGGCACGGCGTTTTGCCCAGGCGCATCACAGCTATTTGCAGCATGCGGTGATTCAGCAGCAGATTTGCCAGCAACTGGTTCGGCTGATGCAGTCACATCTAACCAGTCGAAAACTGGGACGGGTGTTTGAAATTGGCTGTGGTACGGGGGCTTTAACCCGTGCGCTGGAGCAGCACTTTCAGGTGCAGCAGTTGCTGCTCAATGACCTGTATCCGGAAGTCCAGCAGCAACCGTTTTCTACTTCCCGAACCGAATGGTGGATTGGCGATGCCGAGCAGATCGCTTTTCCAGAACAGCTGGATGTGCTGATTTCGAGTTCAGCCTTGCAATGGATGCAGAATCTGCAGCAGCTGTTTGCCAAAATCGCCCATGCTTTAAAGCCTTCGGGTTATTTATGTTTTTCTAGTTTTGGTCCGGACAATCTCAAGGAAATTAAAGCCCTGACCGGGCAGGGGCTGGATTATTTCAGCCTGCCGGAACTGCGCCGCTGTCTGGAGTCACAAGGCTTCGAAATTGTGTATTTGTCTGAAACTGTCAAAACCCTGGCTTTTGAACATCCACGTCAGGTATTGCAGCATTTAAAAGCCACCGGGGTCACGGGTACCGCTTCCGGGCACCGCTGGACCAAACACAGTTTGCAGCAGTTTTATCAGGCCTATCGGCAGTTTTCCCGGCTGAATGTGGCCGGCCAGCAGGAATATCTGCTCAGTTATCATCCGATTTATTGTATTGCACGGAGCACAGGCTAATGGCACAGATCTATTTTGTCAGTGGAATTGATACCGGAATTGGCAAAACCTATACCACCGGTTATCTGGCCAAGGTCTGGAGTGCTGAAGGGCAGCGAACCATTACCCAAAAGCTGATTCAGACTGGCAATACTGATATTTCGGAAGATATCCAGCAACATCGGGAGATGATGGGCTGTGGCTGGTTGCCTGAAGATGACAGCAAACTGACCATGCCCGAAATTTTCACTTATCCAGCATCGCCGCATCTGGCCACCAAAATTGATGGCCGTGAGATTGATTTCAATAACATCCGCCAGGCGACAGAGCAACTGGCAGCGCGTTTTGATGTGGTACTACTGGAAGGCGCTGGTGGCCTGATGGTGCCGCTCACCACGGAAATGTTAACGATTGATTATATTGCCGAGCAGCAGTATCCGGTGATTCTGGTCAGTTCAGGACGTCTGGGTAGCATTAACCATACCTTATTAAGTCTGGAAGCGTTGATGGCGCGAGGGCTGTCGCTGTATGCGCTGGCCTATAACCTGAAAGATGAATCACAAGATCCGCTGATTTCTAAAGATACCGCTGAGTATTTAAAAACCTATTTGGCTCGGCATTTTCCAGAGGCAAAATGGATTGAGATTCCAGTTTTGGATTAAAACTGTGATAAAAAAAGCCACTCAATTGAGTGGCTTTTTGCTAGGCAGCTTAAAACTTTCTAAAGCTTTTGTTGCCAAATGGTTTGCGTGGCGCATGTTCATCACGCTCTTGACGGCCAAAGCTGTTGCCATTTGGGTTATCACGGCGGGCAAAGTGTGTGCCATTCTGGTTTTCACGACGTTCACGATTGCCAAAGTTATCATCACGCGGGCCGCGGGTTGAAGACGTTGGCGCTGCTTCATTGTCACGGCGCTGCTGACGCAAGAAACCACCGCGACGCGCTGCCATCGGTTTTTCCTGCATACGTTCATTACGGCGTTTAGCCATACCGTACAGACCGGTTCCCTGACGTGGTTTCAGCTCAACCGCTTTGGTCAGGTTGTCGATGTCATTCTTGTCCAGTTCCATCCAGCGGCCAGTACGCAGTTCACGTGGCAGAATCACGGTACCATAACGGGTACGTAGCAGGCGGCTAACTTTTAAGCCCTGAGATTCGAAAATACGACGTACTTCGCGGTTACGACCTTCTTTTACCACCACCTGATACCAGCGGTTGATACCATCACCACCAATTTCAGAGAAGGATTCAAACTTGGCCGGGCCATCATCCAGTACCACACCACGCAGCATGTTGTTACGGATTTGTGGCGTGACTTCACCCATTACACGGACCGCATATTCACGCTCAATTTCATTGGATGGATGCATCAGGCGGTTTGCCAGTTCGCCATCATTGGTGAACAGTAACAGACCGGTCGAGTTGATATCCAGACGGCCGACCATGACCCAGCGATCATTGGCGATTGATGGTAAATGATCAAATACGGTCGGGCGTTGTTCCGGATCGTTACGTGAACAGATTTCACCTTCCGGTTTGTAGTAAATCAGCACACGGCGACGGATTTCATCTTCAATCTGGAAGCTGACTTTACGACCATCGATACGAAGCTCATCGCCTGGTTCAATACGCTCACCCACCTGGGCCACTTGGCCATTGACACTTACACGACCAGCGGCAATGACTTCTTCCATATAACGGCGAGAACCCAAACCAACGCGTGCCAGTACCTTTTGCAATTTTTCACTCATGACAGCATAACCTTAGAAATTATCATCAACAGTTCACCTATTCACGATCTCGGTGCCTGGGCATCGAGGTGCATGAAAGCTTCCTTGGCATCCTGCAGGGGAGGCAATTGACCGACAGAGGTCAGGCCAAATGCATTTAAAAATTGTGGCGTTGTGACTAACAACGCGGGTCTTCCAGGGAGTTCCCGGAAACCGGATTCCTTAATCCAGTTCCAGTCAAACAACGTTCTGAGAATCTGACTGTTGTTTGATACTCCGCGAATCTGTTCAATATCTGCTCGGGTCACCGGTTGATGGTAAGCAATCACAGCCAGTGTTTCGAGTAAAGACGGGGATAAACGGGTTGGTCGTTCCGGCCAGGCCTGTGCAATCAGGGTACGATATTTGGCCCGTACCTGAAAACGGAAACCTTGCGCAGTTTCAACCAGTTCAATAGACCGGCCATGTTGCAGCATGGCCAGTTGTTGTAAAAAGACTTTTAATTCTGCCTTACTATAGCGTGCCTGAAATGCTTCTTTCAGACGTGCCAGCGATACCGGTGCATCACTGGCAAAAATAATGGCTTCTAGCTGCATCAGCACTTCATGATGCTGTTCATCACTGGACATGTTAAGGGTTTGCTCTGACATTAGGCCTGTGCTCCCTGAATGGCCAGCGGTGCTTCGACACCACTGGCAACAATTGCCACTTTTTGCTGGCGGGTCAGTTCCAGAATCGCCATAAACGTTACCACCATGCCCATACGGCCCTGACTCGGCTTGAGCAGCTCGGCAAACGCTAGCACTTCACCGCTTTGCAGCTTTGCTTCAATATAGGCAATCCGTTCTTCCAGTAACACCGGTTCCTGCTGAATTTGGTGAATCACCGGTTCAGGGCGATTAAATACACAAAATAGCGCATCACGTAACAGGCTGGCCTCATGACCCTCATTACTATACGCCACTTGGCCCAGGCTGACATGGGTATTAAAGGTATCACGCTCTAACACCGGCATTTGCCCCAGACGTTCAGCCGCCTGTTTAATACGTAAATAATTTTCCAGCCGGTCAATCAGTTCCTGCTTCGGATCTTTTTCCAGCTCGCTGATGGCTTTGGGTTTCGGCAGCAGCAAACGCGATTTTAAATCGGCCAGCAGGGCAGCCATCACCATATAATCTGCGGTCAGCTCAATATTCAGGGATTTCATCGCATCCATATAAGCCAAATACTGAGAGGCAATCGGTGCGATATCAACCTGTAGCAGGTCAAAGCCGTTTTTTTGAATCAGGTAAATCAGAAAGTCGAGCGGGCCTTCGAAATGCTCTAACAGAATTTCAAATGCTGCAGGAGGAATATATAAATCCTCAGGAATCGTCTCTTGCCACTCATCCAAAACGCGGATGTGCGGGACTTGGTCCATAGCAGGATGCACAGATTGATTCATTACAGTTTTAGGCCACGCGAATTTTCAAAGGCATGAAAAGAGCTTTACATTCGATCTCACATCGAAAAGAAAGCATGGGGTTAATTGCGCGTAGTTTAATGGAAATTGACCATGAAATAAATTACCCAAATGACTAAAAGCGAAAAAAAGCAAAAGTAGATGGCAATTCTGCAGCGAAAAAGCAGGAAAAATCACGTTCAATACAGTAGAAGATATGGCCTAAAAGCGCATACAGATAAGGGTTTTAGCAAGAAAAACTCACCTCAGATCAAACACGTGATAAAGCGGACTGCTCAAGCTGTTCCAGCAGTTGCTGACACATTTCACGGCTGCACAGGTTTTGGTGGCCTAATCTTAAGGACAGGATATAGGCCTCTTCAACACTCGACAGCAGATGATACACCTGCTGTCCGATAGAGAGCACGGCAGCCGGGTTGGGTATTGCATCCAGCAGTAGAACCTCAGCTTCCAGAGACCAGGGTTGGGTCGCATAGATTAGCTGGCTTTTTGGAAACTCGCGCAGATTCAGCAACAGATAAAATAAATCCATACCGTTTCCTCCTGAGGTGGCGCTGAGCGCCGTTATTCAAACGCACTCACATCACCAATACCACGACGGATAATTTCCGGCTGGTCACCAGATAAATCGACAATACTGGTGGTGGCTAAAGTCCCCAGGCCACTATTAATAAACACATCAATTCGTTTACCAAGCTGCATTTCAATATCATAAGGATCATCCAGTGGATCATCCTGCCCCGGTAAAATCAGGGTGGAGGTCAAGAGCGGTTCATCCAGCTCTTTCAGTAACATTTGGCAAACCGGATTGCTCGGAATACGCAGGCCAATGGTTTTCTTTTTCGGGTGCATCAGACGGCGCGGCACTTCACTGGTGGCCGGTAAAATAAAAGTGGTTACTGCCGGGGTATTGTTTTTTAGCAGGCGATACATGGCATTATCGACCTTGGCATAAGTGGCAATATCGGACAGGTCACAACATAAAATTGCATATTGATGTTTAGGGCCAAGACCACGAATCTGGGCAATCCGTTCCATAGCCGCTTTATTCCCGATCTGGCAGCCAATGGCATAGGCTGCATCGGTAGGATAGACCACCACATCGCCGGCACGAATCCGTTCTACTGCCTGACTAATTAAACGGGGCTGAGGATTTTCAGGATGAACTCTTAAATGCAGCATATTCTTTTCTCCTGATCTGATGATGATTCGCTTTTCAGACCATTGTACAAAGCTCTGTGTATCCAGAGCGTTGATTTATGTAATTTAATCAAGCATTTCTCTTGCAAATTCATCGCTATGTAAGCTTTTGCCATGCCGGGTACATAAACAGATACAGTCAATAAAGCGTTTGGCATCGCGTGGCAGTTTGGCTTCACCACGAAAATAACGCTGTACCTGGGCATAAACATTGTCTTTAAAGCAGGCACCATCGCCGCCTTCACCGGTCAGGTTATCTAAAGAAACCCGGAATTTGCGTCCAAATGCAGTGGCAAACATCCATTCAATCGCTTGCGGCCTGATTTCGACCTGCTCAAACAGGGCCTGCTGCTCAGCCGTGCGGCCATCCGGAGCATACCAGTAGCCTAAATCGGGCTGTTTACGGCGTTCCTCACCGGCAATGGTCCAGTGACTGATTTCATGCAGGGCACTGTTAAAGAAACCATGCGCAAACTGGATGCGGGCAGGGGTGTCTGCGGTGGCGGGAAAATACTCCGGTTCAAAATCACCACGCACCAGGTTGACATTGTGGTGGGAAAACCAGTGATTAAAGTGTAAGATGAGCCAATCGACGTATTCTGATTCTGTTGATAATTTCAACCAGTCCGAGAGTTGCACTTGGTCAGGTGAAATGTCAGAATCGAGCGTTGAAAGTGTGCTAACGAGTGATGAAACATTCACTTCTGTTTGCGGCTGCAACAGATGCATGACTTAATTTACCCAATTGGTCTGTCTAAATAAGTACAAAATTGTATCTTAATCTTTGACAGAGTACTGATGAATTTGTAGAATTGCCGCCTTAATTATGTCAGCAAATACCTTTCCGGCACAGATTGAGCCGTTTAAATGGGCTGAACAGGGCTTTACATGGTCAGGTACCCTGCCATTGTCTCGCTTTGCTCGTATTGCTCGTGAAGCTGTTGGATCAATTGATGATCAATTGATTAACATAGACTGTAAGCTATCAATGGATGCCTATCATCGCATTGCATGGCTAGATGGTCACGTTGAAACACAAGTTCCAATGGAATGCCAGCGCTGTCTGGATACTGTGGAAATTGACCTTGTTTTAGACTTCCATTTAGCGCTTGTAGATGATGAGTCACTGATAGAGCGCTTGGATGAGGATGCTGATTTCATTGTTCTGGGTGAAAGTGAAGCAACCAGCAAAGGTGATTATGATTCACCGGCGACGGCTGATTTACTCGCACTTATAGAAGATGAACTGTTATTGTTGCTGCCTTTGTCGCCTAAGCATGACGCTTGCGAACACAAGCATCAACCTGCCGTTCAGAACGATGTCGAAGAAAAACGGGATAATCCGTTTGATGTTTTGGCAAGTTTGAAGGGTAAACTTAACTAAAAATTATGTTATAATTTTGCGTTAAGACAACTGAATTTGTTCTGATCCATTTTTTCGATCTTTGTAAGGAGCCATCATGGCCGTTCAGCAAAACCGTAAAAGTCGCTCTCGCCGTGACATGCGCCGTTCACATGACGCTTTAACCGAGAATGCATTAACTGTAGACCAAGCTACTGGTGAAACTCATCGTCGTCACCACGTATCTAAAGATGGTATCTACCGTGGTCGTCAATTATTCGCTAAAGCAGCTGATGCTGAATAATTGTTGACAAGCATTAAGCGTCAAGCTTAGTGGAAAAAATGGGAGCGTAAGCTCCCTTTTTTTGTTGTTTTTCGCAATTACTTCACCCGAAAAATAGTGTTAAATTTTCGCACCAACGATCAGCTTACATAAAAAAGAACTGTTGAAGGGGCGTACCCTGTTTAAAACAGCTCTACACGAAAGGATTTTTATATGTCTGCTACACGATTCGAGCAAGCGACAAAAACTGCATTTGTGTTTCCTGGACAAGGTTCACAAAAAGTCGGCATGCTGGCAGAACTTGCAGAACAGTTTGCTGGTGTGCGTGAAACTTTTGCGGAAGCATCGGCCGCAATCGGTTTTGATTTATGGCACATTGCGCAAAGTGGTGAAGGTTTAGATCAAACAGAATTTACCCAGCCGGTTTTATTGACCGCCAGTATTGCATTGTGGCGTGTCTGGCTGGAGCTGGGTGGTGTAGCACCCAAATATCTGGCTGGCCACTCTCTGGGCGAATACAGCGCGCTGGTAGCGGCTGGTGCGTTATCACTGGGTGATGCCGTGAAGCTGGTCAATCTGCGTGGCAAACTCATGCAGTCGGCTGTGCCACAAGGCCAGGGCGCTATGGCGGCCATTTTGGGTCTGGGAGATGCCAAAGTGATTGAACTGTGTGCGCAAGCTACCGCACAAGGCACCGGTTCAGTTGAAGCAGCCAACTACAATGCCCAAGGTCAGGTGGTAGTTGCTGGTGATAAAGCAGCGGTAGATGCAGTCATCGCACTAGCCAAAGAAAATTCAGCCAAAGCTATTGCGCTTCCGGTGTCAGTGCCATCGCACTGTTCACTGATGAAACCGGCTGCAGAACAGTTCGCACAAGCTTTGGAACAAACTGCCATTGAGCTACCAAGCATTCCTGTAATACAAAATGTGGGCGCAGCTGTAGCAACTGATGTTGCTCAATTGCGTCAGGCTTTGACTGCTCAATTGTATCAGTCTGTGCAATGGACAAACACCATGCAGTACCTGCAAGACCAGGGCATTCAGTACATTGTTGAATGTGGTCCAGGGAATGTATTGGCGAACCTTGCAAAACGCTTACCTCACATAGAAAAAGCATTCCCGATTGACAACAATAGTCGTCTGGAGGATGCCTTAAATGCCATTTTAGTGGCTGAAGGGAAAATTGCATGACACAAGAACGCAAAGTCGCATTGGTGACAGGTGCAAGCCGAGGGATTGGTGCAGCCATCGCTCAGCAGCTTATTCAAGACGGTTATTTTGTGGTTGGGACAGCAACTTCTGAAGCAGGTGCAGAAAAACTGAGCACAGGCTTTGGTGAACAGGGTGCGGGTAAAGTCCTGGATGTTCGTAATGGCGAGGCAATTGATGCGCTCATTTCGGACATCGAACAAAACTATGGTCCGGTACTGGTCTTGGTGAACAACGCTGGTATTACCAAAGATAATTTGTTACTGCGTATGTCTGAAGATGACTGGGATGATATCCTCAACATCCATCTGAAAGCCGTTTACCGTTTGTCTAAACGTGTACTGAAAGGCATGACCAAAGCGCGTTTCGGTCGCATTATTAATATTAGTTCAGTGGTGGCACACTTTGCCAATCCGGGACAGGCCAACTACTCTGCGGCCAAAGCAGGGATTGAGGCATTTAGCCGCAGCCTGGCCAAGGAAATGGGCAGCCGTCAAATTACAGTCAACTCTGTTGCACCCGGTTTTATTGCAACAGAAATGACCGAACAGTTAAGTGAAGAAATTCGCAAAAAAATGAGTGAGCAAGTGGCATTAAACCGTTTAGGTGATCCACAAGATATCGCCAATGCAGTGAGTTTCTTGGCTTCTGACAAAGCAAGTTACATCACTGGTACAGTGTTACATGTAAATGGTGGTTTATACATGAATTAAGCTCATGTATAAACTTTCAAAAACTTATAGATTCAATTAAACTAACGGCATTAAAAACGCCACAAGCAATGAGGAGAATTCCTGTGAGCGATATCGAACAACGCGTTAAACAAGCGGTTGCTGAACAACTTGGTCTTAAAGCTGAAGAGATTAAAAACGAAGCATCTTTCATGGATGACTTAGGTGCAGACTCTCTGGACCTGGTTGAACTTGTAATGTCTTTCGAAAATGATTTCGACATCACAATTCCTGATGAAGATTCAAACGAAATTACAACTGTTCAATCTGCAATTGACTATGTGACTAAAAAACTTGGTTAATTAAAGATTTTTAGCAGATGCTAAGAAAAGCCACCCTTTTGGGTGGTTTTTTTATGGCCGGCCGAAATTACATAAGCTTACTTTTATCTAACCAAGCGCAACGCTCTCCTGTGTATTTTTTCGTTATAAAAAGAAAGCACGCAATTCCAAATGATTGATAAAAATCAATTGCATCAAATAAAAGCTGGAGAATAACAATGGGACTTTTTGATTTTGTAAAAGGTATTGGTAAGAAAAACACTGCCCCGGCAGAGCAACAACCGGCTGCACCAGCGGCCCCAGCAGAACCGTCTGCACAGGAAATGGCCAATAAATTATTAGGACATATTAAATCTTTAGGCTTACCAATTACGGGCCTTTCTGTGAACTACAATGGCAAGACCGATTTAGCCACGATTAAAGGGCAGGTACAAAGCCAGGCTGATCGTGAAAAAATTGTACTGGCGGTGGGAAATATTGATCATGTCGCGCAAGTGGATGATCAGATGACTGTGGCAACACCTGAACCAGAAAGTAAATTCTATACAGTTAAATCAGGCGATACCCTGTCTAAAATCTCAAAAGAATTTTATGGTGATGCCAATCAGTACAATAAAATCTTTGAAGCCAACCGTCCTTTGTTAAAAGATGCGGATGATATTTTCCCTGGACAGGTGTTACGTATTCCGGCTTAAAGATTCAGAATTTTTATAAAAAGACGCGTATCGCGTCTTTTTTGTTTTTTAATAATCTTCAAATACTTAAAAAGAATTAATGTAACTTTTTTTATTTATATTTATCTTGTTTGTAATTGTGTGTATTTGCTGTGTAATTTTCAACATTTTCAATACAATAAGTTAATTTATGTGATGTGATTAAAATAAATAAATAAAAGTAATGATAATTTTGCATTTGTTTGATTTAATTGATAATTATATCTCATTTTAAAAAAATAATTAAAACAAATGCTTATCACATTCTAAATTTTAGTTTTTAAATCCGAGTATTTTGATAAGAAATATTAATCAGTATGTTCTGAGTATAAACTCGATAAAAATGCCAACTCTTGCTAAGAAGAATAATTTCAAAACCTAACTTTACATAAAGATACGATCATAAAAAGGAAGAGGGTATGCCAAATATAGCGGTTACTTCGAAAGAGACACAGCAGTTATTGCTGTCTGCTGATACGAATACGGTTACTTTATCTGAAAACTCTGTTGTCAAGATTGATACAGCAATTGAGGATGTGGCGAGTATTACTCGAGAGGGAAATGCAGCAATAGTGAACCTGAAAAATGGCGAAAAGGTAGTGATCGAAAGCTATTTTGATGACCCATTAGATAGCCATCATATTGTTTTTGATAATGGAGAGCAGCTGTATTGGGCAGAGTTCGCAAATGCTGCTGGCGAGATCCTTCCTACAATTAAATATCATTTTATCGAAACGATTAGTCCACTGTTATACGCTGATACACTTGCTGCCCTGATGCCTTGGGTCACTGGAGCTGTAGCTGCAGGAGCGACTATTGCTGCGGTAGGTTCAGATTCTGATAGTGCATCATCAAATACACCAGTAGATTCTACAGCTGCAGAACAATTAGTGATTGCAGCAGAAGAGGCTCAACAGGCTGCAGAAGATCTATTAAATCAGGCGCAAGAAGATGGCTTGATTACCTCAGAAGAGCAAGCGCAGCTTCAAGATGCGGCAGATGCAGCAGCAGAAGCCAAAGATACTGCGCAAGATGCAGTCACAGCCTTGCCTGAAAGTGCAGATAAAGAAGAGTTGCAAGATCGTCTCGATGCCATCAATGATCCAATCACAGTACCGCCAGTGAATGATGCAGATGGTAACGGTATCGATGACGCATTCGAAGCAGCGGAAGCCCTGGTGACTGATGCTGAAAATGCACACCAGGCAGCAGAAGATGTAATTGCAGGTGCTCAAGAAGATGGCCTGATCAGCCCAGCAGAACAGCAAGCGATTCAAGATGCGGTGGATGCAGCAACTGAAGCTGAACAAACGGCACAAGACGCTGTGACTGCGTTACCAGAAAGTACAGACAAAGATGGTCTGCAAGATCGTCTGGATGCCTTGACGGATCTTGAAGTTCCAGCGGTGAATGACCAAGACGGCAATGGGATTGATGATGCGGTTGAGCAGGCAGTTGCAGATGCAGAAGCGGCGGTAGCAGCAGCGGAAGCGGCTTATGCCGAGGCCGAGCAAGCGATTGCCGATGCAGATACAGATGGCAATGGTCTCATCACACCAGCAGAGCAGGCAGTTGCCCAGGCTGCGATTGATGAAGCTGCCGAACTAAAAGCCATCGCACAAAATGCAGTAAATGCCTTACCGGCAGAAGTACAAGCTGAGAAAGACGGGCTACAAGAACGCGTAGATGCCTTGACTGAATTGCTTGCCCCTGTGGTCACGGATGCAGATGGTGATGGTGTAATTGATGACTTAAACGGATTAATTGCCAGTGCAGAAGCTGCAGTAGCAGCAGCGGAAACGGCTTATGCCGAGGCCGAGCAAGCGATTGCTGATGCAGATACAGATGGCAATGGTCTCATCACACCAGCAGAGCAGGCAGTTGCCCAGGCTGCGATTGATGAAGCTGCCGAACTAAAAGCCATCGCACAAAATGCAGTAAATGCCTTACCGGCAGAAGTACAAG